>JBBSFB010000010.1:0-100086 GCA_038239145.1 Acidimicrobiia bacterium
CGCCGGCGTGATCACGGGAACGAAGCCGTGGCGGACGATCGTGCTCATCGCGTAGTTGACGAGCGCGAGCTCGAGTAGCGCCCCTTCCCGCATGATGTACGCGAACCGAGATCCGCTGGCTTCCGCGGCGCGCTTCGTGTCAACGAATCCCATGCGTTCCGAGTACGCGCCGTGGTCGAGCGCGGGAGGCGGCGGGGTATCGCCGACGACACGGAGCTCATCGCCTTCGTCCTCGCCGCCGTCCGGCACCGAGGGGTCGGCCGGGTTCGGCAGCTGCAACGCAAGGTCGCGAAACGCCGAGCCCACACTCTGGAGCTCGGTCTCGCGTGCCGCGAGCTCGTCCTTCAGTGCTCCGGCGGCGGCGATCTTGACCGGCCGCTCGTCGGGCGGGACATTGCGGATCTCGTCGCTGGCCTTGCGTTGCCGAGCGCGCAGTCCTTCGACCTCTTGCACGAGGGCGCGGTGCCCGGCGTCGGCCCCGAGCACGTCGTCGACCAGGCCCGCGCGCACCCGCTTGCGTTCGATCCCGCGGCGGTACTCGGGCTCCTCCCGCAGCCGCTTGAGATCGATCACTCCGGCGCCCGGATCTGCGCGCGCAGCGTCTCGACCCACGCGGCCGCGCTCTTCCACGCTTTGCCTGCGGCCTTCCGCCGGGCCACGCCCGCCTCGGCCGGACCCGCCACGGGATACGACCCAAGGAATTTCACCTCGGCCTGCTTGGCGACCAGGTTGCGCAGTGCGTCGGCCAGGACCTCGTCGGAGATGTGACCTTCGCAGTCGATGAAGAAGCAGTAGTCGCCCAACCCGCGCTTGGTCGGGCGAGACTCCAACTTCGCGAGGTTGATCCCCCGCGCCGCGAACTCCTGCAGGATCTGCAGCAAAGAGCCCGGCTGGTCTTCGCGCTGGAAGCAGACGATCGACGTCTTGTCATGACCGGTCGGCGCGGGTACGCCCCGGCCGAGCAGCACGAATCGGGTCTGGTTCTCGGGATGGTCCTCGATCTCCCGCGCGAGCACGTCGAGGCCGTAGATCTCGGCCGCGAGCGCGTTGCAGATCGCGGCCGTATCCGTCGTCGCCGACTTCGACACCTCACGCGCGGCATCCGAGGTGGAGTGCGACGCGCGCGTCTCCGCTTCGGGCAGGTTCTTCGCGAGCCACGACCGGCACTGGGCGAGCGCGTGCGGGAACGACACCACGGCCCGCAGGTCGTCGAGGCCCGAGCCGGGCCGCGCACACAGATTGAGCGACACGGCGAGGTCGATCTCGCGTTGGATCAGCAGGTCACTGTCGAAGGCGAGCGTGTCGAGCGTGACCGACACCGAGCCCTCGATCATGTTCTCGATCGGGACCACCCCGCCGTCGGCGTCGCCCCGCTCCACCGCCGCGATCACCTCGGGAACGGCCGGAAAGGGCGAGCGATCGCCCGCGGCGAGGTCGGGCTGCGAGAGCAGCGCCTCCTCGGTAAAGGTCCCAGCCGGACCGAAATACGCGACCTGCACCACCGAATGCTAAACGAACCCCGATTTCGCACGGGCGCACAACGCGTGCGAGGCGCTACGTTTGCTGCGTCATCGCAGGTCAAACGCACGTACGCGGAAAGTCAAGGAGGAAGCCCATGCGGGCTGCAGTGTTCACCGAAACCGGAGGCCCTCTCTCGATCGAGAACATCGATCCCGCGCCGCCCGGCCCCCGCGACGTCGTCGTCCAGCTCGGCGCCAGCGGCGTCTGCCACTCCGACCTCTCGCTGAAGAACGGCTACGTGGGCATCATGCCGGGCACGGTCCTCGGTCACGAGGGCGCGGGCACGGTCATCGAGGTCGGCAAGGACGTCACCGGTCTGGCCAAGGGCGACCGGGTCATCGCTTCGTTCATCCCCGCCTGCGGCATCTGCTACTTCTGCCTGCACGACCAGTCGCACCTCTGCGACACGGAGTTCGAGGTCATGGTCCGCAACCGGGGCAAGCGCTCCGACGGCACCGAGTACACGACCATGACCGGGCTCGGCACGTTCGCGGAAGCGATGACGTGCGACCAGTCGTCGATCGTCAAGATCAACACCGAGGTCCCCGACGACCAGCTCGCGCTGATCGGCTGCGGCGTGACCACCGGAGTGGGCGCGGCGCTCAACACCGCCCAGGTCCACCCGGGCGCGACCGTCGCGGTCATCGGCTGCGGCGGCGTCGGCCAAGCCGTCATCCAGGGCGCACGTATCGCGGGCGCGTCGCGGATCATCGCGATCGACCCGGTCGAGATGAAGCGCAAGGAGGCTGGCCGCTCCGGGGCCACCGACTTCGTCGACCCCAACGAGGGCGACGCGGTCGCGCAGGTACAACAGCTCACGAGCGGGCGCGGTGTCGACTACTCGTTCGAGGTCATCGGTCTCCCCGAGACCACGCTCCAGGCGTTCAACATGATCCGCAAGGGCGGCACCGCGGTGATGGTCGGCATGACCCGCGCCGAGGCGACGGTCACCCTCTCGACCTTCGATCTCTTTTTCAACGAGAAGACGCTCAAGGGTTGCAAGTACGGATCGGGTCAGGTGCGCCGCGACTTTCAACGGTTCGCCGATCTCATCGAGACGGGCCGGCTCGACACGGGTTCGATGGTGTCGCGGACGATCAAGCTCGACGATGTGAACGAGGCATTCCGCGCGATGGAAGCGGGCGAAGTCATTCGCTCCGTCATCACCGCGTTCTAGACGCACGAGCGTTGACGGTGGAGGGCATCGCACTCGTGCGGTCGCCCTCCACCTCTGTGTTGGGGGGTAGTTGACGTGTGGCCCGGGAAACATGCGCTCGAACGTCCCGACCATCCTGCGTACGTGATGGCGGGGACGGGTGAGGTCGTCACGTACGCGCAGCTGAACGACCAGTCGAACCGGCTCGCGCAGCTGTTCTACGACGCCGGCCTCCGGTTCGGGGACCACGTCGCGGTGCTCATGGAGAACCGGGTCGAGTACTTCGAACCGTGTTGGGCGGCGCAGCGATCCGGCCTCTTCTTCACGTGCATCAACTCGCACTTCAACGCGGAGGAGGTCGCGTACATCCTGGACGACTGCGACGCGCACGTCCTGATCATCTCGGACACGCTTCGCGACGTCGCCGCCGAGCTCGTCGACAAGATGCCGCGCGTCAAGGTGCAGTTGATGGTCGGCGATCCGGCAAACATCGTCGACGGGTACGAGCCGTATCTCGACGCTCGCGATCGGTTCCCGGCCGAGCCGCTCGAAGAGGAGCTCGAGGGCACCCGGATGCTGTACTCGTCCGGCACCACCGGGCGACCGAAGGGCGTGAAGTACAAGATCACGCGCCAACGCATCGGCGAACTCCCGGTCGAGATGGGGATGATGACCGCGGTGTGGGGCATGAACGGCGAGGCGATCTACCTGTCGCCCGCGCCGCTGTATCACTCCGCGCCGCTGTTCTATTCGATGAGCACCATGCGGCTCGGCGGCACCGTCATCACCATGGAGCACTTCGATCCGGAAGAGTCGCTCGCGCTCATCGAGAAGTACCACGTCACCCACGCGCAGTTCGTCCCGACGATGTTCGTCCGCATGCTGAAGCTCCCCGACGAGGTGCGCAACCGCTACGACCTCTCGTCGCTGAAAGTCGTGTTGCACGCGGCGGCGCCGTGCTCGGTCGAGACCAAGCGCAAGATGATCGACTGGTGGGGACCGATCATCGACGAGTACTACGCCGCGACCGAAGGCACGGGCGCGACGTACATCAACTCCGTCGACTGGCTCGCGCACCCGGGCTCGGTGGGTCGCTCCATGCTCGGACCGATCCACATCCTCGACGATGACGACGATGAACTGCCCGTCGGCGAAGTCGGCACCGTCTGGTACGAAGCGCCACCGAACCGGCCCGGCTTCGAGTACCACAAGGACGCGGAGAAGACGCGCGACTCGTTCAACACCAAGGGTTGGTCGACTGTCGGCGACATGGGGTATCTCGACGCCGACGGCTACCTGTTCCTGACCGATCGCCGCACGTTCATGATCGTCGCGGGCGGCGTCAACATCTATCCGCAAGAAGCGGAGAACCTGCTCATCGATCACCCGAAGGTCTACGACGTCGCCGTGTTCGGTATCCCCGACGCCGACATGGGCGAGCGCGTCCACGCGGTCGTGCAGCCGACGAACTGGGACGACGTCGGTCCCGAGTTCGAGCAAGAGCTGCTCGTGTATTGCCGCGCCAACCTGGCGAAATACAAGTGCCCGCAGGCGGTCGACTTCGACCGCGAGCTACCGCGCGAGCAGACCGGGAAGCTCTACAAGCGCCTGTTGCGCGACCGCTACTGGGGCGACAAGACGAGCCGCATCGTCTGATGAAGGTGCTCGCGAGCGGGCGCGACGGCGACATCTTCGAGTTCGCGCCCGGACTCGTGTTGCGCAAGACCCGCGACGGGCGCTCGATCGCGCACGAAGCCCGCACGATGCGTTACGCCGCCGAACACGGATACCCCGTGCCCCGAATCGAAGAGGTGCGCGCCGACGGCACCGAGATCATCATGGAGCGCATCGAAGGCCCGATCATGGTGGACGCGATGGTCCGGCCGCCCTGGAAGTTGGGTGATCATCTCCGGCTCCTCGCCGACCTCCTCGACCGGCTCCACGAGATACCCGCGCCCGAGTGGCTCCCCGCCATGGGCGCGGGCGGAACCGACCGGGGAACTGTCGGCGGCAATCGCCTCCTGCATCTCGATCTCCATCCGCAGAACGTGATCGTGTCGCCGAACGGTCCGGTCGTCGTCGACTGGCCGAACGCGCGCGGCGGCGACCCGATGGTCGACGTCGCCATCAGCTACGCGCTGATCGCGTGCGGCACCGTCCCGATGCCGCGCCCGCTCGCCATCGCAGTGAACGCCGTGCGCGGGCCTGCGCTCGACCACTGGTTCGCCCGGCGCTACCGCGGACCCCACTTCTACCGGCGGGTCGCGGAGATGGCGGAGCTCAAATGCTTCGACACCAACATGGAGCCCGACGAGATCCGGGCGCTTCGCCGGTTGGCGGCCCGCAGCGCGATCAAGGCCGGTGCAGCGAAGGCTCCGGGATGACGGTTCCCCCCGGTCCCGTCATCCCAGTGCCCTCTGCTTCCGAGCCGGCGCACCGATGCGAAGCATCAGGCGCAGGCCGGCGCGGTGTGTTTCCCCTTCCGCCCGACGAACGCTAGGTGTTGAGGGGCCGAGCGGTCAACGGGACTGCCCGGCCGGGCCGGGCCGCGCCCGAGCGGGCGGCTACGGCGGTACCTTCGACGCGTGGATCGCACCGAGCTCGCCCGCCGAATCTATGCCGCCGCGCACCTCACCGGGACCTTCACCTTGCGGTCGGGTGTGGTCAGCCACGAGTACTTCGACAAGTACCGGTTCGAGTCGGATCCGCAGCTCCTCGCCGACATCGCGGCCGGCTGCGCGGGCCTCGTGCCCGGCGGAATCGACGCGCTCGCCGGCCTCGAGCTGGGTGGCGTCCCTCTCGCCACGATGATCTCCCAAGTGACCCGGTTGCCGGCCGTCTTCGTGCGCAAGGAGGCCAAGACCTACGGCACCTGCCAACTCGCCGAGGGCAGTGAGGTCGACGGCCGCAGCCTGTGCATCATCGAGGACGTCGTGACCTCGGGCGGCGCCATCCTTGACGCGGCGTCCGAGCTGCGGGCGCGCGGCGCCCGGCTCGGTCCGGTCATCTGCGTCATCGATCGGGAGTCGGGGGGTGTCGAGAAGCTGGCGGCCGACGGCCTCGAGCTGTTCCCTCTTTACACGATGAGCGAGCTCAACTCGGCGGCGGGATCAACGGAAGCGTGACCTTGCACTGCTTCAAGATGTTGCGCGCCTTTTGGACCTCGCTCTCGTACTTCGTCCCGGGCGGATCACCGTTCTTGGGCTTCGGCGGGATCGCACTCGGCGCGGAGTGCGACCCGAGCTGATTCGTGTCGAACTTCCCGCTCAGGCCCGCGGTCACGCACTCCGCCTGTTGCGGCGTCGTGCCCGCTTTGACGAGCTCCGATTGGATGCGAGTCGGGTTGTAGCCGGGCGTCGCGCAACCGGCGAACGCGAGCGCGGCGACCACACAACCGAACGCCATACTCCTTCGAGGCCGTCGCACGGCTGCCGAGCGTACGCGGTGACGCTGCGTCGTCACCGACCGCCCCTCCGATCCCTGCCGTCTGCGGCAAGGCTGGTTCGGGGCCGCCCTAGGCTGTTCGCGATGCTGTGCCCAAACTGCGGCTACAACAACCAGCCCAACAATCGCTTCTGTGTCCGTTGCGGCATCGACGTCTCGGTGCCGGCTCCGGCGGAGACGTCGTCGTTCGAGACCGGTCAACCGACCGCTCCGGCACCTCCTCCTGCCAGCGCGCCTTCGGTCGGCCTCCCGCCGACTGGCCCGCACGCGCCGCCCAATCCGTGGGGCGCCCCTCATCCGCCGGGCCCGTACGCGGCGGCGGGCGCACCTCCGCCCCCGCCCTACCCCGGGCCTGCGACCGGCGATCCCACGAACCCGTTCGCCCCGCCCGCTGCGTATCAACCTCCCGCCGGGCCGCCCGGGCAGCCCCCCGGCCGGCCGCCGAGCGGGTATCCGCCGCCCGGCGTCGGTCCCTACGCCCCGTACCCCCAGCCGTACGCGCCGTCCGGGTACCAGGCCCAGCCCACGAATGGTCTCGCCATTGCCGCTCTGGTCCTGAGCCTCGTCGGATGGATCCCGTGCGGGATCGGCTCACTCGCCGCGGTCGTGCTGGGATTCGTCGCCCGCTCCCAGATCCGCGCGTCCCAGGGTCGCCAGGGCGGCGACGGGCTGGCGCTCGCCGGGATCATTATCGGATTCGTGGCGATCGCGTTCTGGATCCTGGTCGTCGTCTGGGGCGCCGCCACCGGGAGTGGCAACTCGAGCTAGCGCGTGCGGCTGGTCCCGGAACCAGGCCCACCTCAGGAACGCCGACCCATCCGCCGATAAGGGCCACGAGGGGGTTCTCAGATGCAATCCACGCAGATTCCGCAGGCGTGGCTGTGGCCCGGCGGTCCGCCGCTGGAGCCGGACGAATTCCTGCCCAGCCATGCGCTGACCGACGAAAAGCCGCCCACCCCGCCGGCACCCGTCGCGCCGCCACGCGAGCACGACGCCCGGATCGAGATCACGAGGTTGCGGGGCGAGATCGAGCATCTCGTGCGCAACCAGCAGGAGAACCCGCGCGACGCCGTCGACTCGGCGTTGGAGTCCGTGACCCGCCTGCAGATCGTCACCGCCAACATCGATGCCTGCGGACCGCCGTCGGCGTCGTTCGCCGGCGCGGCGATGGTCGCCCTGGCCGACGCCCAGTTGCGCGGCCACAGCGACGCGATCGAACGGGGCATGACCTATACGGCTGACAACCAGCTCCGCCTGCTCCACGACCGGGCCCCGACCCGGGCCGAAGACGCCGCCGCCGAGAAAGCGGCGGCCGAGCATGCACCGAGCCCGGCACCCTGAAGCGGACTGAGCGCAACTACTAACTTGCGCTCCCGTGAACCCTGATCGTCCCGCTCCGCTCGCGGGCCTGCGCATCGTCGAAGTGTCGATGCTCGGACCCGGGAACCTCACGACCCATCTCGCCGACCTCGGCGCCGACGTCATCAAGGTCGAACCGCCGCAAGGCGACTACGGCCGCCGCATGACGTGGCCGATCGTCGAAGGCGTCTCGCTCCTCTTCCTGCACATCAGCCGGGGCAAGAAGAGCATCGTCCTCGACCTGCGCACCGATGTCGGACGCGACGCGTTCCTCGAGCTCGTCCGCGACGCCGACGCGGTGGTGGAAGCGATGCGGCCGGGCGGTCTCGAACGCCGCGGACTCGGATTCGACGCGCTCCGACAGGTGAACCCGAAGATCGTGTTCTGCACGATCTCCGGCTACGGCGCGACCGGCCCGTACCGCGACATGCCGAGCCACGGCATCGCGTACGACGTGTGGGCGGGCATCGTGCAGCCCGAGATCGACGACGACGGATTCGCGTTCATGCCCGAGCACGTGTCGATCGGCATCAACGTCGGTCCGGTGTTCGGCGCGCTCGGACTGCTCGCGGGAGTGCTGCGCGCACGTGAATCGGGCGAGGGTTGTCAGATCGAGATCGCCCAGTCCGATGCGGCCGCGGCCACTGACTGGCTGCGCAGCGAGACGTGGCGCGCGTACGAGCGGCCCGAGTCGGAAGTGACCGGCAACGAGGCGGACGACTTCGAACGGCGCGCTCCCGGCACCGGCGGCATGGAATCCGGCGTCCGCTACCAGTTCTACGGAACTACCGACGGGCACATCTTGTTCATGGCGTCGGAGCGCGAGTTCTGGAAGAACTTCTGCGAAGGCATCGGTCAGCCCGAGCTATTCGAGCGTTGGCCCGGTTCGCAGTACGGCGACCACGCGCGCAACAACAAGGAACTGCGCGTGATCCTGCGCGACGAGTTCGCCCAGCGCTCGACGCAGGAATGGCTCGCGTTCGGGCTCGAGCACAACACACCAATCGCGCCCGCGAACTCTCCCAAGACCCTGTACGACGACCCGCAGTTCCTGGACCGGTTCGAGCTCCTGCCCGCGGCGCAGGTCGGGGCGGACATGCTGCCGACGCCGATCAAGTTCGTCGACGAGACCCTGCCGATGCCGTCCAAGGCGCCCACGGTCGGCCAGCACACCGAGCAGGTGCTGCGGGACGTGCTGGGCTGGGACGAGACGCAGATCGCCGCGGCCCGCAACGCGGGCGCATTCGGCAAGCCCTGAAGCGGATACAATTCACGGCACAGGCGATGGGACTCGCCTTTGCCCGCCCCTCGGGGCTGATGGTCCCTACCGAGAGACAATCGTCGATCAGGTAGGAGACGCGCGTGAGTTCCCCCGAGCCGAGTTCCCTCAAGCCGAGGCGGCGAGTCTTCGACATCGCGCGCGAGCAGGGCGCGCTCGTCGTGTATCTCGCGAAGTGGATCGTGCTCGGCACGATCGTCGGTGTGCTCGCCGGGCTCGGATCGGCCGCCTTTCTGAAGTCGCTCGACTGGGCGACCGGCACGCGCGAGTCACACGCCTGGCTTCTCTTCGTGCTGCCGATCGCCGGTTTCCTCGTCGGCCTCGCGTATCACTACGGCGGCGGGCGATCCTCCGAAGGACACAATCTCATCATCGACGAGATCCACGACCCCAAAGCCTGGATCCCGCGCCGCATGGCTCCGCTCGTGTTCGTCGGAACGATCCTGACCCATCTCTCGGGCGGGTCCGCAGGCCGCGAGGGAACCGCGATCCAGATGGCCGGAAGCCTCACCGACGCGACGTTCCGCGTGCCGCCGTTCGCAACTCGCGTCACGCCGGTGGACCGGCGCGTCCTGCTGATCGCCGCGATCGCGGGCGGCTTCGGATCGGTGTTCGGGGTGCCGCTCGCGGGGGCCGTGTTCGCACTCGAGGTGCAGGCGATCGGGCGCATGCGCTACGACGCGTTGGTGGCCGCGCTGACGGCGAGCGTCGTCGGTGACGTCGTCGTCCGCCATCTGGGCGTGCACCACACCCCGACCCCACAACTCGCACGCGTCGACCTCACCTTGCCCCTGATCGTGCGCGTCGTCGCGGTCGGATTGGCCTGCGGGCTCGTCGCACTGGTGTTCTCCGAGTTGACCCACGGCATCAAGCGGGCGTTCGCCTCGACGGTGCGCTGGACCCCGGCCCGACCGCTCGTCGGCGGGGTGATGGTCATCGGCCTCACCTACGCCGTAGGGAACCGCGACTATCTCGGGTTGTCGATCCCGCTCATCACGAAGTCACTGGCGGGAGGCGCCGGAGTCGTGCTGTTCGCGTTCGCGCTCAAGCTCGTCTTCACGTCGGTGACGCTCGGGTCCGGCTTCCAAGGCGGCGAGGTGACGCCACTGTTCGTCATCGGCGCCGCGCTCGGGGCGAGCGCGGGACGCGTGATCGGTGGTCCTGTCCCACTGATGGCGGCAATTGGATTCGTGGCGGTGTTCGCAGGCGCCGCGAACACGCCGATCGCGTGCACGGTCATGGCTGTCGAACTGTTCGGGGCGGGCAACATCGCCGTGTTCGCGATCGCGTGCGTCGTCGCCTACGTGACGAGCTCCCATCGCGGCATCTACACGAGCCAACGCATCGACACGCCGAAGGGCCCGGCGCTCGGTCCACCCGGTCCGTAGCGCGTCATATAGCTTGTAGTATATATAGCTTTATAGCTATACTTGCCGAATGACGGCCACCGAGGCGTTCGGAGTATTGGCTGAGCCAAACCGGCGCCGGATCCTCGACCTGCTGTTGGCAGGAGATCAGCCAGTAGGTGCCATCGTCGACGCGCTGGCCGTCAGCCAGCCCGCGGTCTCCAAGCACCTCAGGGTGCTGCGGGAGGCCGGGCTCGTCGAGTCCCGCACCGACGCGCAGAGACGCATCTACCGCGTCCGCGCGGAGCCGTTGCAAGAGATCGACGAGTGGCTGCGTCCCTACCGGCAACGGTGGGGAACGAGCCTCGACGGTCTCGAACGCCATCTCGACGAGATGCCCGAAGACGACGACGACAAGGAGACGGAATGAACGGCAAGCTGGGCAAGGCCTCGCGCGATGCCGCCGATTGGCACGCGCGCCTCGACCAACTCGAGTTCCAGCTCGACGGCGCGAGACCGCCGTCGGACTCGCGCCAGCGCTGGCAACAAGTCCATCCTGCCAAGCCCATCAACAAGCGGCACCGGGCCCGCGGCGGGCCGACGGATCTCGCGAATCTCGAGCTGCTGTGCTAGTTCCACTACCGCCAACGCCACATCGACGACGCACGAACCCGAGCGAGCGCGGCCTCCGGCGGAAATCCGACGAATCGAAAAGCGTCTTTCACGCGCGCCCCGACCGCACGAAGATCGCGCGCGCATCTCAGCTGCCGGGCAGGTGATGAAGTCCGAAAAACGCGAGCATCAGCGCGGTCGCGTCGATCTGTCGGGTCGTGTAGAGCGGGCTGGCCTTCGGATTCGCGCCCGGCCAAGTGTGACTGCCCTTGATGATCGTATAGAGCTCCACCGACGTCGCGCCGGTGCACTGTGGCCACGTCCGCAGCACAATCTCGTACGAAAATGTGTGCACCGTCGGCACGGCCCCGCACTTGTCGAGCCGGGCCCAATCGCCCATGTTCAAGAGGGTCCCCCGCACCTTCCCCGGTATCGACGCACCGATGCCGCCATTGTCGTAGGGGACCAGAGGATCGACGGTCCCGTGGAACGCGAGGTACGGCACCGGCTGCTCGCACCCCAGTTGGAAATCGACGGCCACGGTGGCGAACGCGGCGATGCGATTCTGGCGCGCGCACGAGTAGATGATCGTGAACGCGGCGCCCTGGGAGAAGCCGCTCGCGTATACGCGGTGCATGTCGACGCAGACCGACTTGGCAACCGTGGCGACGATGGCGTCGACGAAGGCCGCGTCGCTTCCCGTCGCGTTGAGCTGCCACGTGTGGTTCGGGCCCTCGGGAGTCACGACGATCACATCGCGTCGTGCGCCTTCGGTCGGCATCTGCGTCAGCGCGGCGAACTCGCGGGCGTTGCTGGCGTACCCGTGGAACGAGAGCACGAGCGGCGTGGGGCGCGCGGGCCGGTAACCCGTCGGGATCGACAGCAGGTAGGGATGCGCGACTCCGGCGGTCGTGAGGCTGCGAACGGTCTCTCCGGCCCCGACCGGTGCACCATTCGCCGAGCAACCGGCCGACGGGTCCTGGGCCGGGATCGTTGTCGTGGTGGTCGACGGGCCTGTCGACGTCGACGTCGATGGGCCGCCCGACACGGATCGCGCCGACGAGCTGCAGCTCGCGAGGAGTGCCAGCAGAACGAGCGTGCACACGCCGATCGGCGCACGGCGACGGGCCACGCCCGCAGTCTGACAGGGCTCGTCAGGTGCTGCGCCAGCCGCGCTCGAAGGGGAGACGCCAAGCGTCGGGCGCGATCAGCTGGTGGATCGCGTTCGGGCCCCACGAACCCTGCGCGTACGGGCGCACCGGCGGCGGGTTCTCGAGGAGCGGCTTGGAACGCTCCCAGAGCCGCTCGATGCCCTCCGCGCTCGTGAAGAGCGTGTGGTCGCCGCTCATGGCGTCGTAGATCAACCGTTCGTACGCCCCGAGCAGGTCGGTGGTGCGACCGGTCTCGTGCAGTGCGAACTGCAGGCTCTGCTTGTCGAGGGTCATGCCCGGTCCGGGGCGCTTGCCGTAGAACGAGAGGGACAGCCGCGACGCGTCGGCGAGGTCGAACGTGAGATGGTCGGGACCGTGGGCGCCGACACCCGAGCCCGACGGGAACATGCTCTTCGGCGGTTCCCGGAAAGCGATCGAGATGATGCGAGCACCTTCGGCCATGCGCTTGCCGGTGCGCAGGTAGAACGGCACGCCGGCCCAGCGAGGTCGTCGAGCGACGTGCCGACGATGCGGCACTCGGGCAACAGCCCGGCCTGGGACAGATGGAAGAGGCCGGGCAGCAGCTCGCGCCGAGCGAGGTCGCCGGTGGCACCGAACAGCACCATGACGTGCGGCCGGAGCGGCGCGATCAGGTTCGACGGGATGTCGGTCGGTTCAGACCGCACGGCGAGCCCCCCGTGAGACCGTACGCCGGCACCGTTTCGTTCCGGTTACGGCCGTACGGCGATCTTCCGGCGGCAGGCCGACAATCGACGCGCCGGGTCTCCCGTCTCTATCGGCCGACCGTCCCCACGCAGCAGCTTCAGGGACTCGACTGGAGGGCGGCCTCGGCGGTCACGTCCTTGCTCTCCGGGGTCGTCCAACCCAGGCTCGCCGACCCACCGCGGGCGGCGGTCACCCTCCGGGCCTTCGAGAGCCCCCAGGCCCCGGCGCCGAGGGCGGCTACCGCACCCACGCCGATGGCGTACCGGGCGCCGAACTGCTGAGAGATCCAGCCGACGATCGGACCACCCACCGGGGTGCTCCCGAGGAACAGCATCGCCTGTAACGCCAGTACGCGGCCGCGCATCCCGGGATCAGATTCGATCTGCACGATCGACGTGGACGCGGTGAGAAATTCGATGCTCGCGATCCCGAGCAGCGCACCGAGCGGAAACGCGAACCAGTCGTTCGGCGCGAATGCGATCAGCGTCATCGCCACCCCATAGGCCAAGGAGGCCAGCGCGACAGTGCGGACGCTGATCGTCTTGCGCCGGGCCGTGCGCAGCGCGCCCACCAACGCGCCGACACTGACGACTGCGAAGAGCAACGTGTACGTCAACGACGACGTGCCGCCGTGCAGGTCACGCGATGCGAACAGCGGAAACACAGTTTGGAAGTTGTACGACAAGGTGCCGACGACACCCATCATGACCAACGGCACCCACAGCTCTGGCACGCTCCGCACGTAGTTGAAGCCGTCGCGGATCTGGCGCTTGGCTCGAGCCGTCGGCGCCGACGGGTTCAGCTCATCGGTGCTGATCATCCACAAGCCCGCGATCACGGCTGTATACGACAACGCGTCAAGGAGGAAGCACCAGCCGAAGCCGACCGTTGCGATCAGGACACCGGCGATCACCGGTCCGACCACTCGCGACGACGTCATCAACGCGCTGTTGAGGCTGACCGCGTTGTGCATGTCGTCGTGAGGAACCATCTCCACGACGAAGGCACGCCGGGCCGGGTTGTCGAAAGCGATCGTGAACCCGCCCACCGACGCGATCGCGAAGATCTCCCACACCTGCGGGTTGCCGCTGAATGCAACGGCCGCGAGCGCGAACGACTGCAGCATCGCGATCACCTGCACGATCAGCAGCAGCTTGCGCTTGTCGGAGCGGTCGGCCACAAGACCGGCCCAGGGCCCGAGCAGGAGCACCGGCCCGAACTGCGCGACCGCGAGCGCGCCGAGGGCAACACCGTTGTGGGTGAGGCGGAAGACGAGCAGTGTCTGGGCGACCAGCGTGAGCCAGTTGCCGATCTGCGAAATCAGCTGCCCGCTGAAGAACAGCCGGAAGTTGCGGACGTGCAGCGAACGGAACGTCTCGCCCGTCGCTTTGCGGAGTGCGTTCATCTCGGGTCTGCCGTCAGTGCGTCGAGCGCGTCGAGCGCGTCGGCGAGCCGGCGGCGGGATTCGTCGTCGAGACGTTCGAGGCGGGTCGCGAGGGCCACGTTCTTGCGTTGGCGGATCTGGGCGAGACGGGTCGCGCCGGCGGCCGTGATCGACACCCACGCGACGCGGCGGTCGCGGTCGTCGAGCCGACGCTCGACCAGTCCCGCGTCTTCGAGCATGGCCACGACTTTGGTCACGCTGGGCGGCGCAACGCGCTCCTGCTCGGCGAGCTTGCCGAGCGTCAGGGGACCGTGGCACTCGACGCTCGTGAGCGCGGACAGCTGGCTCGGAGTCAGCCCGGCGTCCGACTCTTGGCGCAGCTGGCGAGCGAGCCGGGTGGCGCTGACCCGCAGCCGCGACGCGATCGCCACCGCCTCGATGTCCGTGGGGCTCGAGTGGGTGGTGGCGGCCATCCCGATAGTTTACCCGACTAATTAGTCTGGCTAAACACCTACGGCGCGATGGCGCGCCGACCTCGCTGCCGCTCGATCGGAGGTGGGCCAATACGACTGTGGTCGACGACGAACTGGTCGAGTTCGTGCGGGATCTGACGAACCAACCCGGAGCCGCCAACGGCGTGCATGCAAGCATCTCGGTCGCCCGGAAACTGCTTGGCCGGCGGCGTCGTCGGTCGAGGAGCAGCCCGTTACGGACAGGCGAGCGAGCGCAACCTGCGGATCATCGCGGAGTGGAACCCCGTCGGTGCCGGGGTCGGCATGCCGGAGCCTGTCCGGGAACTCGAACGGTCGCAAGCGGACGGAACCAGAAGGCACCGACCTCGTCGCGGGTGCGGCGGGGTCGGTGCTTTGTTGCGATCACGAACGGTGCGCGAGGGGGGACTTGAACCCCCACACCCTTTCGGGCACAGGAACCTGAATCCTGCGCGTCTGCCAATTCCGCCACTCGCGCGTTGTGAGCGAGTGATCGTACCAAGACTCTGCACGCGTCCTGTCGGGGTCGCGCCGGTAGCATCGACCGAATGGGATTGCAGCGGTTCGAGCGACGGCTTGAGCGGCTGGTCGAGGGCACCTTCTCCAAGGCTTTCCGCAGCGGCGGGCTCCAACCGGTCGAGATCGGCCGCCGCCTCGGCCGCGAGATGGACGCCGGCCGCACGCTCGGAGTACGAGGAACCGTCGCGCCCAATCTCTTCACCGTCTGGCTATCGAGCGGCGATCTCGATCGCTTCGCCGGCTTCCACGAAGCGCTGGCCCGCGAGCTCGCCGACGCCGCCCGCGAGCACGGACGCGACGAGGGTTACCAGTTCGAGGGCCTGATCGAAGTGCAGCTCGTCCTCGACGAGAACGCGAAGCAGGGCGATCTCCGCGTCGACGGAGAGATCGTGGGTGGCGGCCCGGGCACCACCAGCACACTGGTCCTGCCCGACGGCGGCCGCATCGCGCTGGGCGACGAGCCCGCAGTGATCGGCCGCATGCCCGAGTGTGCGGTCCCGCTTTCGGATCCGCAGGTTTCGCGGCGCCACGCCGAGGTTCGCCGGAGCGACTTCGGGTTCAAGGTCGTCGATCTCGGATCGACCAACGGCACCCAGGTCAACGGGGTCGTCGTCAAGGAACAAGCGCTCAACGACGGAGATGTGATCGTCGTGGGTGCAACGTCGCTCCGCTATCAGGAGTCGTAACGGGCACATGTCCGATGCGATCCTCACGGTCCTGAAATTCTGTCTCCTCGCGTTGCTCTACGTCTTCTTGATGCGCGTCGTGTGGATCGTCGGCCGGGAGCTGCGCGGCAGCGCGTCGATGACGGCACCCGCGCCCGTTGCGGCACCGGCTCCGGGACCCGCGCCGAGCCGCTCGGGCCGCCGGCGCGAGTGGCGGTTCGTCGTGGTCACACCCGAGACCGAGCGGGGCCGCGCGTACCCGGTCGAGGGCGACGCCACCATCGGCCGCGGCGGCGGCTGCGCGGTCTCTCTGTCCTTCGACACCTTCGTCTCCCAGGTCCACGCACGCGCGTTCGATCGGGACGGAACCCTCTGGGTTGAAGACGCGGGGTCGACGAACGGCACGCTCGTGAACGGCAAGCGCATCGGCGACCCGGTGAAGCTGCGTAAGGGCGACATGGTGCAGGTCGGCGAGACGGTACTCGAGGCCCAGCGGTGAAGCTCGCGGCGGCGTCGGCCACGGATCAGGGGTTGGTGCGTTCCAACAACGAGGACGCGTTTCTCATCGACGACCAGCGAGCGCTGTTCGCGGTCGCCGACGGGATGGGCGGCCACCGCGGCGGCGAAGTCGCGAGCCACACTGCGATCGAGGCGCTGAGGGCCGCGGTCGCGAACGGCACGCCGCTGCACGACGCGATCACTCGCGCCAATGCGGCCGTGCTGACGCGCGCTGCCGGCGACGACGAGCTCACAGGGATGGGTACGACGATGACCGCGCTCATCGCCGTCGGCGGCCGGCAATTGCTCGTCGGTCACGTCGGCGACTCGCGCGCGTACCTGTTGCACGAGGGCACGCTCCGGCGCGCCACCGACGACCACAGCCTCGTCGAGGAACTCGTGCGCGAGGGGCGACTCACGCCCGAGCAGGCGGAATCGCATCCGCAGCGCGCCATCGTCACCCGCGCCCTCGGCGTCGACGAGCACGTCGACGTCGATCTGTACACCCTCGACATCGAACCCGGCGACCGCGTACTGCTCTGCTCCGACGGGCTCACGACCATGGTGCGCGAGCGCGACATCGAGCGCCTCGCGCGTACCGAGCCCGATCCGCAACACCTCGCCGAAGCGCTCGTCGCCGCGGCCAACGCTGCCGGCGGCGACGACAACACGACGGTCGTGGTGGTCGACGTATTGGAGACCGATCCCTCGGCCGCGCCCGACCCGACCGCGCTGTTGGCGACGCAGGCGCCGCCGGCGGCCCGTTCGGCCGTGGTCGCTCCCCCCGACCCGCCTGAGCGCCCGGCGCCGAAGTCCCCGAGAGCCCCGGGCTCTCGCCGGCGCGCGATTCGCGCCGTAGTCCTGGTACTCCTCCCGCTCCTGTTGATCGTGGGCGCCGCCACCGCGGCGCTGGGTTGGTACGCGCGGGGCTCCTACTTCGTGGGCACGTCCGGGAACGACGTCGTGATCTACAAGGGCGTGCCCGGGGGTGTGCTCGGTTGGAACCCCACGATCGAGCGGCGTACCGGTCTCGTCGTCTCCCAACTCGGCGACATCGACCGCGACCGGGTGCAGTCGAACACGTCGCGCGGCTCGCTCTCGACTGCGACCTCCTACGTCGACCGGCTCGAGTCCGGGGCGACCAGCACCACGTCGACCACCGTCGCCAAACCGCAGACGACCACCACGCTGAAGAAGGTCACGCCGACGACGAAGAAGGCACCGTGATGGCGGTCGCCTCCTTCGCGCGCAGTCGTCGTCGTTCCGAGCTCTCGCTCGGTCTCCTCGTCATCGCGGTCACGGTCGGGGGCTACATACTCGTCGCGCTCGCGAACGGACCCAAACTTCCGCCGAATGTCGCGATCCTCCTCGCCTGGGTGTTCGGCCTCTACGTCGTGGCCCACCTCGCGGTGCGCCGATTCGCGCCCGCGGCCGACGGCACACTGCTCCCGCTCGCGGCGATGCTGAACGGGATCGGGTTCGTCATGATCGCCCGGCTCGCAGGCGCGCAGGGCGACTACGCGTCACAGGCCCGTATCCAATCGGTCTGGGTCGGCATCGGGATCGCGGTGTTCGTCATCACGCTCATCGTCGTGCGCGACGTCCGGGTGTTTGCTCGGTACCGATACATCGCGTTGCTGCTCGGCATCGGATTCATGTTGTTGCCACTCGCGCCGGTCGTCGGCCAGTCCCGCAACGGCGCGCGTCTGTGGGTCGGCTTCGGCCCCCTGAGCTTCGAGCCGAACGAAATCGCGAAAGTGTTGCTGGTCGCGTTCTTCGCCGCGTACCTCGCCGACAAGCGAGAGTTGTTGACGCAGGGCCGCATCCGGATCGGGCGCTGGTTCGTGCCGTCGCCGCGCGATCTCGGGCCGCTGCTGCTCGCATGGGGCATGGCGCTCCTCGTCCTCGCGTACGAGCAGGACATCGGTACCTCGCTGCTCTTCTTCGGGGTGTTCGCCGCGATGCTCTACATGACGACAAAACGTTCTGCGTACCTCGTCGGCACGTTGATCCTGCTCGTCATCGGGGCCGTCGTCGCGTACAAGGCCTTCGGTCACGTTCGGGTCCGCGTCGAGAACTGGACCAACCCGTGGCCGAACGCGCAGGGCAGCGGGATCCA
The DNA here is from genome assembly GCA_038239145.1 of Acidimicrobiia bacterium. Lineage (GTDB taxonomy): Bacteria > Actinomycetota > Acidimicrobiia > IMCC26256 > PALSA-610 > PALSA-610. Next base: position 18,271 of record JBBSFB010000010.1, read on the forward strand.
GCCCGTGCAGGGCTGGTACGCGCTCGGCTCCGGGGGCATCGCCGGCACCGGGCTCGGGCTCGGACAACCCTGGCGCGTTCCCCTCGCGTCGACCGACTACATGTTCACGTCGATCGGCGAAGAGCTGGGACTCGTCGGCTCGATCGGGGTGATCGCCGCCTTCATGCTCCTCGTCGGGAGCAGCTACCGGATCGCGGTCGACGCGGTACGACCGTTCACCAAATTGTTCGCGGCGGGCATCGCGACGATCATCGGGCTCCAGACCTTCTTGATCATCGGCGGCGTCACCCGGGTCATACCGCTGACCGGCATCTCGCTACCGTTCGTCTCGTACGGCGGATCGTCGCTGGTGGCGAACTTCGCCCTGCTCGCGATCCTGCTGCGGATCTCCGACGATTCGGTGCGCACCAAGCTGCAAGCGCCACCGGGTGCACGATGAACGTCGGAATCCGCCGCATCGGTATCGCGATGATCATCCTGTTCGGGATGCTCGTCGCGCAACTGACCTATCTCCAGATCGTTCGCAGCAACCACCTCGCCAACGCGTCGGGGAACCCGCGCAAGTTCTTCGGGGACATCCGCCGCAATCGCGGCCCGATCGAGACCGAAGACGGCGCGGTGGTCGCACTGTCGAGCTCGACCGACGACGAGTACAAGTACCAGCGCGTCTATCCCAACGGCACTGCGGCGCTGTTCACCGACGTCGTCGGGTACCAGTCGATCCAGAACGGCTCGACCGGTGTCGAAAAGACGTACTCCTCCGACCTCGAAGGCCGCACGTTCAAGCTCCAGGCCAACAACATCGCCGACGCCCTCGCGAACAAACAGCCGGTTGGGACCGTGGTCCTCACCCTGTCGAAGGTCGCGCAGGGCGCGGCCGCGTTCGCGTTGCAGGGCCGGCGGGGAAGCGTCGTGGTACTCGACGTCCGGAGCGGCGGAGTGCTCGCCGCGTATTCGAACCCGACCTTCGACCCGAACCTTCTCGTGAACCACGACACGAAGAAGGCGCAGGCTGCGTACTCGTTCCTCGCCAACTCGCCCGACAATCCGTTGCTCTCGCGTTCGTGGCGCGAGCTCTATCCGCCGGGCTCGACCTTCAAGACGGTGACCGCGTCGATCGCACTGCAGAACAGCATCGACGTCGACAAGACCTTCCCCGTGCTCCGCGAGATCCCGCTGCCGCAGACGAACGGCGCCACCCTTGCGAACTTCGGCAAGGAGGCCTGCGGGGGCTCGCTACTCGAGAGCTTCATCGTCTCGTGCAATACCACCTACGCGCAGGTCGGTTTCGACCTCGGCGAGACCTTCGCCTCCGGTATTCAGAACTTCGGGGTGCAGACGCCCGCCCCGCACCAGGACGGATCCGGTATCGACCCTTCGATCGTTGCGAGCACCGGACCGCTGCCGGGCACGTTCCAGCACAACCAGCCGAAGTTCATGCAGGACGCGATCGGCCAGAACGAAGTCGCGGTCACGCCGATGCAGATGGCGCTCGTCTCCGAGGCGATCGCGAATCAAGGTTCGATCCTGCAACCGCACGTGGTCGACTGTGTGCTCGACCCCAACGACAAGGTCGTGTCGCGCGTCGGTGTGCAGCAGTACAAGCGCGCTATCGATCCTGCAACCGCGGCAATGATGAGCACCTTCATGCAGGCCGTGGTCGACAGCCCGAACGGCACCGGCACCGCCGCCCGCATTCCCGGCGTGAAGGTCGCGGGCAAGACCGGTACCGCGGAGACGACCGCCACGGAGAAGCCACACGCGTGGTTCATTGCGTTCGCACCGGCCGACCACCCGAAGTACGCGATCGCAGTGCTCGTCGAGCACGGCGGATCCGCGAACGCGGAGGTCACCGGTGGCCGGGTCGCCGCCCCCATCGCGAAGCAGGTCCTCCAGACGTTGCTGAACACCCCGGCCAAGCCGTCGCCGTGCGGCGGCCAAGGGAGCACGCCGTGAACCGGCAGATAGGGTCTTCGCCACCATGACGCTGGCCGGCAGGGTCTTCTCGAATCGCTACGAGATCCAACGCGAGATCGCTCAGGGCGGAATGGCCGAGGTCTATCTCGCGCACGACCAGCTCTTGAACCGACCGGTCGCGTTGAAGGCCCTCTTCCCCGAATACGCGCGCGAACCGTCGTTTGTCGAGCGTTTCCGGCGGGAGGCGCAAGCGGCGGCCAACCTCAATCACCCGAACATCGTTGCGATCTACGACTGGGGTCAGGAAGACGGCACATATTTCATCGTGATGGAGTACGTCGAGGGTCGATCGCTGCGCGACCTCATTCGTGCGGAAGCGCCGATCGAGGCGAACCAGGCCGCGGAGATCACAGCCGAGATCGCGTCGGCGCTGGGGTTCGCGCACCGCAACGGTGTCGTGCATCGCGACGTGAAGCCGGGCAACGTCTTGCTCACGCGCACCGGCACGGTGAAGGTCACCGACTTCGGCATCGCGCGCGCAGGCGCCAGTGACGGGCTCACCCAGACCGGTTCGGTGATGGGGACCGCTACGTACTTCTCTCCCGAGCAGGCGCAGGGGCTCCCCGTCGACGGGCGCAGCGACGTGTACGCCCTCGGTGTCGTGCTCTACGAGATGGTGACGGGCATCGCTCCCTTCATTGCCGACTCGCCGGTGTCGGTCGCGTACAAGCACGTGCGCGAGACCGCGGTCCTGCCGACCGAACGCAATCCCGACGTGCCCGGCGATCTGGAACAGATCATCCTCACCGCGCTGTCGAAGGAACCCGATAACCGCTACCAGACCGCCGACGACATGCGCGCCGACATCCTGCGCTTCCGACGCGGTCGTCCGGTCGTCGGTGCGCCCGCGACCGCGCTGGTGGTCGAGCACCCAACCCCGGGCGCGAGCGCGGCCGTGCGTACCACTCCGGCCGCGGCCGCGGCTGCGTACGGCGCCGCGACCGTGATGAATCCCCGCATCGACGACCGGGGCCGGGTCTCCGGACTCACCGCGGCACCCCAGAAGCGCAAGAACACCGCGCTGGTCTGGATACTCACGCTCCTCGGCCTTGCAGCTGTCGTCGGCGCGATCCTGTTCGCGGCGATCAAACTCGGGAGCTCGCAGGAGACGTTCTCGGTGCCGAACGAGGTCACGAAGAACATCGCCGTCGCCACTGCCGACCTCGAGAGCCATCACTTCAAGGTCACCACCCAGCGCGTCTCCGATCCCGTCGCCGTCGTCGACATCGTCGCGCGCCAGGACCCGGCCGCCGGCAAGAACGCCAAGCGCGGGGCGACGGTCACATTGTTCGTCAGCAGCGGGGTCGGGCAGGCGCAGATCCCGTTCGACATCGTCAACGGGAAGACGGCCGAAGCGGTGACCGCAGAGCTGAAGGCACTCGGCTTCGGGGTGACCCCGCAGCTGCTACCGAACTCAGCGCCGAGCGGCACGGTGTACGACAGCACCCCAAAGCCGGGCGCGAACGCCGCGGTCGGTTCGACGGTGAACATTCTCGTCTCCACCGGGCCCGCGCCGACCGCGGTCCCCCAGGTCCAGAACCTCACCTTCGACCAGGCGACGCAAACGCTCGAACAGAACGGCTTCACGAATCTCGGGCCCGCGATTCAAGAGAACAACAGCACCGTCCAGTCGGGCTCGGTCATCCGCACCGACCCGCCCGCGGGTCAGAAGGTGGCGCTCAGCACGCGTATCAACATCTACGTGTCCAGCGGCGCCCAGAGGGTGAACATGCCGAACGAGGTAGGCGCGACCGAGGCGGCGGCCAAGGCCGACCTCGAGTCGAAGGGTTTTACCGTTTCCACGTTGCGCAAGGTCGACGACGCCAACGTCGGGATCGTGATCGATCAGAGCCCGGAGAAGAACACCCAGGTGCAGCCGAACAGTGCCGTCGTGCTCACGATCGGTATCGCGTCGTCGAGCGGCAGCACGAGCACGACGAGCGCGACTGCGACCTCGTCGACGACCGGGCCGTGACGACCGCGCTGACGCGCTGGTACCGGGAGCACGGTCGGCACACCTTGGCGTGGCGCGCGACGCGCGATCGCTGGACGGTGCTCGTCTCCGAGGTGATGCTGCACCAGACCCAGGTACCGCGGGTCGCGGCCGTCTTCGACGCGTTCATGGCCGACTTCCCCACCCCCGCGGCGATGGCCGCCGCGGGACCCGGCGCCGTCATCAGCGCGTGGGGCCGGCTCGGTTACCCGCGGCGCGCCCGTCGGCTCTGGGAGTCGGCGGAATTGATCACGAACCAGGGCTGGCCCTCCGACCTGACCGAGCTCCCGGGAATCGGGCGTTACACCGCGGCCGCGATCTCCGCGCAGGTAGACGACGACGATCGGGTCGGGATCGAAGTCAACATCCGCCGCGTGTGCGAGAGGGTGCGGGGAACGCGGCTCCGCGACCCGGAGGCCGAGGCGTGCGTGCGCGCGCTCGGCACCGGACTCCCACCTCGAGACCGTCTCCTCGCGATGATGGACCTCGGGGCAACTGTCTGCACCGCGCGGTCACCCGCGTGCGACCGGTGCCCGCTCGTCTCCGAGTGCGCGACGCGCGGAACCCACACCGACGAGACGAAGCATCGTCAGGGACGGTTCGAAGGCTCGTTTCGTCAACGTCGGGGCATGGTGATGGCCCAACTCCGGCTCGGCCCCGTTGCCGCGGCCGACATCGACGGCGAGGTGCTGGCATCGCTGCTCGACGACGGCCTCGCCGAGGTCACGCGCGGGCGGGCACACCTTCCGCGCCCGCCCCGGCGAGGAAGTTCGCCAGGAGCCGGTGCCCGCCGTTCGTGAGGATCGACTCCGGGTGGAACTGCACGCCTTCGATCGGGAGCTCCCGATGACGCAGGCCCATCACGAGCCCGTCGTCGGTCTCGGCGGTGATCTCCAAAACGTCCGGCACCGACTCCCGCGCTACGACGAGTGAGTGATAACGGGTAGCCGTGAACGGAGAAGGCAGGCCCGCGAAGACACCCGCTCCGTTGTGACGGATCTCCGAGGTCTTGCCGTGCATCACGTGCGGCGCCCGCACCACGGAGCCGCCGAACAGTTCGCCGATGCACTGCAGCCCGAGGCACACCCCGAGTACCGGTGTGCCGGATTCGCCGAAAGCCCGGATGGCCTCGTTTGAGAGGCCGGCGTCGCGGGGCCGGCCCGGGCCGGGTGAGATGAGCACCGCGTCCGGCTCGAGCGCGCGCATCTCGTCGAGCGACACCGCATCGTGTCGGTGCACGATCGGCTCGGCGCCCAACTCACCCAGATACTGCACGAGGTTGTAGACGAACGAGTCGTAGTTGTCGATGACCAGCACGCGCGGCACGACGCCATTGTCGCGTACTCTTTCCGCCATGCCCGAGAGCAAGAGCAAGCGGTCGCGGTACACGCCACCACCGCCGAAGAAGGCACCGCCCTCCAAGCTCTGGGTGCCGGTCGGTCTCACCACGCTGCTGACGGTCGGCCTGATCGTTGTCGTGGCGAACTACCTGGACATGCTGCCCGGAGCCAATACCGAGAACCGGTACCTGCTGTTGGGTATCGCCCTGATCAGCGGCGGGTTCCTCATGGCGACCAACTACCGCTGACCGTGCGTTACCGCCGGGTGACCGAATAGCAAACGTGTGATTCCCCACAGAGTTGTCCACAGACTGGGGACAACTCCCAGGAAGCTGGACAAACGCCAGCAAAACGGGCTATTGCGCCTCCTTTGGAATCTGCGTGGTCAGGCAGAACGGATGCCCGGCGGGATCGAGCAACACCCCGCCGGCGCTCGGGCGCGGGCTGCCGCATCGCGGCTCAGAATCGGGCGAGAAGGGCCGGGCTCGTCGCAGTCGAGCCAGATGAATACCTGCCGGGCTACTGCTATCTCGAGAACCTAGGCAGTTTGCGCCACCGCCGACCGGGTACATCACTCTGAGAAGTTGATCGGCCACTCAGTGAGGAACAGCGTGCAGAATCTCTCGCAGGACGCCACATCCGTCGCCGTATCGAGCAACGGCGAAGTTTTCGTTCTCAACCAACAGGCGGGCCTGGACAACATTCGGCTCCAGGTCGCCCACCTGCTCACCGGAAATCCGTAGCCGTCAGACGTCATCGTCGAACCGGGCGACGCCATCGAGGACGTCCAGCGCCATGTTCTCCAGGCTCTGACCGGTCCGGTCGGCCCGGGCTCGGAGCCGGTCGAACGCCTCGATCACCTCGCAATCGCATTGCCGGGCAACTTCTCCGGTGGCAAAACCCACGACCACGCTGACCCGCACCTCGGGCGGCACGTCGGGCGGTACCTCGATCACGACAAGAATCGTAGAGCGCCCGAGCGGCATCTCCAACCACCCCGTCGGCTATCGGGCAGTATCCCTCCGTGGTACCGAACGCACCCGGGAGCACGGTGAGTCCTGACTACCACAGCGTGCACGTCCACCAGGCGACGGGAATGGTCGCGGCCCAGGCGGAGTGCGACATCGCAGAAGCGTTCGCCCGGCTCACGATCCGGGCGGCCGCCATGGGCCAGAGCCTCGACGACACCGCGCTGGACGTGCTCGATGGGGTGCTCCGGTTCAACCGATGACCCGTTTCCGCCCCAGCCGCGCTCACTCGACGGGAGTGACGAGCACCATGGGCTCACGACAATGCCGGGGCGCTTCGGGTTCGTCGCCTTCGGGAGCCGAGAACAACACGAGTTGGGCTCCGCACACGATGCAGCGATACCGGTAGTCGACGTCTTCGAGCACCGCCTCGGACGGATCCGGCGGCGGTTCCCCCTTCGAGAACCCCGCGATGCTGCGCGCGCCCCACAGGTAGATCAGCACCGCCGCGACCAGGGCCGCGACCGCTTTCAGAGCGAACCAGACGGCGTCCATCTCGATGGCGATGGTATGCGCCGCTGCGCGCCGATCTACAAGCGCCCGATACCTACAGGCGCTCGATGATGGTGGCGTTGGCCATGCCGCCGCCCTCGCACATCGTCTGGAGGCCGAAGCGACCGCCAGTGCGCTCGAGCTCGTTGAGCAGCGTCGTCATCAGCCGAGTGCCGGATGCGCCGAGGGGGTGACCGAGGGCGATGGCGCCGCCGTTCACGTTCACCTTCGACATGTCGGGGTGGTGCTCTTTCTCCCACGACAGCACGACCGGCGCGAACGCCTCGTTGATCTCGATGAGGTCCATCTGGTCGAGCGTCATCTTCGCCCGCTCGAGCACCTTCGACGTCGCCGGGATCGGACCGGTAAGCATCAGCACCGGGTCGACGCCGGCCAGCGCGAAGGTGTGGAAACGAGCACGAGGCTTGAGGCCGAGTTGGTTCGCCTTTTCTTCGCTCATGATCAACACCGCGGCGGCGCCGTCGGTGATCTGCGACGAGTTCGCCGCGGTGACGACGCCGTCGGGCTTGAACGCAGGCTTCAGCTTGGCCAGCGTCTCCATCGACGAGTCGGGCCGGATGCCCTCGTCCTGGTTCACCAGTACATCGCCGGACTCGCCCGTGACGGTGATCGGGAGGATCTCCTTGTCGAACCGGCCCTCCTCACGTGCCCGCGCGGCGCGGCGGTGCGACTCGACCGAGAACCGGTCGTTGTCTTCGCGGGAGATTCCCCACTTCTCCGCGATGAGCTCGGCAGAGATGCCCTGGGGCACCAGGTTGGGGTAGCGACCCGTCATCATCGGTCCGAACGGGAACCCGTACTTGCCGTCGGCCACCGACGCGCCCATGGGTACGCGGGTCATGCTCTCGACTCCGGCCGCGATCACGACGTCGTACGCGCCGGCGATGACGCCTTGGGCCGCGAAGTGTGCGGCCTGCTGCGATGATCCGCACTGCCGATCGATCGTCGTACCGACCGTGGTCTCCGGGAAGCCCGCCGCGAGCGCCGCATTCCGGCCGACGTTGATGCCCTGCTCTCCGACCTGCATGACGCAACCCATGATCACGTCCTCGACCAGCGCCGGATCGACACCGTTGCGCTCGACGATCGACTGCAGCACGTGGGCGACCAGGTCGACGGGGTGAACGTCCTTCAGCTCACCGTTCCGGCGTCCGAGCGGGGTGCGAAGGGCATCGACGATGACAGCGGTCGGCATGGGAGCCTCCAAATGGAATTGGCAGATCGAACGGCAGATCGGGCGGCCTGAGAACTTGACCGATGGGTCAAGTTTCGCGGCCGTGAACGTCCCGGTCAAACCCACTCTGGTTCACTGTGATTCCCATGTCCGCGCCTCTCCCTCCAGCAGGTCCTGGTCAGCGCCTCCTCGTGCTCCGCCACGGGCAGTCGACCTGGAACGTGGAAGGACGGTGGCAGGGCTGGCTCGATGCCCCCCTGACCCCCGAGGGCGAGGAGCAAGCCGCGGCCCGCGCCCGGACACTCGCCCACGAGAGCTTCGCGCCGCGGGTCATCTACACCTCCGACCTCCAACGCGCCGTCCGCACCGCCGAGATCATCGCCGCCCACGTGGAGTCACCCCTCATCACCGACGCCGTCTTCCGGGAACGTAACGGCGGTGAGTGGCAGGGCCTCACCGGCGCGGAGATCGACGAGCACTGGCCCGGCATGCGCGCCGCGTGGCGGCGCGGAGAGCTGGCCGCGCCGCCCGGCGGAGAAGAGACCGTCGACGTCCTCGCCCGCTTCGACGAAGGCCTGACGCGGGTGCTCGCGCATACGGGCACGGGTATCGCGTGCATCGTCACCCATCACGGCATGCTGCGCATCGTCGCGTCCCGCGCCGGCGCCGACGTGCACACGTTGATCCCGAACCTCGGCGGATTCTGGTTCGATGTGCTCGACGGGACGTTGAAGAATCCTGAGCTCGCGCAATGACGGCGAACTCTTCGCCGACGACGCGCGCCCTCACGGTCGTCACGCTGATCGCGCTCGGCGTCGGCGGTTTGGCCGCATGCAGTGCGAGCACGTCGAAACGAGCGAGCACCCTCGACGCGATCAAGGTCCCTGACCGGATCGAGGTGACGAGTCCGGCGTTCACGGACGGGAGCGCGATACCACGCGCGAACACATGCGACGGACCGGGCACCGCCCCGACGATCCGCTGGGGTCCGATACCCGCGACCACGAAGATGGTCGCAGTGGTCGTCGACGATCCCGACGCCAGTGGGGGCGACTTCGTGCACTGGCTCGTGGTCGGGTTGAAACCGGCCGCTGGAAGCGTCCCGGACCGTACGGCCAACGTGAGTGAGCTCGACAACACCGGCGGAACCAGGGGCTGGACGGCTCCGTGCCCTCCCGCCGGAAGCGTTCACCACTACCACTTCACGGTTTACGCGCTGAACGACTATGTCTGCGCCGACAACAGCGACGGGTCGACCGGGCCCGACTGCTCGCCGCCCGCCGCGAGCGAGGCCCTCGGTCAGATCGCGGGCGCCGCGATCGCGAAGGGCGTCCTGACCGGCACCTACAAGCGCTGATACGAAGGCGGTCGCCCTCGGCTCGCCCGTGTTTGGCGCAGGCGCCGCGTAGTCTACGGACCGATGACGGCACCGAAGAAGCGCAGCCCCAAGGGCGGCACTTCCACCTCCAATTTCGGTGTCGGCAAGCGCGAGAGTCACGACGCCTCTGCGTTCTACGAGCGGTTCGAAGCGCCTACCGTCTCCGGCGACGACACGGTTCCGGATCCGTACGAGATCGCCGACCCGTTCGTCGAAGCCGACGCGCGCCACATGGACTCGGTGCTCGACAACTCCGTCGCACTCGTCGTCACGTCGCCGCCGTACTTCGCGGGGAAGCAGTACGAGGAAGAGCTCGAGCGCGAGGGCATCCCCGCGTCGTACCTCGAGTACCTCGACATGCTGCGCCAGGTGTTCGCCGAGTGCGTGGGCAAGCTGGAGCCGGGCGGACGCATCGCCGTGAACGTCGCGAATCTCGGCCGCAAGCCGTACCGCAGCCTCTCCGCCGACGTGATCCGCATCCTGCAGGACGATCTCAAGTTGCTGCTCCGGGGCGAGGTCATCTGGCGCAAGGGCGAGGGCGCGGCGGGCAACTGCGCGTGGGGATCCTTCCGCCTCGCTGCGAACCCGGTCGTGCGCGACATCACCGAGCGCGTGATCATCGCGAGCAAGGGTCGATTCGATCGGGCCAAGGCCCGCCCGGAACGTGAGCGCTCCGGCCTGCCGTCGGAGAGCACCATCGACGCCGACGAATTCATGGCCGCAACCCTCGACGTCTGGGACATCCCGCCCGAGAGCGCCCGGCGCGTGTCGCACCCCGCGCCGTTCCCGCTCGAGCTGCCCGAGCGCCTCATCCGGCTCTACACCTACGCCGGTGACCTCGTGCTCGATCCCTTCATGGGCTCCGGATCCACGCTCGTCGCCGCGTCGCGACTCGGCCGCCGATTCGTCGGCTACGACCTCGATCCCACCTACGTCGACATCGCGCGACTGCGGGTGCGCGACGAGGGCGAGACCGCCGCAGCCACTCTCGTAGAGAACGAGACCCCGGAGCCCGAGCCGGCCGCCGACAGCATCGACTTCCAAGCGCGTGCGTCTCGTGAAGGCAAGGCCGCCCAGGCTCTCGCCGCGGAGCTGTTGAAAGAGACCGGGTTCACGATCGTCGCGAAGAACCAACGCGTGCGTGGCACCGGAGTGGTGATCAACTTCATCGCTACCGACGCGGCCGGCGTCGAGTGGTATTTCGACGTGTCGGGCGCGTTCACCAGCACCCGCGGCGGGCTGCTCCGCACCGACACGGTGTGGAAGTCGCTCGGCCGCGCGCACGTGCTCGCCCAGAACGTCGAGGGACGGATCGTGTTCCTCACGTCGCACCTTCCCCGCAAGGGCAGCGAGGGCGACGTTGCGCTGCGCAAGTCCGAAGACGTCGTGTTCGACGTCATTGAGATGCGGTCGTCGGCGGGCTACGAAAAGCTGCGCAAGTACGCCGCGGGCGGCCAGACGTAGTGGCCGATCTCCGGACGACGATCACCGAGGTCGTCACCGGGTTGGGAATGCTCGGCTTCGACGACGTCGAGAGCGCACTCGTTGCCGCGCCGGCCGCGCTCGTCAATGTCACCGCCGACGACTACGAGCTGCTACTTCGCGCGTGGAAGGAGCGGCGGCATCCCGATGTGTTCACCGCCGCACTGATGAACGGTCGCGCGTTCCTCGCCGCGCGCGACGGCCTGCGCGATCGCGTTCCGATCGTCGTCGAATGGAAAGGCGCGCATCGGTCGCCCGGTGACGAGGTCGTGCCCGCCGACCTGCGCGTCGACCACGTCTACCTGGTCAGCTGTAAGTACCTCTCGAAGATCGTCGTGAACGCGTCGCCGCACCACCTGTTCGATCGGCGCCTCGCGGGTGGCCACGGTCGGCGCGGCGCCGACTGGTTCGGCGAGGTCGCTCCGAGCGAACACGCCGCCCTGTACTCCAGGGTGCGGACCGCCTTCGCGCCCGGCCACGATCTCCCGGAGGTCGTCGACACCCTCGACGCCCCGGGTCGGCGCGACCTCGGTCATCGGCTTCGCGACGGGTGGCCCCCCGGAGCGTTGGGGAACTACGAGAGGATGGTCGCCCGAGTCGCCGACGAATCGGCTCGGCGGTGGCGCGACGCGATCGGAAACGACGCGGAATCCATGCTCTGGCGACTGCTCCGGATCGGCAGCGCGCCCTACTTCGTGCTCGGAGCGGCGGCCAACGGGTTCCTGCGGCTGCGGATCGCGACACCCTGGGATTGGCGTCTGCACTTCGAACTGCGTTCGTTCGACATCGAGCCGCGTCGCGGCGGCCAGCCCATGGTGACGTGGCGCGCGATCGTGCGGGAACGCGACACGCGCGCGGAGCGGACCGTACAGGGTCACGTCGAGGTGCGCTGGAGTCACGGTCGCTTCTCCGGTCCGCCCGAAGCCAAGGTGTACCTCGACACTCCGCACGCGTCGGTCCCGGGCTACTTCCCGCTGATCTGATCGACGGTGTAGAGGTCGTTGTCGATACCAACGAGGCTGCGCAATGCGCTCGTGAGCGAGCGCTCGTCGGTCGCGCTCCCGGCGGGGAGCGCGACTCCCGGCCGCACCGCGACACCGACGCGTTGCCCGGCGACGATGAGCACGACCGTGGCGACGAGCGCGATCAGCCCTCCCGCGCCGAAGCCGTAGCCGCCGTGCACATCGAGCGCACGGTGCACGACGAGGAAGGCCGACGCTGCAACCAGGACGAGCCCGCGACCGATCTCGCGCCCGCCCGCAGCCGTCCGGCCGAGCCGGCCGAAGCACGCACAAGGAACGCTCCGCTGCACCGCACGGGTGAGGGCAACGAGGAAACCCGCGCACGCGACGAACAACGCGCACGCGAACACGAAGCCTGTCGTCCCCCGGAAACCGACGACCCCGGCCGCGACGATCGCCTCGTACGCCGCGATCACGAGCCCGATGCAGATCGCACGCCGGCGCCGGCCGACGAGGCGCGGCTCGAGTCGCTCCAGCGTGAGCGCGACGACACGCGGCCGCTGGAACTTGCGGATGGCAGCGGTCTCCACGATGAGACCCAGCGCGAGCGCCGTACCGGCGTCGATCTGCGACCAGACGGATGCACTCATCGTGCACCGAGTCTGCCCTACGCGCGGACCACCGCTGTCCCTACTGCGCGTCGTGGAGCACCGGGACGGCGCGCAGTCGGGAACGACGAGCGACAGCCGCAGCATCGCGGCCAAAGGGGAGCGGGCGACGCGAGACCCGGTCGATCGACCATATCGTCGCGGTGGCCAACACCGCGAGTCCGACGATCCAGGTGATGACGCCGGTGGGCCGGGCGAATCGTCCGGCCCACCGACGTCACGCGTCGTCGTTGCACGTCACGCTCGGTTCAGTTGAGACCGTTCTGCGTCAAGAAGTCCTTCGCCACTGCGGACGGGTCCTGCTTGTCGTTGAAGATCTTCAGCGCCATCCCGTTGTACGCATCCGTCGTGAGCTTGGCGTTGACGGCGTTGATCACGGTGGAGAGCGACGAGCTGTCGACCGACGTCCGCCACACGGCGATCGCGTCGTCGGCGGGCTGCAGACCCTTGTCGTCGGTGAGCAACTGGAAGCCGGGATCGATCACGCTGCTACCCGTGAAGAGAAGACCGACTTGGATGCTGTTGTCCTTCAGCGCGGCGTCGGTGATCGGGCCACCTTCGTCGAGCTTCTTCACCGTCTTGAACTTCAGGTTGTACAGCGACTGCTCGGTGGTACCGAGGCAGAGCGGTCGCTGCTGGCATTCCGGCGTTCCGCCGAACACGAGCTGAGGCGCGACCGCGGTCAGGTCCGACAACTTCGACAAGTTGTACTTCGACGCCGTTGCCTTCGTCACGTAGAAGCCGTTGACGTCGAGTGCAGTCGACGCGGACGACGCCTTCACGCCGTCGGCGGCGACCTTCGTCTGCAGTTCCGCATTCACCGCAGACGCGTCGGCCGTCGGTGAACCCTTGAGGTACGTCAACAACGTGCCCTGGTATTCGCCGTAGAGATCGATCGTGCCCTTCTTCAACGCGGGGTACGTGACCTCGGTCGCGCCGAGGTTCTTGTACGACACCTTGAAGCCCTTGGCCGCGAGCGCCTGTCCGTACAGCTGCGAGAGCAACTGCGCGCCGGGGAAATCCTTCTCACCGACGACGATCTTGGTGCCGGCGCTACCGCCGGCCGCCGTTGTCGACGGAGACGACGTCTTACTGCTGCTCCCACACGCGGCGAGAATCAGCGTCAACGCGACGAGCATTGCGCCCAGCGCGAGGCCGGGGAAACGCGGTCGGGCGTTCCGACGCATGGATGTGCTCCTTGTTCTAGGGAAATCGTCCGCTGCACCCTAGGCGGCAGGTGGAACCGTGACCATCACTCGCTGCCGGCGCGTACGACGTTCCCGCAACCCGGGTGAGACGACCGCCCGTTGCACCACTGCGAGCGCGAGGTCGGCGACAACCGCAAGTACCGCAACGAGCACCGCGCCGCCGAAGACGGCAACGTTGTCGTTGGTGTTCAGGCCGATGTAGATAGGGGTCGCAAGCGTGTCGACGCCGGTGAACGAGGCGAGCGTCGCCGTAGCAACTATCCCGACCATCGCAGTCCGGATACCGGCCATGATCAATGGCATCGCCACCGGTATCTCCACCCGCCGCAGGATCTCGCCCTCTGACAGACCCATTCCTCGCGCTGCGTCGACCAATTCGCCACCGACCTCACGGACACCGATGTAGCTGTTGGTCAGCATCGGCGGTATCCCGAGCAGTACGAGCGGCACGAACGCGACGAAGGAACCGGTCCAGCCGAATCCGCGCGGGCTCGTGATGCCGAAGATCTGCACCGCCAGCACGAGCAGCGCGTAGATCGGGATCGCCCGGCCGACGTTCGCGATGTTGATCGCAAGAGTGCCGCCCACCCCGCGGTGTCCGAGCCACGCCCCGATCGGTATCGCGATCGCGGCCGAGACGAGGAGTGAAGAGATCGAGATGCGCACGTGATTGGCGAGGAGATGCGGCACGCCGTCACCGCCGTGCCATTGGTCGCCCGCGGTGAGCCAGTGGTACACGCTGACGAGGAAGCTCCAGAAATGCATGTCGGCGCCCTATCGATCCGACCGGCTACGCCACGGGGTGACGAGTCGCTCGACCCGCACCAGCAACAGGTCGGCGAAGGTCGCGAGAGCGACCGAGAGCACGATTCCCACCACGAGGGGCGTGTGGAAATCGCGCTGGTACCCGTCTTGGATGAAGCGCCCGAGGCCGCCCTGGTCGACGATGAAGGTAATCGTCACCAGCCCGATCGTCGACACGGTCGCGAGCCGGATCCCGGCGACGATCGCAGGCAGCGCGAGCGGCAACTCGACCCGCACCAACCGCCGGCGTGGGGTGTAACCCATACCGTCGGCGGCGTCCAACACGTCGACCGGCACGCCTCGCAAACCTTCGAGCGTGTTCCGGACCAGTATCGCCAGGTTGTACATGGTCAACGCGATCACGGCCGGCACGCGTCCGGTGCCGGTGGTCGGTAACAACAACGCCAGCAGGGCGACCGAGGGAATCGTGTAGATCGCGTTCACCACCGGGATGACGACCGCCGCGATCGCGCGGCGGCGCGCCGCGAGGATCGCGAGCGGGAGGGCGATGATGATGCCGAAAACGACCGCCATTGCCGTGAGCGCAATGTGCTCGCGCAGGTACGCGTAGATCTCGTGTTGGTGGTCGGGGATCCACGCCCACCACACCCATGAGTTCGGGCCGTTCGCCAGCAGAGCCGCGAGCAAGGATGCGATGGTACCGTCCCACTCCAGTGATCCGGCTGGAGTCTGTGCGCAAGCAATACGCGAGCGGGCTCGTCGCGGTCGACGACCTCACCCTCGAGGTGCCCGACGGCGAGGTGTGCATCCTCGTCGGCCCGTCGGGATGCGGCAAGACGACCATCCTCCGGATGATCAACCGTCTCATCGAACCCTCGGGCGGACGCATCCTCGTCGACGACGAAGACATCATGCAGGTCGACGTCGTCGAGCTCCGCCGCCGAATCGGGTACGTGATCCAACAGGTGGGACTGTTTCCCCATCAGACCGTCGGTACGAATGTCGCCACCGTGCCCCGACTCCTCGGTTGGGACAAGTCGCGGATCGACGCGCGCGTCGACGAGTTGCTCAACGTCGTGGGCCTGCCGGCCGACGACTACCGCGGTCGGTATCCGAGCGAGCTTTCCGGCGGTCAACGTCAGCGCGTCGGCGTGGCCCGGGCATTGGCCGCAGATCCGCCGATCATGTTGATGGACGAACCCTTCGGCGCGATCGACCCCGTCACCCGCACCCAGCTGCAGGACGAGTTCCTGCGCCTACAGCAAACCCTGCGCAAGACGATCGTGTTCGTCACGCACGACATCGACGAAGCAGTCAAGATGGGTGACCGCATCGCGATCTTGCAGGTCGGCGGGCACCTGGCGCAGTACGACCCGCCCGACCGGCTGCTCGCCGCACCCGCGAACGATTTCGTCGCCGATTTCGTCGGGCGCGATCGAGCCCTGAAGCGGCTGCGCATCACTCACATCGATGCCGACGCGCTCCACACCCCGCCGACCGCACCCGACCTCGCCGCCGCGAAGTCGGCGCTTGCCGACGCGCCGCTGGTGGTGGTCGTCGACGTCGCTTCGGCCGCGCCCGCCGAGGGTCGCATCGTCGTGTTGACGAGGGAGAGCGCCGAGCCCGTGACGGTTCCCGCAGTCGCGCTCGACCGTCCGCTGCAGGACGCGCTGGCGCTGATGCTCGAGCGACACTGCGCGTGGGTCGCGGTCACCGAGAACGGCCGTTACCGGGGACTCCTCGGCATCGACGACTTCTGGAACGGCGCCGAAGGCGGATTGGGAGATTGACCATGGACTACAAGCTCGAACTTATCGCGGTACCCGTCTCCGACATCGACGAGGCGAAGGCCTTCTACATGGAGCAGGCCGGATTCGACCTGCACGTCGACCACAGCTCCGGCGACGACTTCCGCGTCGTGCAGCTCAATCCGCACGGCTCCGCGTGCTCGATCGCACTGATGAAGAACCCCGACGCCGCGGGCTCACTGGGCGGTCTGCATCTCGTGGTCTCCGACATCGAGGCGGCGAGAGCCGACCTCGCCGGACGGGGTGCGGAACCGAGCGAACTGTTCCACTTCACCGAGACGGGACAGACCGACGGTCCCGATCCGGAACGACGCGACTACGGAACGTTCCTTTCGTTCGCCGACCTCGACGGCAACAGCTGGCTCGTGCAAGAGGTCGGCTTCACCTGCGGCTGACCCTTGGGCTTCACCCAGTACGACAAGTGGGTGACTCCGTGTGCCGTCCGGCCACAGCTGCGCCGGTGACGGACACCGCCGTGGCCGTGATCCCCTTCGACACGTGGAGCTCCCAAGTCGTCGTCGGGAATGAGACTGTGCACTTCACCGATCTCATTGTTTGATCTTCGCCGCATAGCGTTCGGACCATGACCGCCGCGCTTAGGAACTCGCGGATCGTCGTGACCGGCGCGGCCGGCCGCGTGGGCTTTCCGATCGCGCGCGATCTGGCCGTACCCAAACTGGGCAACACGGTCTTCGGGTTGGCGTGTTCCACGCCGCGGCCGCGCTCGGGGCCGCTGCTGCGCGCGACTGGCGCTACGCGATCGAGGTCAACGCGCAAGCGGCCGGGCGACTCGTCGAGCGCTACGCGAAGTGTCAGGGTTTCGTCTACTGCTCCACGGGATCGGCTACGGGTACCAGGGTGCCCGGCCGCTACGGGAAGACGATCCCCCGGGCACGCACATCGACAACTACAGCTTCTCCAAGATCGCGGGCGAGGCCATCGTCACGTTCGCTTCGCGTCGGTTCGGAACACCGGTCACGATCATCCGCACCTTCTCGACGTACGGGACCGATGGGGGGCGCGCCGGCCGACCGGCTCGAGTTAATCCTGCAGCGCAAGCCGGTCCCGCTGCACCGCGATACACCGAACCGTTACAACCCGATCTTCGAGGACGACAACGTGCACATGGGCGTGCGCGCGCTGCAGGTGGCGAGCAGCCCGCCCGTCGTCGTGAACTGGAGCGGCTCAGAGACAATCAGCGTCGAGGAGTACTCTACGTACCTTGGCGAGCTCGTCGGCCGGCCGGCGACATTCGTCGTCGACGAATCCGCGTACTGGCCGTTGTGGCCCGACACCACCTTGATGCACGAGATCCTCGGCCGCACGCGCGTGCCGTGGCGCGAGGGCTTCCGCCGCATGGTTGCGGCTCGGCACCCGGAGCTCGCGCTCGCGCCCGACGCCGGCTAGGTAGACGGCCCCTCGGATCGGGCCTCGGCCGCGCGCTGTTGTAGCGAGGCGAGACCACCCCAGCAGAAGACGGCCAACACTTCGTCGGCCTGCTCCTGAGTGATGACGTCGCTCCGCGCCCGCCACGCAAGCGCGACCGCTTCCGCCGCGCCCTGCACTGCGGCCGCCGAGAGCCATTCGTCGCCGGCGTCGATCGAAGGCTCGACCGTGCGGATGGCCTCCGCGATCACGGCTCGCATCCGGTCCCGGAGGCGGTCGTACGCGCGGTGCGAGCCCGGATCGGTCAGCTGGAAAGTACCCGGGTCACCCGAGAACTGGCGGAGCCACAGCGCGAGACCCTGGCGCGTCGCTTCGAGCGGGCTCGCGGCGACGTCGGTCGTCCCGAGAAGCCGCCGGAGCTCGGTCACGTAGACCCGACCCTGCCGGTCGATCAGCGCTTCGAAAAGCGCGTCCTTCGACGCGAAGTGCTTGTAGAGCAGGCCCTTGGCGATGCCGGCGGCCCCGGCGACGTCGTCCATGCGGGTGGCGTCGAAGCCCTTGGCCCCGAAGACCTCGCCGGCCGCGTCGAGGATCGCCTCGCGGCGGTCGTCCCTACTCAAGCGTTCGTTGGCCACGGCAGCTCCGGCGCCGATGCGGGGGCACCTTGACATCTGGTGAACCGCCGGTCACCATGATCCTAGAAGGTGACCCACCGGTCACCACCGCCCGAAGAGGGGCTCCCATGACCCGGACCGAGCTTCCCCACTCCGAACCGCGCGAGACCGAGCTCCCGGACAGCTGGACGGCGCTCCTGACGCGCCTCAGCGAGCAGTCGGTCACGAAGCATTTCGATGCCTATGCCGACGTCGCGTGGGACGACCCCGCCTTCCGGATCGATCCGGACGACCCCGTGTGGGAGCTCGCCGCCGACAACCCCCTGTCGAGCACGGCGTGGTACCGGTCGCTCCCGACGTCGACGAGGTCGCGCCTCGGACTCCACATGATCGCCGCCCAGATGAAGACCGGCCTGCAGTTCGAGAGCATCCTCAAGCGTGGCCTCCTCGAGTTCGCGGCCGGTCTTCCCAATCGCACCCCCGAGTTCCGATACGCGTACCACGAGGTCATCGAGGAGGCCCAGCACAGCCTCATGTTCCAGGAGTTCGTGAACCGCACCGGGTTCGACGTCACCGGTATGCCCATGATCATCAAGATCGCGTCGCGCCGGGTCGTTCGCCTCGGTCGGGTCTTTCCGACGTTGTTCTTCATGTTCGTACTCGGCGGCGAGGACCCGATCGATCACGTGCAGCGAGAAGCGTTACGTGGGAGCGACGTGGTCCACCCGCTACTCGAGCGCATCATGCGCATTCACGTGACCGAAGAGGCACGGCACCTGTCGTTCGCGCGTCACTTTCTGAAGAACAACGTGCCCGGGCTGAGTCGGTGGCGGCGGCTGGCACTGGCGATCGAGACCCCGATCATCCTCGGGGTGATGTCGCAGCTCATGCTGCGCCCGGCCCCGGAGATCGTGAAGGCGTACGCCATACCGAACCCGGTCCTGCGCGACGCGTACGGCAAGAACCCGGCGTACCGCGCTGCAGTCAAGGACTCCTTGCGCAAGGTTCGCCGGCTCGCAGACGATCTCGGGCTCGTCACCGTCGTGAGTCGCCCGATCTGGAAAGCGTTCGGAATCTGGGAACGCTGAACACCGAGCGCGAAGCCGGCGCCGTGGCGCCGGCCGAGCGGCTACCCCGCACGGTCGTAGCGTGAGGTCGTGGCCCACGACGAGCTCTCGTACTGCCGCATCTGCGCGGCCGCATGCGGCATCGTGGTGACCGTCGACGGCGACCGGGTCGTGAAGGTGCGCGGCGACGACAGGCACCCGTCGTCGCGCGGCTACGTGTGCTCGAAAGGTCGAGGACTCCCCGCCTGGCATCACTCGCCTCGTCGTCTCGATCGGCCGCGCGTCGACGGGCACGACGTGACGTGGGACGCGCTGTTGACAGATCTCGCGGCCCGGCTCGAGGCCATCATCACCGAGAGCACCCCCGATGCCATTGCGCTCTATCTCGCCACCGGACTCGCGTACGACGCCGCCGGGCAGATCGCTGCGAGCCAGTGGCTGCCGTCGATCGGCAGTCGCTCGTTCCTCACCGCGGTCACGGTCGACAACGCGCCGGTGCTCGTCGCGGCCGAGCTGGTGTCCGGGCACGCGATGCTGAACCCGGTCTGGGACCCGACCGTCCCCGGGCTCGCGATCCTGGTCGGCACTAATCCTGTCGTCTCGCACGGTTACGGCACCGCGCTCCCGGACCCTATTCGCCATCTCCGCGAATATCGCGCCCGCGGCGGCCGGGTGTGGGTGCTCGATCCCCGTAAGAGCGAGACCGCGGCCCTCGCCGACGTGCACATCCCCGTGCGGCCGGGCGCCGACGTTGCCGTGCTGGCGGCGTTGGCCAACAGCTTGCTCCAACGCGGCGCGGACGAGCGCGAACTACGTGCGCACTGCGATGCGGACGAGGTTGCCGCGTTGCGAACCGCGCTGTCCGGTTTCACCATCGAGCGGGCCGCGGCCACGGCCGATGTCGATCCCGCGCTGATCGAGCAGCTCGTCACCGACGTACGCGCATACCGGGGCCGGATCGTGATGCAGTGCGGCACCGGCGTGACAATGTCGCGCGACGGAGTCATCGCCGAATGGCTGAGATGGGTGGTGCTGATTGCGTCGGGATCACTCGACTGCGACACTGGTATGTACTTCCACCGCGGCGTAATCAACCGGCTCCGGCGCCGGACCGCGCGGATCGCGCCCACTGCCGATTCGCCGAAGAGTCGACCCGAGCTTCGCCGCGTCGTCGGACAACTGCCGGCGGTCGCGCTGGCCGACGAGATCGAGGCCGGCAACATCCGGGCGCTGTTCGTCACCGGTGGAAATCCACTGACCGCAATCCCGCAACCGGAGCGACTCGAAGCCGCGTTGCGGAGCCTCGACGTGCTTGCGGTGGTCGACGTTGCCGACAACCGCATCACCGAGTTCGCAACCCACGTATTGCCCGCGACCGGCCAACTGGAACGGGCCGACATCACGTTGGCCGAGCTCACCTCGCTCCGCTCCGGGCTTCAGGCGACGGGACCCGTCGTCGAGCCGGTCGCCGATCGCCGCCCGGTGTGGTGGATGTTCGCGACATTGAGCCGGGCCATGGGCCGCAAGACTCCGGGTGACGTCGATCCCGACACGCTGACGGACGAGGACGTGCTTCGCGGCGTGCTCGCGCGGTCGGCGCTCGCCGCCGACGACGTCTTCGCCGCCGGACCGCGCGGTATCGGTAACCCGGTCGAGTACGGCTGGGTGCACTCCGATCTGTTGACCGACGGGCATTGGTCGATCGCGCCGGCATCCCTCCTCCAGCGCCTGCGTACGTACACCGATCCGCTTCTCGCGGACTTCGTGCTGGCGCCGCGCCGGGAGATGGCGTGGAGCAATTCCGTCGCGTACGGCGGCATCGGGCCCGGACCGGTGGTGCGCATGCACGCCGACGAGGGCGATACCGGTCGGGTCACCATCACAACCCCGAACGGCAGCATCATCACCGACTTCGTCGCCGACCCCGGCGTGCGCGCCGGCGTGATCTCGATGACCCACGGTCACGGCGACGCGAATCCCGGCCACCTCACCAGTGGCAACGTCGGTGTCGACGAGCTCACGGCCATGCCCCTCGTCTCCGGCCTCGAAGTACTCGTCTCTCCGCACGAGGCCGAGGCCTGACGCCCCGGTCGGTCTATTGCACGATATGGGTCGCGAGGAAGCGACGGATCTCGAGCGCGAGCTCGTGGTCTTCCGGTGCGCCGAAGAACCCGCCGTGGGGCATGGCCTCGAACACGTGGAGCTCCGCGTCGACACCCGCGGCTCGCATCTTCCGGTGCGTGCGAACTGCATTAGAGAGGAACAGGTCGCGCGTTCCCGCTTGGACAAGTGTCGGCGGGAAAGGCTGACCGAAGTCGCCGAAGAGCGGCGAGAGGTAGGGGTGGTTGAGGTCGTGATCGCCCGCGTACAGCGCGATCGACTGCGACAAGCTCGACTGGAGCACGGTGTCGATACCGAGGTTCGTCATGAACGAATCCCCCGACTCGGTGAGGTCGGCTTCGGGCGTCAGCAGTACGAGCGCGGCCGGCATCGGGAGATCCTCGTCCCGGGCGCGCAAGATCAGCGCGGCTGCGAGGTTGCCGCCTGCCGATCCGCCGCCGACGACGATCTGTTCGGGCGGCCGCGTCGCCACGAGCTTCCGATACACGGCGATGCAGTCGTCGAGCCCGGCGGGGTACGGATGATCGGGCGGCATGCGGTAGTCGACCGACCAGGTGCGCATCTGCGCCACCGCTGCGCTGCGCGTCGCCATGACCCGGCACGCGTCGCCGCCACCCATGAAGAAGCCGCCGCCGTGGATGTCGAGGTAGATCGGCTGGTCGTCGGTATCGGGCACGCCTTCCGGGGTCACGACGAACACCGGAACACCGTCGACCGACGTCGAATCGACGGTCGCGCTCGAACCTTCCTGCGCTTCGAGCACCGCCACGAGCATCGTGTTCGCGGCCGCTGCAAGCGCACGCCAACCCGCGGTGTCACTCAGCTCGGGTTGAGGTTGCGCCGCGTCGCCCGCCAAGGCGAGGCCCAGGGCGAGGAACTGCTGCGCCTCGGCGCTGACCGAGGTCGGCACCGGGATGAACCGAGTCACCTCGTAACCGCCTTCGACGACAGTGTCGCTCGGCTCTGTCACAGTGCGCTCCCTCTCGGCGTGGATCGCGCCGTGCGACATGCGACGGTCGTCGGGTCGAGTGACCATACGCGTTGGCCCGGATCCTGCTATACCTCCGGCGGAAATACCACACCGAGAGTCCCAGCACGGCACGACCCGGGCAACCATCACCCGGTTCCGTCGGTTCGTGCGACCGAGGAGCGCAAGCATGGAGACCGTCCGGAGTCGTAACCGACGTGCATCGACACGACCGGTGCGAGCGATCGCCGTCGGCGCCATCGCCGCGCTCGTGCTCGCCGCGTGCGGTTCGAGCTCGAAGTCGTCGGGCGGGAGTCCGAGCAGCACCACCGCCGGGAGCCCCGACGGTTCCACGACCACGGTGGTGACCGACAAGTCGCTCGGGATCGGCGTGACCGCGACCACGATCAAAGTCGGAGTGGCACTCGTCGACTTCGGTCCGATCGAGCAGTTCACCGATGTGATCCGCCAGATGGCGGACCAGAAGAAGATCTACGGGATCTACATCGACTACATCAACGCGCACGGCGGCATCAACGGCCGCAAGATCGTGCCCGTCTACAAGTTCTATTCGCCGCTCGGTTCGGCCGGTCCGCTCGCCGTGTGTACCTCGCTGACACAGGACGAAAAAGTCTTCGCGGTCGTCGGAACCTTCATCGACTTCTCCGGTGACGCCCAGCAATGCATCGCCAAGCAGGAGAAGCGCGTGTTGATGACGTTCAACCTGACGCAGGCGATGATCGACAAGGTGCCGCCCGGCCTCATGCTCACTCCTGGTCTGATACCGGAGCGTTCGGCGTCGATCCTGATCCAGCTGCTCACGAAGCAGAAGCTGCTCGACGGCAGGACCGTCGCGGTGCTCGGCGATGTCACCCAAAACAACGTGGTGAAGAAGACGATCGTGCCCGGCCTGAAGAAGGCCGGCGTGAAGACGGGCATTTCTGCAGTCCTCAACGTCGGCACCACCGGCGACACGTCGGCCGCCGTGACCCAGCTCGACAGCTTCATGGAGCGGTGGAAGACCGAGCACGTCGACACGATCTTCCTGTCGGGAGACCTCGCCTCGACCAAGATCTTCGTACAACAGGTGAAGCGCACGTTCCCGAACATGGAGTTCATCGGCGACAACACCGACGTCCTCAACGGGGCCCAACAGCTGCAGCAGGCCGGGGTGAAGCCCAACCCGTACGAAGGTGTCATCACCGCGGGCGGCCCGACCGCGAAGGAGTACGACGAGAGCGCGAACTACAAGTACTGCGCCGACATCTACAAGAACGCAACCGGCCAGGCCGCGCCCGACGCGGAGCACACCATCAAACTCCCGAACGGGAAGATCAACGACGTGTACGGCGCCTTCAACGACGCCTGCCAGCTCATGGCGATGTTCCACGACATCGGTCAGCGCGTCGGCCCGTACCTCAACAACACGAACTGGGAGAACACGGTCAACAACTTCGGGCCGATCACCAACCGGGGTTCCGGACCGTACGCGACGCTGACCAAGGGCAAGTACTCGGCCGACGACAACTGGCGGCTCCAGTCGTACGACTCCACGCTCGGCACGACGGGACTCTGGAAGCCGATCACGCCGCTCGCCGACATCACCGGCAACTAGCCGGCGGCGACACGACCGACGGGGGAAGTTCGTGCCTGGTTTCGTGAGTCCGGCCTGGATGCCGTCGTCACTGCGCGAGGCGGCATCGGCAGGTGATGCCACCGCGGCCGACCTCGACTCGGGCGCGGCCTGGGCGCACCTGCTCGCAAAGCTGCAGACCGTGTCGGAGACGATCCTCTCCGACACGGTGCCCGGCAACCCGGCCGATCGGGCCGCGGGATTTCGCCACCTTTTGGTATTGCTCTGGATCGGCATCGACGACGCCTTGCGCCGCGACGCCAGTCCGGTGCTGGCGGTCCGACCGTCGAACACCGATGCCGTGTTCAAGTGGGGCATGGACTGTCCGGACTGCATCTACACCGGTTCGGCCCTGCGCGGCGGCGACACGTACCGCGTGTGGGGCAATCGGGGGACGGCGCGCTACGTCGGGCTACAGACGATGGCCGGCATGGCGAGCACTGCGAACGTGCTCCTCGATCCGGACGAGATCGAGCTCGCACCGAACGGCGACTTCGAGATCGTGCTGTCGGGCGACGAACGCCCCGGTAACTGGATGAAGCTCGCCGACGACGCGACCCAACTCGTCGTTCGGCACTTTTTCTACGACTGGGACACCGAGGTCGCGTCGACGCTGTCGATCGAGCGGCTGTCGGGCGAGGCTCCCGTTTCCACGCCCCGGGAACCGATCGATCCCCGGGCCGGCGCCGCCCGTCAACTCATCGCTCTCGGTGATTTCGTGGAGGCGAACCTCGACTTCTTCTTGCAGTTCGCCCGGCCCGAGAAGCCGAACACCTTCAACCCTCCGTTCGACGGGACCGCGATGGGCGCAGCCGCCGAGAACCGTCCCGTGATGGGGTCGTTCCAGATCGCACCGGATCAGGCGCTCGTCGTCGAGGTCGAACCGCCGCAAGGCCTCTACTGGAGCTACTCGATCGGAAACCCCTGGTGGGAGACGATCGACTACGCCCGGCACCAGTCGAGCCTGAACGGGCATCAGGCCGTCATCGACGATGACGGCCTGTTGCGCGTCGTGATCGCGCACCGCGACCCCGGCATCGCGAACTGGCTCGACACCGCGGGCCACAGCGAAGGTCCCGTCATCCTGCGGTGTGTGCGCACGGAGATGCCGAGGGTTCCGACGACACGCATCGTGCCCATGGCCGACGTCGCGGCGGCGATGCCTCCGGGCACACGACGCGTCACTGCCGCCGAGCGCTCGGCATTGATGGACGCGCGCCGGCTTGCGGTGAGTCGCCGGTTCGCGCGATGACACTGGACGCCGACGACCTCGAAGCCGCGGCCCGTGAGCAGACCGGGCTGACCGACTTCGGTGACGACTACTACCGGGAAGGGCTCGAACGACTCGTCGCGTCGATGAACGCCGAAGCGGATCTCACCGAGACCGGCGAGCTCATGCAGAACATGCGCCTCGCGGCACACCTCACGGCGCGCCTCGAAGTCGAGGACACATATCGCCGGCATCCCGAGATCGAAGAGCAACAGGTCGAGGGACCGGTGTTCGTGATCGGCTTGCCCCGCACGGGCACGACTGCATTGAGCCAACTCGTCGCCGCCGACCCGCAGTTTCGCTCCTTGCGCCTCTGGGAGTCGGGTTCGCCGGTTCCGCCGCCCGAAGCTGCGACCCAGCACACCGATCCCCGCATCGCCGCGACGGAGGCGGGCCTCGCGATGATGAACGAGGCGTTCCCCCTGATGCAGACGATGTACCACTCCGAGGCGACGACCGCGACGGAGTGCCAGGACCTCATGGGGATGAGCTTTCGGACCATGCACTTCGACGGCTCAGCCCGCGTGCCTTCGTACCTGGAGTGGGTCGTCGACTCCGACATGCAAGGCACATACGAGTACCACCAGCGCGCGCTCCGGCTCCTGCAGTGGCACTGCCCGCCGCGCCTGTGGCACCTGAAGACGCCGGTGCACATGTTCGCGTTGGACGCTCTGCTCGACGTCTATCCGGACGCCCGCTTCCTCTGGAGCCATCGGGATCCGGCCAAGGTGCTCGGCTCGGTTTGCAGTCTCATCCACTACACCCGCAGCTGGAGCAGCGATCGCGACGATGCCGCGGAGCTGGGTCCGGAGATGACCGCGCGTTGGTCGGACGCGGTTCGCCGGGCCATGGACTTCCGGGCTCGGGTCGGCGACGAGCGTTTCGCCGACCTCGCCTTCGCGTCGCTCCAGTCCGATCCGATCGGCTCGCTCGCGGCAAGCTACGAGCGCATCGGGTTGGAGTTCTCCGACGAGTCGCGCGGCGCGGTCGCCCAGTGGGCGGAACATCACGAACCGGGCTCGCACGGTTCGCACCGCTACGAGCTGACCGATTTCGGCATCGACGCCGATCAGGTACGCAAGCAGTTCGCCGCATACATTGCCGCATTCGGCGCGACCGACTGACGGTCGCGTCGTGGCGCTACGCCACCCCGCCACGGCGCACTCGGTGCCAGTCGCTGACGACGTAGTCGCGCAACCGCTCGCCTTCGGCGCGGGCGCAGACGACATGCTCGATGTCGACCGGATGACTTCCGACGTGCTGCATTCGCAGTACGTCACCGTGCTCGCCGAAGTCGGGAAGCCACGCCGCGAAGCAGAAGCTCAGACGCTCCAACGCGGTCGCGATCCGGCTTGCAGCCGGATCCGCGAGCGGAAGGTCGAGATGGATCACACTCAGGTCGAACGGGTCGAGCCCCTCGAGTTCGTGCACGACGCGCGCTAACACGTCGGCGCCGATGCGCTCGATCCGGATGTAGGCGATGCCGGCCTCGGGAACCACCATGACCCGCACCTTCGTGACGCCGTCGGGAGACGCGGTACCGGCGACAATCGCGCGGTCGAGCATCAGCATGTCGCGGATCTCACCGACGACGCCCGTGTGAACCGCCGGCGGGTAAATGGTCAGCGGGGCACGGCGCAACGGCGTATACATCGCGACCAGCGAGCGGCGTCCAGCGTTGACGTTGGCGAGGTCGGCCATCACGACCGTCGCCGGTGACGCGCCGATGAGCAACCCGACCTCCGCGCCACCCCCGTGGATGATCTCCTTCTGGCTGCCCGCATGGTTCGTCACAGCCTGGGCCCAGAATCCCACGAGACCGGCTCCCCGGCCGTGGTCGAGACGGACGGCCGCCATTCGTTCCGCGAGGTGATGCCCGCGGTAGCGCGGGTCGACGACCAGCTTGCCGCCCTCCGGCACCGGGTCGCCGGCCCGCTGGACGAACAAGGCCGAGTGCCCGACGACGTCTCCCGCAGGCGTCACCCCGACGACCGACTGCATGAGCCCGGTTCTGAGTGCGTGCGCGATGTGGCGCGGTTCGTACAGCGTGTGGTCCTTGTACGTGTAGCCGTAACACCGGTAGATGCATCGGGCCAGTCCGATGGCGTCGACGACCTCCATCGCGCGCACGGCGATCGCCTGCGCCTCGGCGTCCGTAGCGTCGGGGACGTTCGGATCGAGCACGTCTCCGAGATCGCGCACTCGGCCACGTTGCCTTCGCTCCCGCGGGTCGCAAGGTGCATCTCGTCGACGAACCCGAGCGCGGCCAAGCGTCGCGAAGGCGCACGGCGCGCCTCGGCGCCCGTCATCGGCAGACCCCGATCGTGTACCGCGACGCGCAGTGTCCCCGCGCCACCGCGCGCACGGACAACGACGTCGTTCGCGCCTTGCGCATGCTCACGGCCGAGCGCCTCCCGCACGAGCTCCTCGGCGACGACGCGGAATCGGGTCGCACGATCGGGGTCGAGCCCGGCCGCGATCGCCATGGCGCGGACCGCGTCGCCGAGGACGTAGGCGCGATCGCAGGTGAGCCCCTGGGCCTTATGCATTGTCATGGCGTAGCCGTAGTCGAGGCCGCCACCCTCGATGTGCGGGAACCTCATTGCCTCCGAGTTGGTGTGATGCTTCGGCAGCTCTCCACCGAGCCTGCGGAGGGCTTCGGTGCTGCGGAAGTGCTCAACAGTGTCCATGGATGCTGCGATGAGGTGTCTTCCCGAGCGCAGTAGGTCGTTCACCGGCGTCGGATCGGGCTAGTTATCCGGCCTTGAACGCTGCGATTCCGGCGGCCCAGTACATCGCCGAAGCAAAGGAAGCCGTGAAATTCTGCGCACTTGGCGGCGTCACCACTCGATAGCCGGTGATCACGCTCGCGGTGGTCGTGGCGACGGTGGTCTGCTGCGCTTGGACGGTGTATCCAGGCGCGGTGACAGTGAGCGCCTGAGTGCTGCCATGACCAGCGACGAAGCCAACGAAGAGTTCGGTCGACGCGGTCGGTGTCACCGATCCTGAGGCGGCCGCGGTGCCGGTGTTCGAAGTTCCGGTCGAAACGTCGAACGGTGCGGCGGTTGCGACACCGGAGAATTCTTGTACCTCCAGCGCCTCTACGGAGGCCCCCGTGTTCACGGTCACGGCAGTGACGGGCCTGGCGTTCGCTGAGTACCACATCTCCCCGTCCGAGTTGTGACTTGCGGTAGCGAACGCGGCGATTCGGGCCCACATGTTGCCTGCCGAGTCGGTGACGGAAGTGATCTGGTTGGTGGTTCCGGTGTACAGGCTGGCGGACAGGACCAGGAGATGGCCGGCGCCGGTGGGAGCCGGAAGCGTCACAGTGGGAGTGGACGAGCCGGCATCCTGCACGAGCGCGGGGCCGGCCGGCGTGGCTGCGGGCGTGGTCGCGCTGGCCTGATTACTTGCCGACGTGTTGCCGGCAGGGTCACGGGCAACGACCTGATACGTGTACGTCGTGCTCGGCGCGACCGCGGGGTCAGAGTACGACGTCGTGGCCCCTGACACAGTTGTCAGCGGCGCACCGTTGCGCGTGATCGCGTAGCTGGCAATGCCGTTGGCGTCAGTTGCCGCGGTCCAGGACAGGTTCACCGCCGCCGATGTCGGCGCCGCCGCGCCGAGCGTCGACGCACTCGGCGCCGTGGTATCGACGGTCCACTGCGCTGTCGCCGGCGTGGGGTCGATACCGGCGCCGCTGGTGGCCTGCACCGAGAATGTGTGACCGCCTTCGGTCAGACCAGAATACGTTACGGGGCTGGTGCACGGTGCGCTCGCCGCAGCGTCCAGTGTGCATTGGAATGTCGCCGGGGTTTGCGTTGCGTGGAAGGACAAGACCGCCGACGTTGAGTTCGTCTGGGCGGGCGGACCGCTGTCGATCAGGGTGTCGGGAAGCGTCGAAGTCGGGCTCGCGATCGCGAACGTGTCGCCGATCGTGCCGTCTTGTCGGATTTCACTACCGGTGAGTTGGCCGGAAGTGATGGCGAACCGGACGTAGGAGTACTCGGCCGCGCGGTATGCGCTCCACGACGGGGCTGTGCCACTGAAGACGTTAAGGCCGTTGCCGCCGCCTCCGTCGACCATGTACGTCACGCCGTTGATGACGTTGGTCCGCTCGTAGTTGTGGGAATGTCCCGAAAGAACGAGTTGAACGTGGTTCTGCTCGAACAGCGCATCGAGGACGCCGGATGAACCGGGGGCGGGCCCTGTGGTCGAGGAGCTGTAGGGCGGGATGTGCATGACGACGATCTTCCACGGCTGGGTCGACGCCGCCAGGTCGTTCGCCAGCCACTGGTACTGTGCGCTTGCTGAGCCGTAGGGCTGATAATTGTCGACGACCGCTATGTGAACACCCGAGCAGTCGAACGAGAACGAGTTCTCGTTGCCGGGCTGCGACCACGCCAGGTGCGCGTCGGCCGCTCCGGGGCTGTAGTACTCGTGGTTGCCGAACGTCGTGACGAACGCGGACCCGGCAAGCGCCGCACCGTACGGTGTCAAAAACCGCGCCGGATAGTCCTTATCGAGACCGGTCGGGTATACGTCATCTCCCATTGCGGCGATGAGGTCCGGATGATCGGCGGCGATCAGATTCGCGATGTTCTTCTCTGGTGTGCTGCCTCCGCCCATGTCACCGGCTGCATCGAGATGAAACGTGGCCGATGACGCGGAACACGTCGCGAAGTTGCCGCTTTTGGGCGTCGGGTAGTTCAGCGTGTACGTGATGCGGGCGAGGACGGGAAGCGGTCCGATCAGCACACTGTGGTCGGTCCGTAGTGCGGCATCTTGGACCGTGGTGGTGTTGGTGCCGTCCGAATAGCTCAGGTTGCTCGACGTGGCGATATTCGTGCGCCAGACAATACGAGCCGAAGTCGTGCCGACCCGTTGCACTTAGGGACCACGTGCGACCCGCACGTCGGTCGCCGCGAGGGTCGTGACGGTCTTGGTACCGGCAGTCGATTGGTTGCCTGTTGCGTCATACGCCCGTACCGAGAACGTGTAGGCGGTCTGGGGGTTCAATCCCTTCACGGGGAACACTCGTGTCTGCGCTGACGAGTTGGGTGGGATGTCCTCGAGCAGTTGGCTGCCCTGATATACCAAAAACCCGGTGAGATCCGAGTCGCTCGGCAAGCTCCACGAGAGGTCGACCTCGCTTGCGGAGTAGGGCGTGGCGGTCAGGCTCGGCGCCGCGGGCGGCGTCGTGTCGACCGTTCCCAACGTGCCGGTCGTGAACGATATGTGCGCCGGCGCGCTTTGTTTGCCCGAAGCGTCCAGCGCGGTGAGATCGAAACCGTAGGTTGTACTCGCCTTCAAGTACTTGACGTTCGTGGTCAGTGAACCCTCGGTGTACGAAAACAGGACGGTACCGACCTTCAAGAAGTATCCGATGACACCAACATCGTCAGTGGACTGGCCCCAGGCCAGGGTGGCCGATGTAGTGCCGATCACAGTTGTGTGGAGGCTGGTCGGAACGGTCGGAGCCTGCGTGTCCAACAGCGCGGGCACCGCGACAGATTCAGCCGGGCTCGTCGTCGTCTCGCTTCCACCCACGGTTGCGGTCGCCCAATAGGTGTGAGATGAACCCGCCGCGACCGTCGAGTCAATCGTGCGCAGCGTGTTCGCCGACAAGATCGGGGTGCCGTCTCGATAAAGCGTGTAGCGCGACGCGCCGGCAACCGCCGTCCACGCCAACTCAACGTGACCCGAATCAACTCCATCGCCTTGGAGCAGCGCCGGGCCCGTCGTCGTCGCGGCCGCTGCAGTGGTAGTGAAGACGAATGCCGGAGCGAGGAGCACCAGGCCTGCCAGGCACACCGAGAGGACAGTTCGATGCCCGCTAAACCGACGGATGGCCATCACATCTCCCCGCACCCCGGCCGCCTCTCTAACACGTGGAGCGCGGGGGCGAGCACAGAATCACACAACCGATCCACTCAAATTCACGGTTCTGGCAAGCCTCGCCCGAGGCGCACCTCCGCCGGATTCGAGTCGCACCCTCCGCACGATCAACGAAACCGCGGTCGCCGACGAGCTGATCATCGCAATCCGTGCGCGATCAAGGGCGCCGGCATGGAACGGGTCGCCGCGCGGCCGGTCGCAACGGTCGAACAGGTCTGGGCGCTCGCCGACGCAACGCCCCCGAGATACCGCTGCTTGATCCTGCTCGCGGGCTTCGTCGTGGCGAGCTCCTCGGCCTCGAATGCCGTCACGTCGACCTCCCGCACCGCACGGTCCGGGTGGAGCAACAGCGGATCGAGCTCAACACGGGCGAGCTCCTCGTGAGCGCGCCCAAGACCGAGGCCGCGCAGCCGTCCGCGATCTCCCGGACGGCTTCCACTTCCACGACCTTCGCCACACCGCGAACACGCTCACCGCCGGCACCGGCGCTTCGACCGCGGAGTTGATGCACCGGATGGGCCACGCGTCCAGCGCCGCGGCACTGCGCTATCAGCACGCAACCCACGAACGAGATGTCGAGGTCGCGCGTCGCCTCGACGAGTTCGTCACGCAACGGATCACGCAGCGGAACGCGACCAATCACGAGGGCTCCGCGCGATGGACGCGCGATGGACGCCCCGAAAGTCGGTCGGCGTCGCACCCCGCCCCGGTCGACACCCATCCTGACCAGGCCGTACGAAGTGGAGACGATGGGACTCGAACCCACGACCCCCTGCTTGCAAAGCAGGTGCTCTAGCCAGCTGAGCTACGTCCCCTGGAACCGAGGTCAGCGTAGGCCACGGCCGCTCGCGAACCCGGCCGACGACGTGGGCGCCCGAACGCGGTTCCCGGTAAGGGGTGAGGGTTGTTAGCCGGGAGCCGCGTCCGGTGCACGCACCGCGTCGAGGATGCCAGATGCCGCTTTCGTATGGGTTTCGGCAGAATTACGAATCATGTCCCGCAAGCGAATCCGCCCACGCCGGAGTTCAGGTAGCTGACCCAGTACTCGGATAGGGCGTCCAGTTTGTCGGAGGCGACGGCGACGGCGACGGCGACGGCGACGGCGACGGCGACGGTCGGGTTCACGTTCTTCGACCGCAACAGCTTCGACTCCAACAGCTCGACACCGCTGACCAGCTGGCTCGCGCCAGCGTGATTGCGGCCTCGAGGGCCGGGTCGTTGGAGATCCGGGTCACGTCGTGCGTCTGGGGGTCGACCTGGCCCCGCGAGTAGTACTTCGCGATCAGGGCCGACGTGCGGTTGTACAGGGTGACGGCACCGCCGGGCTCTGCGCAGTCGCTCGTCGCCGAAGTACTTCAGCAGCGCAGCCATCACGTTGAGGCACCGCGGCGACCGCGGCGACCGCGGCGCCGTACGCCTCCGACAGTGCACCGGCGTCACTCACGGTGCCGGGCTTGAACGTCTTCTACGTTTCGACGAGGCCGTTGATCTGGCCCGAGATCGACGCGCTCGCCTTTGATCTTCGACACGAACGGGCCGACACCCTGGGTCAGCAACACCTGCAGGCGGGAGCCGGTCACGGCTCCCGCGTTCGCTTCCGACGGCGGCGAGCGCGAGCGTCCTTCGTCTTGTGCGCGGCGATCACGCCCTGGACCTCGCACGGGATTCCACCGACGGGGTCAACGGTCCGTCGGGCTTGATGGTGCAGATCATCGTGATGTCGCTCGCGAGCTTGTCGCCCCGCGGGATCGAGAGCACTCCGATCGTCATCAACGCACCCTCGCTCGGGCCGTCGATCTTGCCCGTGATGTCGGCGGCGCGAGTGGGATCAAGAGGCGATCTCGGACGCCGATCAACCGGTCCGATTGGAAACTCGAACTGCCGAGATGAGGCCGACTTGACGTGCTTGGAAGACTGGCCCCGTGACCGAAACCTGCGCCCACCTGGACCACATCAAAGCCGTCACGCCGAGCGGCAATGGCTGCGTCGAGTGCCTACTCACCGGGATGCACTGGCTGCATCTCCGCCGGTGCGCCGAGTGCGGCCACATCGGATGCTGCGACAACTCCCCCGGCAAGCACGCGACGGCGCACTTCCACGAGGTCGCGCACCCGATCATCCAGTCGTACGAACCCGACGAGGACTGGTACTTCTGTTACATCGACGAGCTCGCGTTCGAGGTCGCGGGTGAGGGCCCGAGCCCGTCACACACCTGAGCGCGTGACCTGAGCGTGTGCCCTACGCGCCCGACCCGGGCTTGCCTGGTGCCTTCCCGGCGCCGACGGGTTCGGCCGCGACGGACCGGGGCCGTTCGCGCGAGTCATCGGCCGAGGGCTTGAAGAAGCGGCCGATGATCGGGATATCGAAGAACGACTCCGCCCGGGCAACCGCGATCGACGCGCTCAGCATGTGCTCGGGCGAGTCGTACGCGGCATAGCGCGGGTGCCACTCGGGCTGGAACTTCTCGTTGAACGCCCACAGCGACTCGATCTGCATCGAGTCGCCCACCCGTTCCAGCACCCACTTCTGCGCGCGCTGCATCAGGCGGTCGCCGGCTTCACTCGCGAGCACGGCCCGGAACGTGGCGAAGTTGAGCGCGAGCCCGACCGCACCCTCGGCCCGCAGGTGGTCGATCGTCTTGGCCACGATGAACTCGGTGATGCCGTTGGGCACGCCTTCGGCTTCGCTGCGGCGCATCAGGTCGAGTGACCAGCCGTTGATGGCGCGGGCAGGAACGTACTGGCAGAACCCGGCCGGACGGTCCTCGGCGTCGAGTGCTACGGCGAACAGCAATCCCTTGTCGTCGGGCTCGAAGACGCGACCGAGGGTCATGGAGAAGCCGCGTTCGACGTCGCCGCGCCGGCTCTCGGTCATCAGCGCGCGCAGCTTGGACTCGAGCTCGGGTTCGAGGCTTGCCGGATCGACGAACTCGACCCGGTAGCCGGCCTTCTCGACCCGCCCGACAGACTGGCGCAGGCTCTTGTTCTGCTTGCCCTCGAGACTGAACCGGCGCACGTCGACGACGGCTTCGTCGCCGATATAGAGGTTGTGCATCCCGCTCGCGCCGTACACGGGCAGCCAATCGGCCGATGCGCCCATGACCGCTACCGGCCAACCGTGCTCGTCGGCGAACTCTCGGAACGCGCCCCACGATTCTGCCCGCTGGCCGACCGGGCCGATCGGGTCCGGCGAGACGAGCGCGACCCCGTTGTGCACGCGGTACGCGACGAGGGTGTCGCGGAACCCGAACCACTCCTTGTCGTCGCGCAGCGCGAAGTACGCCAGGGAGTCGGCGCCATACTTCTCGACGATGAAGCGGGCCCGTTCGCGCGACAGCGGGCGGTACGACGAGAGCCGCGGCGA
Organism: Acidimicrobiia bacterium; assembly: GCA_038239145.1. Classification (GTDB taxonomy): domain Bacteria; phylum Actinomycetota; class Acidimicrobiia; order IMCC26256; family PALSA-610; genus PALSA-610. The sequence goes on from JBBSFB010000010.1 coordinate 52,886, forward strand.
GACCGCGGGCCGGAACAGCAGCCAACAGAACGACAGGGCGATGACGACGCCGACCGCGAGGAGTGCCGGCGAGACCAGACGATCGATGTTGCTCGGCAACGTGATCGTCTTGAAACCGACCAACCGCTCCGCGACCGCCTCCGCGACCTTGGGGAGGGCCATCTCCGGGTGACGGAATGCGACCCCGACGGTGCCGCCGACGATCGCAACCGCACCCGCGACGAGCGACGATGCGATCGCCCGCCGCCACGACGACGGGTTCGCCGGCGCCGCGAAGTCGTCGCGGTGGATCATCAGGAACGCGACGACCAGCAGCGCGATGATCGCCTCTTCGATGTCGAGGCCCTTGGTCACGTTGCCGATCACCGATACGAGCAGCAATGCGTTCGCGAGCAGCCAGGCATGGCGTTGGCCACGACGCACTCCCCAGGCGAGTAGGAGCAGCCCGATACCGCAGATCGCGACCAGCGCGGTCGCGACTTCGGGAACTTCGATCGGCGTGAATTGACCGAGCGCGGTCAGGCGGGACGCCACGGGGAGCGTGACCGCCGATGCGAGGTTCAACACACCCGCGAACGCGATCGCGGTCGCGCCAATACGACGGACGCGGCGGCGCAATGCGGTGGAGTCACCCGCTGACGGCCACGTGACCGTCCCGGGGTGTTCGGCCACCTCGGCCGGCGGCCAGCAGGAACGCATGCGCCCTCGCGACGCGAGCCGCTCGAGAAACGTCCGGTCGGGGAGGTCGCGCGCGCCGTGCCACAGCCGAACCCGCAGCTCCGACCCGGCTTCGAGCTCGAGCCACGAACACCGCAGTCGAGCGCCGTAAACTGCCGGCAGACCGCCGCGCGTCTCGACCCGGTCGACGGTGCGGCCCGCGGTTCCACAGTTCGCGTAGAACGCGCCTCCACCGAGATCGGTGAGCTCGGCTCGGCCGGAGTGCCCGGTGATGAGCCCGGAACCGCCGCCCGCAGCGAGACCGACCGCGATCCCGCGCGGCGCGTCGTTGTCGCGCAACGAGCTCGACAACCACGAGATCGAACCGAGGGAATCGCGAAGCTGGGTAACGACGAAAGCGAGCGCGACTGCAACGATCACGAGCTCGATTGCGAAGCCCGCCGATAGCAGCCGGAACACGTGGGTGACCTCGTGCCGACGCCGGGCCGAGAACGCGGCGATCGGGAAGAAGAGCGCCAGGAGCGCCAACACCGGCAGCGTCAGCCACGCGGCCCGGCGGAACAAACGGCGGTAGGTGAAGCGCGACGCGACGAGCGCACCCATATCGGCGGGATCAGCGTCCTCGATCCCCTCCAACCACTTGTGGGAAGCCTCGCCGACGTTGGCGAAGCCCGGGAGCACATCGCGCTCCATGTGCATGACCAACGGGTGATCGTTCGGGTCACGAGGATCACCGAACGCGGCCGCGGGATCGAGTTGGTGACCGGGCTCGACCCGAACCACCTGCACGCCGCAGCCGGTGTCGATCTCCAGCAAGCACGCCAGTGCGATCGACCAACCGTTCGACTGGAGTGCTTTCGCGGCCCGTTCGTCGTACGCGAGCGCGCCGTCGCGGATTCCGGGCAGGATCACGACACGGTGCTCGGGATGGGCGAGGAAGCCGGTGAGCGCCGACGCGAGCCGCGCGTGCGACGCTAACGCCGCGAGCGGGTCGGGCCGCCCCTCTCGCAGCATGTCGAACGTGTCGCCCGCGAAGACGAGCACGGCCGGGCCGCGACAGCCCTCGATGGCCAGCCCGATCGTCCGAGCGACCTCGCGAGAGAGGTCGGTACCGCCCGGGACCAGGCGCAGACCGCCGAACACCAGGACCTCACCGCCGCGCACGATCGGAAGCGAGAGCTCGTCGACAACACTCCGGCCGGACGGCTCGAGCGCCGGGGTGACGGACGGCACCACAGACGGCGCGCCTGCGCCGTCGGGCCGAATGGACGGCGGGATGCCGTCTTCCATCTCCGTCGTCTCGTCCTCGGGTCCGTCCGTCATCGTCACCGACCGCAATCCTCAGGCCCGACCGCAATCTTCAGGCTTTTCCCGGCCGCGCCCCCGGACCGTCCTCGGAGCCGTTGCTTACGGTACTTGTAGATCGGCACGACCACCGGACGCGGGCAGCCAAACGCACAGACTCGTACGGAGTCCCGTTTCAGGCGACCGCGACGCCCTCGAACGCCGCAGCCCGCACACCCCGCTGGGCCAACTCGGCCAGGAAGGGAACCGGATTGACCAGCGTCCCCAGGCTGTGCACCCCGGGCATCTCCAGCCGCGGCTCGAGGGCTCCACCGAGCCGGGCGGCCACCACAGCCAGGACTGCGCCCGCGGCCACAGCCGTGCGCTCGACCACCCCGTAGACAGTGCAATCGAAGGTGCCGTTCCGGCGACCCCACACTTCCACCCGCGCCGCACCCCACTCACCGTCGTCGCCGAAACGGCGCCGGAAACGCGTGCGCTTCGGCGACTCACCGAGCTGCACGCTGATCCGGCCGACGTCGGGGAACGCGTCGACGAGCAGCGCCGTCGCGCCCGTCACGGTACGGACCTCGCGCGCGCCGATGGGCTCCGGGAACCACACCAGGCTGTCGCTGTGGGGATGGTCCTCCCGCCACGTGCCGTCGTGCCAGGTGCGCACCGGTACCCGGCGCTCGTGGCGGACCGTGTTGACGCTCGCAGGCCCGGCCCAGCCCGTTCTCGCCACCCGGATCTCGTCAACGCTTTCGAACATCGAGGTCGCGTGACGAGCGAGCGCGTCGACCAGACCGGGCGCCAGTCCACACCCGATGCCGACGGCGATCCCCGCGCCGCGGGCGTTCCGGTCGAGCACCCGCAACTGATCCAGCGCGTCGTGCTCTTCTTCGCTCGACGCGACCGGAACCTCGGCCGCGATCGCCGCGGTCACCACCGGATGATCGACGCCCGTTGGCAACGCCGTGACGACCACATCGACGCCCTCGGGAATGGCGTCACCGGGCGCGAAGTCGACGGCCTGGGCGTCCCGCCCGAACGCGGCCGCGACCTCGGTCAGCTGAACGTCGTCGCGGTCGGCCAGCAACAGGCGATCGATCCCGGGCGTATCGATGAGCTGGCGGGCGGCGCGCGTACCTACGGCGCCGAGCCCGACGACGAGTGCGGTCGTCACGAGATCATCTTCTTCACCGAAATTCGGGGCCCTCGAGCTCACGCCAACCGCCGGTGGTGGGCGGCACGCCGCCCTTGCCGCGCACGCGCGCGAACATTCCCACCGCGCCTGCGGCACCGAGCACGAGAAGCAGGCGCTTGAAGACCTTCACAGCGCGGGAGTGTATCGAGGAGGATGCCGCCCGACGCCGGAACCGCACGCCCCGGACGGATGACCCCGGCCCTCGGGCCGCTGCTACGCTGCTGCGCCTGCCCGGGGCTATAGCTCAGTCGGTTAGAGCGCGTCCCTGATAAGGACGAGGTCGTAAGTTCGATTCTTACTAGCCCCACTCGCGCAAGTCCGGACGCGCGCCGGTCGCCGGTCCGGCACTTCTTCGCTTGGGAGGTCGTCACCCGGGGTCGCCAAAGGCGATCACGGCGAGTGGCTCGACGCCCACCGGCACGAGCGCGAGATGCAGTCGCAAGGCCCGGAACGATCTCGCCCACGCCGCACCTTCGCCCGTGGACACGTGGGTGCGGATGATCCAGATCCGCACCCGCGTACCGCGGGTTCGCGCGAGCGCCATCGCCCTCTGCATCACGGCGGTCGTGTCCGCAACCTGTCGCCCGGTGGCGTAAACGATCCCGGCAATATTCGAGACGCGGGTCGTGTAGCCGTTCGAGTTGTTGCCGGTCGTGTCGACCGCGAACGTGTTCTTGGCTCCGGGCCAGTAATAGCCGACTCCGTAGCTGCTCATCAGGCTCACGACCACCACATCAGCCGGCGCGCGATGACCGGCCACATAGGCGACCTGGCTCCGGACGTCTTCGTCGGGGATCGAGTGCGTGCGGAGGTACGGCTCGGCGCGGTACGCGAACCCGAGAGCGACCACCAATGTGACGACGACCGCAAGCACTCGCGATCGCCCTGCGACCGCGACGATCGCGCCCGCGATGCCCACACCGATCACCGTGAGCGAGAACACGAGGAGAAAGTGCGACGTGCGTTGGTCGAGGAACGGGTAACGCCGGGCCACGCCCGCGACCATCATCTCGATCCACACCAGCGGCACCACCAGCGCGAGCGTCGTGCGTCCCAGCCGCATCAGCACGGTGACGCCGAGTGTGAGCGCAACCAGCACGACGAGCGCCGAACCTGGACCGCCCAGCGTCACCGAGACGTGACCCAACCGGTCCCAGGTGTCGGCGATCTCGTGGACCGGGCCACCCGTGAGGTAGTACGCCCGCCAGTAGTCCCGCAGGGCACGGTTGTCGTGCGGAATGACGACCGCGACGAAGTACAGGGCGAGCGCGACGAGGGTCGCGGCGGAGGCGACCAAGACGTCGCGGCCGTAGGAGCGATCAGTCGGGCCATCGGAGGGACGAGCCGTCAATTCGGTGATGACCAGCGCCGAGAACCCGGCGGCGGTGATAAACGCCGACACCGTGCTGAACCCGACCGCTATCACCGCACCGATCGACAACGCGGCCAGCCGGCGGCGAGACGGCGCCGCTTCGACCCGCAGCAACAAGAACACGACGACGAGCGCGAAGAACGCGTCCGAGGTGTACTGCTTCAGGTCGTTGCGCACGAGCGAGATCGGCGCCAGCACGACGAGGGCCGCAGTCAGAGTCGCCGCGAATCGAGCGACGGCCACAGACCTCCACGGCAGAGAGCGCGCGACTACGTACGCCATCACCACGTCGCCGCATGCGAACAGCAGCGTCACGAGCCGCGTCCCGTCCCGGCCGAACGGCGCCAGCCGCACGAGAAACAGCCAACCGACGGGCGTGCTCGACGACAGCGCCACGTAGCGCGACAGCGGCGCCTTCGCGAGCAAGGCGACCCAAGCCTCGTCCGCCCAGTACGGATGCCGGGTCAGGTACCCGACCGGATGTACGACGAAGACCAGCGCCGCGAGCCCAGCCGCGAGCGCAACGTCGCCCCAGAGGCCGCGCGTGCGGATCCGACTGAACGTCGAGACCGCCGCTACCCGGTCAGCTCTTCTTGCTCCACGACCGTCACTTCGATGCCGCCGAGCAGCTCCGAGAACAGGTTGTAGAACGCGGCCGCGAGCACCGTCACGACGGTGAGCAGGCACACCACGACGAGCCCGATGAGCGTCGCCGCCCGCAGCACCTGCCACGACAGCAACCGAAAGTCCTTGTTGTTGACCAGTTGCCCGACGAAGCTCTCGACGCTGGCGACGACCCCGGCCGCCGACGCGATCCACCAGAGCATGACGCCCGCGAGCAGCATCACGATCAACGCGCACAGGTAGAAACAGATCGATACCTTCAGCACCGACCAGAGGTCGAGCGACCGGATCGTCTGCACGTAGCGACGTTCGAAGACCTGACGAGGTGACGCGACGCGCCGGCGCCGGGGTCGCTTGGGCGCGCTCGGCTCCGGGCCGGCCTGAACGCTCTCGAGCACGGCCTTGGCACGCGCCACCGGTCAGTCCTCTTCGCCCTCGACCGCGTCACCGATCGGCGCGGGACCGTCCGTCGGCACGCCGTCTTCGTTGATGACCCCGGCAGCGGCGTCGCCGTCGAGTTCGTCTTCGGTGGACTCGGCCTCGAGCACTGGTGCCACGGCGACAACCGTATCGCCCTCGTCCAGCCTGGCTACGCGCACACCCGTAGCGTCCCGGCCCTGCTCGGAGATCTCGTCGATCCCCATCCGCACGATGTTCCCGGCAGAGGAGAACACCAGGACCTCGTTACCGGGGTCGACGGTGAACGCGGCCACGACGGTGCCGCGGGACTCGTTGACGCGCATTCCTCGCACCCCCTGCCCGCCCCGGCCCTGCCGGTTGAAGGCTGCGACCGGCGTCCGCTTCCCGTGACCGCTGGATGACACGAACAGCAGGACCGCGTCGTCGCGGGCGAGGTCGCAGCTCACGACCGCATCGGCCGCCGACTTCAGCCGCATCCCTCGAACGCCTGCAGTGGCGCGCCCCATCGACCGCACGTCGTCCTCGGAAAATCGGATCGTCATTCCGTTGCGCGACACCATGAAGACGTCGTCGGATCCCGTGGTCTGAATCACGCGTACGAGCTCGTCGTCGTCGTTGAGGTTGATTGCGATGAGCCCGCTACGCAGCGACGAGTCGTACTCGGACATGCGCGTCTTCTTCACGATGCCCTTGCGGGTCGCGAAGAACAGGTAGACGCCGTCTTCGTAGGTGCGGGTGTCGATAATCGCTTGGATGTGTTCGTCGCCCTGAAGTGCGACGAGGTTGACCAACGCGGTACCGCGCGCGGTGCGATCCTTCATCGGAATCTCGTGCGCGCGCAGGCGGTAGACACGCCCCCGGTTCGAGAAGAACAACAGGTACGAATGGGCGGTCGTGCTGAGCAAGTGTTCTACGTAGTCCTCTTCGCGGAGGTTGCCGCCCCGTACACCCTTGCCGCCGCGGGCCTGGGTCCGAAACTGGTCGACGGGAACGGTCTTCACGTAGCCGCGGTGCGAGAGCGTGAGGACGAGCTCCTCGTCTTCGATGAGATCGAGGTCGGCCAGATCACCGGGGTCGGTCGCGATGCTCGTGCGCCGCTCGTCGCCGTACTTGTCGCGGATGGCGGTGAGCTCGGTCTTGATGACCCCCCGCAGCTTCGTCTCGTCGGCGAGGATCGCCTCGAGTTCGGCAATACGCAGGGCGATCTCCTCGAACTCTTCGCGCAGCTTCTGACGCTCGAGCGCGGCCAGACGGCGAAGCGCCATGTCGAGAATGTGGGTCGCCTGGGTCTCGCTGAACTCGTACGGGGCGAGTTGCAGCGACTGGCGCGCCGCGTCGGCCGACTCCGAGCCGCGGATCAGCGTGATGATCGCGTCGATCATGTCGAGTGCCTTGAGGAGTCCCTCGAGGATGTGCGCACGGGCGCGATCCTTCGCCAGGCGGTACTGGGTGCGCCGGGTGATGACCTCCACCTGGTGAGCCACGTACACGTCCAACGCCTGGCGGAGGTTCAAAACGCGGGGCACCCCGTCGACGAGCGCGACCTGATTCGCGGCGAAGTTCGTCTGCATCGGCGTGTGCTTGTAGAGTTGGTTGAGCACGACCTGCGCGTTGGCGTCGCGCTTGAGTTCGATCACCAATCCAACGGTGTCGCCGGCCGAGAGGTCGGTGACGGCCCGGATGCCCTCGCCGCGTCCGTCCCTGACCAGATCAAGGATCTTGGCGCCGATGGCCTCGACCGACGTCTGGAACGGCAACTCCGACACGAGAATGCGCTGGCCGCCCTTCACGTCTTCCTCGATCTCGGCGGTGGCGCGCATGCGGATCGATCCCCGGCCGGTCCGGTAGTACTCGGCGATCCCGGCTCGCCCGAGGATCGATGCCCCGGTGGGGAAATCGGGCCCGCTGACGAACTGCATGAGGTCGTCGATGGTCGCGTCGGGATTGTCGACGAGATGCAGCGCGGCGTTGACGACTTCGGTCAGGTTGTGAGGCGGGATGTTGGTGGCCATGCCGACGGCGATGCCGCCGCCGCCGTTCACCAACAGGTTCGGGAATCGCGCCGGGACGACAAGTGGCTCGCGGTTACGACCGTCGTAAGTATCGCCGAAGTCGACGGTGTCCTCGTCGATCTCGCCGAGCAGCTCCATCGCGAGCGGCGACAGGCGGGCTTCGGTGTAGCGCGCCGCGGCCGGCCGGTCGTTCGGCGAACCGAAGTTCCCGTGGCCGTCGATCAACGGATAGCGCAGCGAGAAGTCCTGGGCCATGCGCGCGAGCGCGTCGTAAATCGACTGATCACCGTGCGGGTGGTACTTGCCCATCACTTCGCCGACCGCGTTCGCGCACTTGCGGTGCGGGCGGTCGGGCCGCATGCCTTCGGCGTACATGCCATAGAGAATCCGGCGTTGCACCGGCTTCAAGCCGTCGCGCGCGTCCGGGAGCGCGCGCGACGTAATGACTGACATCGCGTAGTCCAAGAAGGAGCGTTCCATCTCCTCTTGGATCTCGATCGGTTCGATGTTGCCGCCGAGCGTCGGGGTTTCTTCGTCAGGCATGGTGGTCTCTCGTCGTCAGTGCGGCAGATCAGATGTCGAGGAAGCGCACGTCTTTGGCGTTCGTCTGGATGAAGCCGCGCCGTGCTTCGACGTCCTCGCCCATGAGGGTCGAAAACGTCTTGTCCGCGATCGCGTCGATCTCCTCCACCGACACCTGCAACAGCGTGCGAGTGGCGGGGTTCATCGTCGTGTCGCCCAGCTCATGCCAGTCCATCTCGCCGAGACCCTTGAATCGGCTCACTTCGATCTTGCGGCCCTCGTGCGCGGCCTCGAACGCGGCGAGTGCGTCGTCGTCCTTCAGGTAGGCGCGCTCGTCCTTGCCGAGCTTGGCCCCGTAGAGCGGCGGCTGGGCGATGTAGACGTGGCCGGCCTTCACGATCTCGGGTAGCTGGCGGTAGAAGAACGTCAGCAGCAACGTGCGGATGTGCGAGCCGTCGACATCAGCATCGCTCATGATGATGATCTTGTGGTAGCGGAGCTTCGAGAGGTCGAATTCCTCCCCGATGCCCGTGCCTGACGCGGAGATGAGGGCCTGGATTTCCTCGTTACGAAACATCTTGTCGAGGCGCGAGCGCTCGACGTTGAGGATCTTGCCCCGGATCGGCAGGATCGCCTGGAACCTTGGATCGCGCGCCTTCTTGGCGCTGCCCCCGGCACTGTCGCCCTCGACGATGAACAGCTCTGCCTCTTCCGCGTTACGGGTCGAGCAGTCGGAGAGCTTTCCCGGCATGAGCGCGGATTCGAGCAACGACTTCCGGCGCGTGAGATCGCGGGCCTGGCGCGCGGCCATGCGGGCGTTCGCGGCCTGCGTCGATTTGGTCACGATGACCTTGGCTTCGGTCGGGTGCTCCTCCAGCCATTCCGCGAGCTTCGTGTTGGTCGCGCGCTCGACGAACGAACGGATCTCGGTGTTGCCGAGCTTCGTTTTCGTCTGGCCTTCGAACTGCGGATTGCGCAGCTTCACCGAGACGATCGCTGTAAGCCCCTCGCGCATGTCTTCGCCGAGGAGGTTCTCGTCCTTTTCCTTGAGCAGACCCTTGCCGCGCGCGTACTTGTTCAGGACGTTCGTGAGCGACTTCTTGAAGCCCTCTTCGTGCATGCCACCTTCGGTGGTGGCGATGTTGTTCGCGAACGAGTGCAGTCCCTCGTAGAAGCCGGTGTTCCACTGGAGCGCGATCTCGACCTCGCCGCTCTCGTACGTGTCGCTGATGTCGATGACCGTCGAGAACAACGGCTCCTTCGACGCGTTCAGGTACGACACGAAGTCGACGATGCCGCCTTCGAACTTGAAGGTCTGCTCCGTTGGCTCTTCGCTCCGCTCGTCGCGGAAGATGATCTCGAGGCCACGGTTGAGGAACGCCATCTCCCGCAGGCGCTCGACGAGCGTCTGGGCCCGGAACTCGATCTCTTCCATGATCGTCGGGTCCGGCCAGAACGTGATCGACGTGCCGTGCTCGTCGGAGTCGCCGATGCGTTCCAACCCCGCTACGGGCTCGCCACCGTCGACGAACACCATCGAGTAACGGCCACCGTCGCGCCGGATCTCCATCTCGAGTCGGCGCGAGAGCGCGTTGACGACCGAGACGCCGACCCCGTGCAGGCCGCCCGAGATCTTGTAGCCTTCGCCCCCGAACTTGCCGCCTGCGTGGAGCATCGTGAGCACGATTTCAGCGGCCGACTTGTCGGGGTACTCCGGGTGCGGATCGACTGGGATGCCGCGTCCGTCATCAATGACGCGACACCCGCCGTCGGGCAGCAGGGTCACGTCGATCCGCGTCGCGTAGCCCGCGAGCGCCTCGTCGACGGAGTTGTCGACGACCTCGTACACGAGGTGGTGAAGACCCGAGGGACCGGTCGAACCGATGTACATGCCGGGCCGTTCGCGCACCGGCTGAAGACCCTTGAGAATGGAGATGTCCTTGGCGCCGTACGCCACGCGTAAGTCCCTTCCAGCAAGCCTGTCGTCGGCGTGCCCAAAACACCCGAGCCGGGCACACAAAAGCCCTGGTCGCAGGGGGTGTTTTACGTGACCTCAGTGTACCAGAAATGGACGCTTCATCGGGTCTTTCGGGGCCCCGAAACGACCACTTTCACCGACGTCACCGAACCCTCGCCGCAATGGGCGTTGACCTGCGCCACGAGGTCACCCGCGGCGTACCGCAACTGGGTCGCGAACGCCGGTCCGTCGACTGCGATCGTGCACTCGCCGTCGCGAACCGAGCGCACCTGCGCGTGCTCGGCAACCGCCGGCCCCACGATGTCACGCCAACGCGCGGTGAGGGTCTCCAACACGTCGGGCGCCCCCATCCCGAGCTCGCGCGAAACCCGCTCGATCGCATCGCGCAGCGGCACCGGCTCGTCGCCACGTTTCTTCATGACGGCTTCTTCATGCGGACTTGGTCATGACTGTGCTTCCACGTGGCCGGCGTGCACGATCAACGTCTGTTGTGCTTCGACGTCGGGAGGTAGCTCACCCGCGGTCGTCAGCAACGTCTGGCCCGGCGGGAGGTTGCGCACGAGTGCCGCCGCCCGTTGCGCGTCGAGCTCGCTGAATACGTCGTCGAGCAACAACACCGGCGCCGCGCCCGCGAGATCACGCACCACCATGTGACCGGCGAGCCGCAATGCGAGCGCGAGTGTTCGCTGCTCGCCTTGCGACGCCTGGTAACGCGCGTCGAGACCGTCGATCGTCAGGTGGAGCTCGTCGCGATGGGGGCCGACGAGGGTCAGTCCCCGGTCGATTTCCGCCCGACGCCGCCGCTCGAGCGCCTCCCGCAGTTGGGTCTCCACGCCGCCGGCGTCCGCGGCCGTCAACGGCTCCGGCGCCGACTCGCTGACGTACGTCGCGTCGATCGGACGGGCGTCGAGGGCCAACATCTCGTATGCGGCGGCCACTGCCGGCACCAGCCGCTCGAGAAGCCGAAGCCGGCCCCGTACGAGCTCGGCGCCGGCGTGTACGAGTTGGTCGTCGAAGACGTCGAGGGTGAAACGGGCGTCCTCGTCGCGCACCCCGGATCGCAACAGTGCGTTGCGTTGCTTCAGGACCCGGTCGAAGTCGCCCCGGGCCGCGTCGTACCGGGCGGCCAACATCGCCAAGAGCTCGTCGAGGAACTCCCGCCGCTCAGAGGGACCGCCTTTCACCAACGTGAGATCGTCGGGCGCGAACACCGTCACCCGCAGGAGTCCGTGCAGATCACGGGCCCGGGTCACCGCCTGGCGGTTACAAAAGATGCGATTGCGGCCGGTCACCTTGACCTCGGCCTCGAACAACTGCTGGCGGCTGCTCGTCGTGACCTCGGCCCGGACGATCGCTTCCGTCGCGCCCGAACGCACCAGCATCGCGTCGCTCACTCCACGAAACGAACGGGCCCGGGCGACCCAACCAACCGCCTCCAAGAGGCTGGTCTTGCCCTGACCATTGGCGCCCTGCAGCACGGTCAGTCCGGAAGCGAGCTCGACGTCGATCTCGCGCAGGCAACGAAAATCGCTCAACCAGAGGTGCCCGACGCTGGTGGCGGGCCCGGCGTCGGCCGTCACGAGCACGGCTCTGGCCCTCTCAGGATGTGCGCACCGGCATGAGGAGGTAGAGGAAGTCGTCGCCACCTGCTGCGCGCAACGTTGCCGGCTTGAGCGGGTCGATCGTGTCGAGTGCAACCTCCTCCGAGTCGAGCGCGTCCACGCCATCCCGCAGGAACACCGGGTTGAACGCCACGGTCAACTCGGTCCCCTCGAACTTCGCGTCGAGCGACTCCTGCGCGTTGCCCACGTCCTGGGCCGACATCGCAAGCTCCAGTCCGTCGGCACTCATCGAGATCCGGACCGCGGCGTTGTCGCGGTTCTGGCCGACGATCTGGACCCGGTCGAGGGCTTCCATCAGAGCCTCGCGGGCCACTGTCAGCCGGTTCGGGTACCCGCTCGGGATCAGCTGCTCGTAATTCGGGAAATCGCCTTCGATCAGGCGCGCCGTCACCTCGGCCCGTGACGTGCGGAACACCACGTCGCGCTCACGGAGCACGACCTCGATTTCACCGTCGCCGGCGAGGCGTTGCACCTCGGAGAGTCCCTTGGCCGCGACGAGCACGCGTTGGCCTTCTGCCAGCATGCTCACGCCCTTGAGGTCCCGGACCGCGAGGCGGTAGGAATCGGTCGCTACGAGGCGCAGACCGCCCGCGTGGGCCGTCATGAGCACACCGGTGAGGATCGGGCGCAGGTCGTCCTTCGACGCCGCCCGCACGACCTGGCGCAGCGCCGCGGCGAAGGCCGTGGAATCCACCTTCACACCCTCACCTTCGCTCGAGGCCAAGCGCGGGTAGTCCTCGGCGGGCTTCAGGCGCAACGACGTGGAAAACCGGCCCGACGTGATCACGGCTTCGTCGCCGGTCACTGCAACGGTCACCGTTCCGGGCTCGAGCTTGCGCACGATCTCGCCCAGCAACTTCGGCACCACGGCGATCCCGGGCTCTTCGACTTCGGCCGGGACCTGCACACGGTTGGTGATCTCGAGGTCGGAGCCGATCAGCTCCAAGCCGTCGGCGGTCGCCGAGATCCTGAGATCTTGGAGAACGGGCAGGGCCCCGCTTCGACTCGCCACCGTCCGCTGCGCGGTCGCGACGGCATCCGCAAGGGTGTCACGCTCGCACCGGAACTTCACACTGTCCTCCTTGAGGCACTTCGGCTCGATGCACCTTGGCTAGGCGCTTGTGAAACTGATTTCTTGGTCTTAGTAGTAGTAGGGCCTGTGGATTGTGGACAACTACGCGTCGTTCCTGGTGGATGCACTAACGGGTCCTCACGGTGTCGTCCACCGAAGTGCACAGGCACCGGAGCGCCTTCGAATGACATTCGGGGTTCTCCCCGGGCCGGGGCGGTTGTTCCCAATGTTGTTCGCACATGTCCACAGGGTTATCCACTGGCGCCATGCTTGATCCGGTTGATCAGATCGTTGACCTGCTCGAACACCACGTGTTTCTCCGCCATCTGGCCCCGAATCTTCTCGCAGGCATGCATGACCGTGGTGTGGTCGCGCCCGCCGAACTCCTCCGCGATCTTCGGATAGCTGTAGTCGGTGAGCTCACGGAAGACGTACATGCCGATCTGGCGCGCAGTCACGAGGGGGCGCCGCCGGCTCTTGCCGCACAGGTCGTCGATCGTCCAACCGAACATCTTGGCGGTGGTCTCGAGGATGAGCTGGGGTGTGATCACCCGGGGGCTGCGGGCCGGCAGCAGGTCGGAGAGAATCTCCTTGGCCATTTCCTCGCTGAGTGGAACCCGGTGCAGGCTCGAATACGCCGCCACCCGGATCAGTGATCCTTCGAGCTCACGGACGTTGTCGACCACGTTGTCCGCGATGAACGCCAGCACACCGTCGGGGATGCCCTCGAGGTGTTCGGCCTCGGCCTTCTTGCGGAGGATCGCGAGCCGGGTCTCGAACTCGGGAGGTTGGATGTCGGTGATGAGGCCCCACTCGAACCGACTCCGGAGCCGGTCTTCGATGGTGGCGATGGATTTGGGGGGCCGATCGGACGAGATGACGATCTGGCTGCCGCGTCCGTGCAGGTCGTTGAACGTGTAGAAGAACTCTTCTTGGAGCTGCTCGGTGCGTTCCAGGAACTGGATGTCGTCAACGAGGAGCACGTCGACCTCGCGGTAGCGGCGTTTGAAGGCGGGCATGCCCTTCGATCGCATCGCGTCGACGAACTCGTTCATCATCGTCTCGGTCGACACGTACCGAATCCGCTTGCTCGAAAAGAGCTCGCGCACGTGGTGGCCGATCGCATGCAGCAGGTGGGTCTTGCCCAGACCGGCCGGACCGTAGATGAACAGCGGGTTGTACGACCTGGCGGGGCTCTCGGCGACGCTCAGTGCGGCCGCGTGCGCGAAACGGTTGGAGGCTCCGATGACGAACTGGTCGAAGGTGTAGCGGGGGTTCAACTGGGTGCTCGGCCAGGCGGTCGATGCCGGCGTGGGCTCGGGTTCGGGGGTTCGGGCCCGCTCGACCACGATGTCGACGGGAGCGTCGGCGGGAAGGTCGTGGATCTCGTCGGCGTCGGCGCGCGGCGCCGTGTCGACCACTAGCTGAATGGCATGGGTCATGCCGGTGAGGGCCTGCACCGCGTCGGTGAGGAGGCCGAGGTAGCTGGTCCGGATCCGTTCGACCGCGACGGAGCTTGGGACACCGAGGATCAGGGTCTCGTCGGTGGTGTCGAGGGCGTGGACGCCTTGGAACCATGTGTTCCAGGTCGCCTCGGAGAGCTGGGCCCGGACTGCTGCCGCGACCTTCACCCAAAGGTCATCTGCCGCTGGAGTGCCCACTGCCGACTCCCCGATTGTCCACAACGATGTCCACACGTGTGGAGAAGCCCTCCCGCGTACGGTACGGGCCGCTCCTGGGCCGATTTTGGTTCCGTCATCCGATCTTCGGCGACGTGGCCATGGGGAAGTACCGGAGGCGGAGGCCGACCGGTCCACCGGGGGAGCGGCACGCTATCGCCCCGAGGCGAAGTGTGCCAACAAGCCACAAGAGAACCACTTGTCCCCTCGTTGAATCCGGGGGGTGGATTGCTGTGGTTCGTGATCAGCCCGTAGACTTATCCATTCACTTGTGCGCGTGCGCTCGGAAACGAGCCGCGCGCCCCGCCCCGGGGCCCCACCTCGGCCTGGGCGTTCGAGGAGGCCATGCGTGAAGCGGACATACCAGCCGAACAATCGGAAGCGGAAGAAGAAGCACGGATTCCGGCTCCGCATGCGGAACCGGGCGGGACGCGCGGTGATCCGTCGCCGGCGCAGCAAGGGCCGCGCCAACCTTTCAGCCTGATCTGGCGCGTTCGTGGCCAGGCATCGTTTCAGGCGCTCGCCCGTGGGCGACGGCGCCGGGCGGGAAATCTCGAAGTGAGAAGCGCCATGCTCGGACCGGCAACGGCGCCTCCGCGCGTCGCATTCTCGGTAGGCCGTTCGGTGGGTCCCGCGGTCACGCGCAACCGGGTCCGCCGACGGCTGCGGGCTGCGCTGCGTGAGCACTCATCTGCACTCGAGCCCGGCGCGGCCTACCTCGTCCGGGTCGATCCGGCTGCGGCAACCGACTCGTACGCGGCCCTGTCCCACACGATCCGCGCGATTCTGACCGAGATGGCGCCTTGATGACGGGCCCTTCGTCACGTTGCGCGCGATTTTTGCTGGGTGGCATCACCGTCTACCAACAGGTGAGGTCCCATCGACCCTCGCCGTGCCGCTTCATACCGTCGTGCTCCGAGTACGCACGCGAGGCCGTTACCGAACACGGAGCGGCGCGCGGCACGTGGATAGCGGTCCGGCGTCTCAGTCGGTGTCATCCGCTCGGGGGCCACGGGTTCGACCCGGTGCCAGCCCGTTCCCACGCTGACGTAGGAGGACATTCGTGCTAGCTGGGAGTGTCCTGGATCCGCTCTATCGGATCGTCGGATGGCTGCTCGCGCTCCTCTATTACCCGACGCACAGCCTCGGCATCTCGATCATCTTGTTGACCCTGATCGTGATGTGTGTGCAGTTCCCGCTCATCGCCAAGCAGACCAGATCGATGATCCTGATGCAACGCGTCCAGCCGGAGATCAAAAAGATCCAGCAGAAATACAAAGACGACCGGGCCAAGCAGAACGAAGAACTGCTGAAGTACTACCAGGAGAACAAGATCAATCCGCTGGCCGGATGCCTGCCGCTGCTGCTGATCCTGCCCATCGGAATCGCGGTGCTCGACACGTTCCGTCGGCCCGGGATCCAGTACCACATCCCCCGCTCGGGCACGTTCTCGAAGCTGTACGTCGATATCTGCAAGAAGACCACCATCAGTCCGAAGGACTGCGGTACCGCGGTGAAGGAGCATGCTCCGGCCGCCCTGCACTTCCTGGGCCTTCACCTCAACCTCTCGGCTGCCAACGCGGTCCCCGACGGCATCGTTACCGCACTGCCCTACTTCTTTGTGCTCGCGCTCGTGATCTTCACGGGCTGGTACCAGGTCCGCCAGACCCAGGCCCGCCAGTCGAAGTCGGGTGGCACCCCGCCCAACGCCCAGATGCAAGCCGTGACCAAGGTCATGCCGATCTTCTTCGGGGTGATCTCATACGGGTTCAACGCCGCCACGACGATCTACTTTGTCGTTTCGAACTCGTGGCGGATCGGACAGCAGCACTTCGTGCTCAACAAGATGTACGAGGAAGAACACGCGCGCGGGAAGGGAACGAGCACCTCGACACTGGAGCTCGAGCCCGACGACACCGCGCCTCCGAACGGCAACGGCTCAGCCAACGGGTCTCCCGGGGCTTCCGCGAACGCCGCCCGCCGCAAGAAGAAGAAACGGAAACGCTAACCCATGGACTGGATAGAGGTCACTGCCAAGACCGTCGACGAAGCAAAGGAGCTAGCACTCGACCGCCTCGGCGTCGTCGAAGACGAGCTCGAGGTCGAAGTCGTCGACGAGCCCCGTCGGGGGCTGTTCGGCATTGCCCGGGGTGACGCCCGCATCCGGGCCCGGGTAAAGCCGATCTCACGGGAGAAGCCGACCGACCGGAAGCGCCGGCGCCGACCGAACGAGCGGACGGGTCGCGGTGTGCAAGGCGGCAGCGGCGGCCGGGGTGGTAACCCCCGTGGCGGGGGAAGGTCGGGCGGTCGCTCGTCCGAACGATCCGCCGAGAGCGACGCCCGGGTCGAGACGAGCAACGGGGCCGAGAATTCCGCCCCGGGTCGTCCCGAGTCGCACTCCGACAACGGCGCTGACGAGGTCGTAGAGGTCGGCGCGGGGGCGAGGGCCCCCGGAACGGGCGGCGCCCGGCGCCGGCGCGGCGGTCGAGGTAGAGGTAGTGGTGGCGGCACCCGCGCGGAGTCTTCCACTGCACGTGGAGTGCCGGTTGCGGACGACGACAATGCCCAAGCGGAGGTCGATGTGGAAACGGTGCCGGTAGCGGATCAAGCGGAACAGGCCGCGAAGTTCACCGACGAGCTCGTCCGGACGATGGGCTTCTCCGCCGCCGTTCGCACCGAGATCGACGGTGACGACGTGACGGTGCACATCGAGGGCGACGGCCTCGGGGCTCTCGTCGGTCCGAAGGGCGTCACGATCCAGGCGCTCCAAGAAGTCGTCCGGGCCGTCATCCAACGCAGCGCCGGCGGGCACAGTGCGTGGATCCACGTCGACGTGGCCGGATACCGCGAGCGGCGCCGAAAAGCGCTCGAAGAGTTCGCGGGCCAGGTCGCCGCCGAAGTCAAGGAAACGGGCGAGGAGCGGGCACTCGAGCCGATGAACGCGGCGGACCGCAAGATCGTTCACGACGCCATCGCCGATGTGGGCGGCGTAGACACCACGTCGGAGGGCGAAGACCCCCGCCGTCGTGTCGTCGTGTTCCCCGCCTGAGAGCCGACAACGAGGTGCCGAGCGTCTCGGTGCTTGGTAGATCGGCGTGAACCCGTCCACCGATCGGCTGCTCGAGGTGTTGGAGCAGGCACGGGCGGCCGGATCGCTCGGCCCGGGTCCTCTCGGGCGACACATCGCCCACTCCGAAGGGTTCGGCGCGGTCGCGTCGGAGACTCTCGGACGGACGCCGCGTAATTTCGCCGATCTCGGAGCAGGCGGGGGTATTCCCGGCCTGGTCCTCGCTCAGTACTGGGACGAGGCCCGGGCAAGTCTCGTAGAGATACGTAGGCGTCGGGCTCTGGCTCTACAGCTGGCGGTGGAAGATCTGGGAATGGACGACCGCATCGATGTCCTCGAACGGCGGGCCGAGTCCGTCGGAACCGACCGTGCGTACCGCGAGCAGTTCGAAGTGGTTACGGCGCGAAGCTTCGGGCCCCCGGCTGTCACCGCCGAGGTCGGGTCGGGCTTGGTCGAGGTCGGCGGCGTACTCGTCGTCAGCGAGCCGCCGACGCCAGACCCGAGCCGTTGGCCGGCAGAGCATCTGGCGCAGCTCGGTTTCACGACAGCCCATCCCGTAGAGGTCGGCGAGGCCCACTTCGTGGTACTGCGCAAGGAACAGGCGGTACCCGATCGGTTTCCCCGAACCACCGCCACGCTCAGCAAACGCCCACTTTGGTAGGCCACAAGCGTTCAGGTTCACGACTGCGCAGCATGGCGGTGTTCCACATGGAACATTCCGTGGAGCGCGCGACGCTGGCGGGCCACCGATCGTCCGCACCGCCGAGCAGTGCGCCATGAACTGGCAGTGATTCGAGGTCCGAGCCGATGTTTCACGTGGAACACAACGGGGAGTGCTCCTACTTCCCGCTCCTCACGCCCCGCTCCTCGGGACGACCGTTTTCGCGTTGTTTCACGTGGAACATGGTCCGCACTGTTGCGCATGGGGATTGCGGTAGTACGATGCGCCAGCTTCGCCCGTGAGCCGCGCCGCCGACATTCGGCCCCGCGCTCCGGTTGCGACGATCTGGGGATCGAATCACGCTCCCTTGGGAGGCGAGAAATGGCATCTGACGACGCGCTCGCTGAAGATCATGGACAGAACCGGCGCCGCTGGTTCGGAGGACGGGGATCGGTGAACACGAGCCCTACGCAGGAGCGTGACAGCGAAATGGAGTCCGGCGACCAGAAGATTCCGGCGCACTCGGGGGCATCTGATACCTCCGAGTTCGGCGCCGAGCCTGCGATTTCCGCGGACCGGGGTGCCGACACGCTGGACCTGTCGGCGCCGACGGCGGTTTCCGGGCCTCCGACCGCGGCGACCCCGACCGACGCGCCCGTGCCGACCGCGGAAGTTCCCGAAATACCGCTTCCGGCGTCTCCGCCGGAGGCGCTCGCGTCCCTCCGGGCCAGAGGTGGGGCCCAGGGCGAGAACAATGTTGTGCTCCCACTCGTGATCTCGATCGCCAACCAAAAGGGCGGCGTCGGGAAGACGACGACAGCGGTCAACCTTGGTGCGGCATTGGCCGAGCTCGATTTCCGCGTGCTGGTCATCGACCTCGATCCCCAAGGGAATGCCACGACGGGGATGGGGATCAGCCACCGCAACGTCGAAGGCTCGATCTACGACGTCATCATGAATGACGCCCCCATCGACGACTGCACGGAACCGACTTCGGTCAAGAACCTCTTCGTGGTACCCGCCACCATTGATCTGGCCGGCGCAGAAATCGAACTCGTGCCCGCGTTCTCCCGGGAGCTCAAATTGCGGCGGGCCCTGGCTCAGATCGCGGGCTCGTACGACTTCACGTTGATCGACTGCCCGCCGTCGCTCGGCTTGTTGACGGTCAATGGGCTCGCGGCGTCGGACGACGTGATCGTCCCCATTCAGTGCGAGTACTACGCGCTCGAGGGACTTGGTCAGCTCCTGCGCAATGTCGCACTGGTGAAGTCGAATCTCAATCCCGCCCTCGACGTACGTGGCATCGTGCTGACGATGTACGACGCCCGAACGAAGCTGGCCGAACAGGTCGAGCGCGAGGTCCGGGCCCATTTCGGCTCGAAGGTGTATCGAACTGTCGTTCCGCGCACGGTGCGTATTTCGGAGGCACCGTCGTTCGGGCAACCGGTAACCGTGTTCGATTCCACGTCACGGGGGGCGCTCGCGTACCGCGAGCTGGCGAAGGAGGTGAGCCGTGGCGCGACCAGGAGGGCTGGGTAGGGGCTTGGGGGCGTTGATCCCGACCGGGACGGTTGCGGAACAGGCCGGCGGACTCGCCGACATTCCGACTGCCGAGATTCGGCCGAATCCCCAGCAGCCGCGCGAACACTTCGACGAGGAGGCGTTGGCGGCGTTGGCCGACTCGATCCGTGAAGTCGGCATCCTGCAACCGGTCCTGGTGCGCGCGGCCGAAGACGGCGGATACGAACTGATCGCAGGCGAGCGCCGCTGGCGCGCGGCTCGTCGAGTCGGGCTGCAGACAGTACCGGCCATGGTGCGGGTCGCCGACGACGCCGCGATGCTCCAGCACGCGATCGTCGAGAACATCCAGCGGGAAGAGCTCAACCCGCTGGAAGAGGCCGCGGCTTATCAACAGCTCATCGAGGATTTTTCGCTCACGCACGACGACGTGGCAACCCGCGTCGGCAAAAGCCGAGCGACGATCACGAACACGCTGCGGCTGCTGCAGCTGCCGCCGTCGATCCAGCGTTCGCTGAAGGACCGCACGATCCGCATGGGTCACGCTCGAGCACTGCTGGGAACTCCCGATCGGGGTTTCCAAGAACAGCTCGCGCGGCGCGTCATCGCCGAGGATCTCTCGGTCCGTCAGGTCGAAGAGGCAATCCGTGGCCGCCAAGAGTCAGCGGCGGCGAAGCCGGAAGTCGCGGCTGCCGCTTCCGATCCGGGGGGCAGGCTTCGTCCGCCCGGGCTCCTCGAGCTCGAGGAGTTGCTCGGCGACTACCTCGAGACGCGTGTCCGGATCTCGATGGGCGCCCGGCACGGCCGGGTCCAGATTGAGTTCGCGAATCTGGAAGATCTCGAGCGGATCTACCGGGCGATGAGCCAGGGTGCGGCCCCGGCCCCTGATCGCTAGGAGACCGGGTCGGGCGGTTCTTCGACACCCCGACGCAGACCCTCGACCAGCGCCCGGGTTACATCGGGCAGTCGAGCGGTGAGCATCGAGCGGACATCCGCCTCGTCACGCCCGACGAGCTCGCACACGACCGCGGTCATGCGCGTCTCCCGCAGGAATCGGTAGGTCCGCCCGATCGGCTCGTCGACCTCGTCGAGGACGGTGCGTAGCGATTCCGTCAAGCGCATCGCGAGGCACAGCCCGCTTTCCGAGCGGAAGCTTCGACTCGAGAAATAGGCGCAGCGAACACCCGGCTCACCGCTGTTCGTCAGGGCGACGAAGGCGCCGGCCTGGAACTGGTTCGCCTGAGCGGTCAACACGCTCGGATCGTCGCCGGAGACGTCGAGCGCGACCAGCCCGCCGAGGTTGCGCATCGCGCGCCGAAACTCATTCGCGAGAGCGCTCATCGCGGGTTCGGCCACAAGGAACACTCGCAGCCCGTCCAGGCGCCGCGGTGCATTGCGGAGGGCCTCGCGCTCGCGAACGCTCGCGACCGACCCGGCCGCCATGCTGCTGACCCGGCCGATGGCGGCCAGAGTCGCGCGCCCGCAGACGCCATCCGTGGTCGTGCCCGCATTGCGCTGGAACTGGCGGAGCGCAGTCTCGGTCTCGCCACCGAGGATGCCATCCTCGCGGCCGGCGTCGAACCCGAGCGCGTTCAGCCGGCGCTGCAGCTCGGCGACGTCGTCACCTCGCAACATCGGGGTCGACAGGTAGAGCAGGCGGTCCCCGAGCTGGAAGCCACTCTCGATGAGTGCCCCCCATGTCTCGGGTCCGCAGATTCCGTCGACACGCAGCCCGCGCTCCTTTTGGAAGTCGCGAACCGTTGCCTCGAGGGCGTCGTCGAAGTCGTCGCCCGGGGCGGGGTGCGCGCCGACGGCGGAAAGTCGCGTACTCAGGTCGCGTACTGCGACGCCGCGGTCGCCGCGACGCAACACAACCGGTCCGCTCAATCGATGAACTCGGAGAGCTCCTCGAGCAGCTGCGGCTTGCCCTTGGCGCCGACCAACCGCTTCTTGACCTCGCCGTTCGCGATGACGAGGAGCGTGGGGATGCTCATGACCTCGTAGCGGCGCGCAACATTCGGGTTGTCATCGACGTTGAGCTTGGCGATCTGGATACGGCCCTCGTGCTCCTTGGCGATGTCGGCCAGGACCGGCGCGATCATCTTGCACGGCCCGCACCACTCTGCCCAGAAGTCGACGAGAACGGGCGTTTCAGCCGCGCCGATACTCTCGTCGAAGGTGGCATCAGTAAGGTTCAGAATACCGTCAGACACGGACAACCCTTTCGTTACCCGACCGACGTGGATACGTCGTCGAGGGTCTCGAGGTAGCGCTCGGTCTCGAGTGCCGCCATACAGCCGGATCCGGCTGCGGTAATCGCCTGCCGGTATTTATGATCCTGGACGTCGCCCGCTGCGAACACTCCGGGCACTGAAGTGACCGCCGAGCCCGGACGGGTGACGATGTAGCCGCCCTCGTCGAGCTCGATCTGGCCCTTGAAGAGCTTGGTGTTCGGGTCGTGGCCGATGGCCACGAACACTCCCGTCACCGGCAGCTCGGTGACGGATCCCGTCTCCGAGTCCTGGACCTCGAGTGCGTCGACCCGGCCGTCACCCTTGACGTCGACAACGGTCGCGTTCCACAGAAACTCGATTTTCGGGTTGGCAAAAGCACGATCCTGCATGATCTTCGAGGCCCGGAGCTCCTTGCGTCGGTGCACCAACGTGACCTTGTCGGCGAAACGAGTCAGGAAGTTCGCTTCCTCCACCGCAGAGTCGCCGCCACCGATGACCGCGATGTTGTGGCCGCGGAAGAAGAAGCCATCGCAGGTGGCGCAGGTGGAAACGCCGTGGCCGAGCAGGCTCTGCTCATTGGGGAGGCCCAGCATCCGAGCCTGCGCGCCGGTGGTGATGATCACCGAGCGGGCGAACTCGTCCCGGCCGCCGATGCGGACACGCTTCGGCGTGGCCTCGAGATCGACCTCATCGACGTCGGCGGTGATGAACTCGGCGCCGAAACGCTCGGCCTGCTCGCGGAACTTGGCCATGAGGTCGGGCCCGACGATCCCGTCGGGGAAACCGGGATAGTTCTCGACGTCGGTCGTCAGCATCAGCTGGCCGCCGGCCTGCAGGCCCTCGATGACGAGCGGCTTCAGGTTGGCCCGGGCCGTGTAGATGGCGGCCGTCAGGCCGGCCGGACCCGACCCGATGATGATGACGTCCCGCGCGCTCATGCTCGTATGTCCGTTCGTGACCAGTAGGTCGGCTCAGGGTTTGCGATTGCTCCAACAGAACGCCCCGAGGATCACGAAGATTCCGCCGAGCGTGCACCACGCAGCCCATGTGTAGCCCTGTTCAAGCAGAACGAGGCCGCGAAAGGCCCCAATCGTCAGCAAGACGACAGCCGGGAGGGCGACGAGACCGGCGAGGAGCCCGTAGACGATCGCACGGGAGATCGCCTGGGCCGGCTCCACCGTTCGGTCGCGCACCATCCCCACGGTGCGTTCGATCAAATCGGTGGCTTCAGCAGTCCAGTCGCTCACTCGAGTCCTTGCTCGTTCCCGGCCCGGAAGCGTACATGCCTCGAACCCGACAGGCCGGGGCCAGCGACTCGAGCGTCTGTGCCCGAGTTGCGTCGCCCGAGTTTTGCTACCCGAACGTCTCCCGGCTCAACACGATGCACCGCGTGTCTTCGATCACGACGACGTGCCGATCCTTGTTCCGGAACAGCCAGACAACGACCGGCGCGCCGGACAGCGTGGCCGTAGCCCGCAACACGGCGGAGTTTCCGTTCGGAACCGGGGGCGGGGTGGTACACGTGCTTGTCCCGGCTGCGGCTGCGGCTCCGGCCGCGACCGCGGCGGTGGCGGAGCTCTGGGGTGCGGCGGTGGACGTCACCGACAACTGGTCGTCGCCGGTCGTGCCGTTCTCGGCCTGTTTGAACGTCGACGACGCCGACTGTCCCGCGCCCGACGATCGGGGGACGTCGCGTCCGACGACGGCGCGGGCCAACGCGTCGGCGTCGGTGAACGCACCGAAGGCAGCCGTAGGCCCGGGCGGGGCCGGCACCGGGGTTCCCTTCGAGGCGGGCGCAAGCGCGGCGGACGACTTGCTGTCCGAGCTCCCGGTGCCGAGGCGCCCCGCGAGCCCTACGCCGACTGCGACGACGACCGCGACCGCCGCGGCGGCGCCACCCACCCACGCGCCACTGTGACGCCGCCCACGGCTACGGCGACCGACGCGCCGCTGCGCCGGATCGGGATCCGAACCTCGCAGCGCGGCAGCGCGGAGGCGGGTACTCGTCAGCTCGTCGAGCTCCGGCGGCCGTCCGAGAAGGTCGCGAGCCGTTACGAGCGCGGCGCGTCGCTCCGCCGCACCCGGGGTCGCGTCCAAGCGGGCCCGCGCCTCATCGACGCTCAGGCCGAGATCGTGTGCCGCTCCCGCGAGCGCGCCGTCGAGATCGGCCGATACGAGCTCGTCGAGCTGTTCGGGGTCGAGAGGGGAGGCGTCGTCGTCCATGATCACGGTGTTGGATGCTCCGAGGTGGTCTCCCGGTTCCCGAGGAGATCAGCGAGTGCGGCGCGCCCTCGCGAGATTCGGGAGCGAACGGTGCCGGCCGGTATGCCGAGCACGTCGGCAATTTCGGCGTAGTCCATGCCGACGAGGTCTCGCAGCGCTACCGCAGCTCGGTACTCCGGCGTCAGGTGCGCCAGCGCGGCGTCGACATCGAGTCGGTCGGCGATCGCTGATTCGGTCGTCGGGCTGCGGACCGCACTCGTCTCGGGGAGGTTCTCGGCGGGGACGGGGCGGCGCGCGCGGCGACGCGCCTCATCGAGCGCTGCGTTCGTCGCGACGCGGTATGCCCAGGTGGAGAACTTGCTGCGCCCGTCGAACGAGCCGATCTTGCGTGCGATGGCGAGCAACGCTTCCTGGGTGGCGTCGAGTGCGTCGTCGGGGTTCCCGAGAATGCGGCGACAGACACCGTGGACCAGTGTCGTGTGGGTGCGGAGCAACGCGTCGAGCGCGACGCGGTCGCCGCTCGCCGCGCGCCGCGCCAACGCCGCATCGTCATCTTCGTCGCGCACGGGCGACGATCAGTCCGCCCGATCGATCCACGCGATTCCCATCACGCGGGGTCCGGTGTGGACACCGATGACCGGTCCGATCTTGCCGACGATCACCTCGGCGTCGGGGACCACCGGTGCGAGCATGGCAAGGAACTCGTCGACATCGGGCGCGTTCGCGTGCAGGACGCTGATCAGCTCAACCTTGCCGACCGGGATCTGCTCGACGAGGAACCGGAGGGCTTTGGAGCGGGTACGGACGCGCCCCGCGGGCTCGACCGCACCGTCGAGCACGTTGATGATCGGCTTGATCGACAGCATCGAGCCCAGCATCGCTTGGGCGCCGCCGATCCGGCCGCCCTTGCGGAGGTATTCGAGCGTGTCGAGGGCGGCGAAGACGTGCTCGCGCGAGCGTCGGGCCTCGACCTCGCCGACGATCTCCTCGAGGCTTGCGCCGTCGCGCGCTCGCCGCGCCGCGTGGAGCACGAGGTTGCCGATGCCCATGGATGCGCTGAAGGAGTCGACGATCTCGATCGGCGTCTCGCCGTCGAGCGCCTTTGCCGCGACCTGCGCCGACTGCATGGTGGCGGAGAGTCGGGCCGAGAGGTTGATGCAGACGATCGCGTCAGCGCCGCTGTCGCTCAAGCGCCGGAACGTCTCTTCGAACGCACCCACCGACGGTGCCGCCGTCTCGGGCAGCACCGACGACGCGCCGAGCTCTCGCCAGAAGTCATCGACGCTCAATTCCTTGCGGTCGACGAACTCGCGACTGCCGAAACGGATCGTCAACGGGACGACTTCGATCCCGAGATCGTCGCAGATCGCCTCCGGGAGATCGCAGGCGCTATCGGTCACGATGCGAACGGCCATGCGTCCTCCTTGGTCGGTGCGTAAGGGCCTCGGGTTCGATCCCGAAACCCACCTAATGGTTACACGTCCGGATGCGCCCGGGGTTACACGTCGGGTGCGGCTGAAGTACGGCGCCGGACCAGCAGCCAGAGGGACGAGAGCTCGTTGGACCGCAGGGCGACGAGTCCGGTGACGTAGACGAGCGTGCCCGCGGCGCCGGCGGCCGCCGTCGCCACGAGGGCCGATCCCGGCGTGGACCGTCCGATCGCGCCCGCGATGGGCACCGCGACGAGCGCCATGGCGAGGGCCGCGACACCCGCCCGCACGGTGGAGCGGACGGCGTCGGCATCCGGAACGCCGCCTATGCGCTTGCGCAAGACGATCAGCGCAGCCACGGCGGCGACCAGGTACGCGCCGCTCCAAGCCAGCGCGAGTCCCTGCACTCCGAGGGGTGAGAACAGCGCGATCGCGAACGCCACGTTCAAGGCGTTCTCGATGGCGTTCAACACGAACGGTGTACGCGTGTCCTGCAACGCGTAGAACGCTCGCATCACGTAGAGGTACACGGAGAAGGGCACGAGACTGAGGCCGAACGCCTGGAGGGTGTCGGCGGTCACGACCGCGTCGTGTGCGGTGAACTGGTGGCGAACGATCACGGCGAGCATCGGCTGCGCAAGAACCGTGAACAAGATCGAGGCCGGCAGTACCAGCACGACGATGTAACGCAGCCCGAGGCCGAACTCGCTCCGCAGGCCCTCGTCGTCGCCGGCCCGGGCGCGTCGCGCGAGATTCGGCGTCATCGTCGTCATGATCGAGACTGCGAGGAGGCCGTGCGGAACGACGTAGAACGTGAACGCGTAGACGTACGCCGAAACGTTGCCGGACGAGTTGTTGGCCAGGATCAGGATGAAGAGCTGCGCGAGCTGATTCGTGACCACGTATCCCGCGGTCCATCCCGACAGGCGCAGGATGGTCTTGATCGCCGGGTTCCGCCACTGCAGGACGAAGCGGAGGCGCACGCCCGCGCGCGCTACGGCCGGTACGAGCACGACTCCCATCGCGACAATACCGACGGTCGTCCCGATGCCGAGCAGCAAGAGCAACCCGAAGTCGTTGCGGACGCGCGCGACATCGGTGATGGCGCCGTGACGACCCGACGTGCGCGCAACGAACACGAGGAGGGCGCCGATCACGACGACGTTGTTGAGCACCGGGGCGAACGCGGCGGCTACGAACCGGTGGCGAGCGTTGAGCAGCGCGCTCGCCAGCGTCGTGAAACCGTAGAAGATCATCTGAGGAACGAAGCAGAGGATCAACACCGTCAACACGTGGAGCTGGGCGGCGCGATCGGACCCGTTCTCGTGGATAACGAACAACCGCGCGAGCAGCGGCGACAAGAGCATCGTGGCCGCGGTGAACAGCGTAAGTGCAGCCATAGTGATGGTGAAGACCGCCGAGGTCGAGCGATCGTCGTGCCGTTCGTGAAGATCGACGAATACCGGGACGAGTGTCGCGGCGAGGACGCCGCCGACGAGCAGCTCGTAGACGATGTTGGGCGTGATGTTTGCGAGGTTGTAGGTGTCGGCAAGCGACTCCTTGCCGATCGCGGCGGCGAGCACTATTACGCGCAGGAGCCCGGTGACGCGCGACAGCAATGTGCCCGCGGCGACGACCGCGCTCGAGCGAACGAGGCCGGCGCGACCCCGGCCTTGATGGTCGATCGTGTCGCTCACGTGGCCGGCGCAGGAGTGGGGTTCGCCGCCGACTGCCGCTCGGCCCGCCGGTTCTTACGGGTGCGGCGGAAGTGATTGGCCCACCAGCCCGCGAGGAAGACGAGCGCGGCCGCGGTGAGCCCGACCGCCCAACCACCGAACACCGCGGACCGGACCGTCACCTGCACGGGCTGCCCGAACGCGAGTCGACCGTTGGGCGACGTGACGCTGATGGTCATCGGGAACGTTCCCGACGCGCGCGCGTCGACCCGGAAACGCACGGTGTTGCTGCCCGGCTTGAGCGTGATCTCCTGGTCTTCACCCTTGGGGAATGTCAGTTTGGCGCTGTCGAGGTGCACGCGTACGGTCACGTCGCGCGCGGGCTCGAGATTGTTCTCGAAGCTCAACGGCACGTCGGCGCGATTCGACGTGAGCGTGATGCGCTTCTCGTCCGCTCTCACGCCGGCGGTGAACGCGCGTACGGCCACGTCGATCTGCGCGAGCATGGACCGGACCCGTTCGGGGGTGATGCTCGTCGACAGCGCGATCTGGAGTGCAGCCTCGCCCTTGACGACCACGGGGTCCTTGGCCCCGACGACCTCGCTGTAGGCGGCGAGCTCGTTCGCGGTGGTCAGGTACTCGTCGCCGCTCACGGGAGCGGCGGGCGGCGGGTTCGGTGCGAGTCGTCGCTGGACGTTCGTACCCAGTACTTGTTCGTCGGAGATGGTGGCGAAGAGGTCGTCGAGCGTCGACGTCTGGACCAGCGGAAGGGTGCGGAGTGCGGCGAACACCGTCTGCATCGTGGGCAGGTCGGGGTTCCACCGGGCCGGCGGTGCGATCACGATCCCGCGCGCGATCGACGGGGTCTCGTACGCGATCTCGGCCAGCGCGGCGACGACGCGCTCGGCGCGCAGTGCGCTCGGGTCGTTGCCGTAGAACAGCTTCTCCACGAAGGGCGCTGTCGCGACGCCGCGTGACTGCGCGCCCGTCGTGTCGAGGACGAACGACTCCGCCGGGGAGAAGGGATGGTTGATCGGCACGAGGGCCTGATCGCGGACGGCGACGCGGTCGAAGAGCATCTCCCGCAGATGGTCGACCACCGCGTCACTCGTAGGAGCGTCGTCGACGAACGCAGACTGCACCGACGCGCTCCGGCTCGGGCCGAAGGTCGATCGCAAAGCGGACGTGCCGCGCGCGTACTGCCCGGGCAGGTAGCTCCCGAGACCCGCGGCTTCGAGGGACGCCGCGTCGATGGGCACGTACGTGGTCGGGAGCAGTTCGGTACTCGACCGGGTCGCGGCGGTGCGCAGGCGCGCGAACGTCGTCCGGAGCGCGGGATTGGACCGTGCGAGTCTCTTCCACGCTTCGGCGGTCTCGGGACCGATCTCGGCCGACAACCGCACGCCGGTCGCACTCGCGAGGAGCGTCGCCACTTTGTCGAGCCGCCCGCCCGGCTTCATCTGGGCGACGACCTTCGGGTCCTTGGTGCCGTCGGCCAGTGTGATCGGGTCGGCGACGGCCTGGAGTACGAACGACACCGACAACTTCTTCTCGATCGGATTCGGGGTGCTGGTGTCGACGGCGACGAGCCACGTGACGAACGAACCGGACGTGACGCCTGTGTTCACGAGCTGCACCACGACGGGGTAGACGCCGTGCCGCGAGATCCCGATCGTGGGGCGGACCTTGGAGCCCGAGAGCCCGAAGACGATCGACACGTCGTGGTGAGCGTCGGGACGCAACGACGCAATGCTCACCTGGGTCGCGTAGAGCGTGTTGCCGGAATCGCCGTTCGCGATCGTGTCGTCGAATCCACTCCGGGACGACGCCGACTGATCGACGCGGATCTCGACGAGGGCACCGGGCCGGTTCGCGAGCGTCGGGTTGTCGATGTGCAGCTTCATCGTGAACGTCTGCCGCAACCCGACCCAGGTGCTCTGGCTGACGAGGCTGAGCCCGGCGGGCAATGGTGCCGGGGCCGTGACGGAGGTCGTCGGGTCCTCGGCGGCGGCGACGGAACCGCCACCGGCGCGAGCACCGGCACCGACGACGGTGGCGCCCATGACGACCATGGCCGCGAGGACGACCCCCAGCCGGGTCGCGACCCGGCTCACAGCTCGCGTCCCAGCACGTTGAGGCCCACCGGGAGTTGGCGAAAGCCCGACCGCAGGTAGAGCGCCAGGGCGCGCTCGTTGTCGTCCTGGGTGTTGACGTACGCCCGGCTCGCGCCGTGCCCGCGCAGCCAGCGCAAGCCGTCAGTGAGCAGCGAGTAACCGAGGCCCGCGTTCTGGGACGCGGGCGCGACTGCGAGCCGTTGGACGTAGCCGGCGATGCCGGCGCGGCCGAACAACCCGTATCCGAGCGGGTCGCCTGTGGTGGGCGCGACGCGGGTGTGCGCCCGGGGAGTGGCTCGCGCCGCCTCCCGGAGCGCGACCGCGTCGAAACGCCAGAACTCCTCGAACGCGGCCGCGTCGGCGGCGAGCAGCGACGGGCGATCACTTCGAGCCGCCCGCCGGGTCCGGCCGCTCTGCGGCGGCAATTCTCCGAGCTCGTGGATCAGTAGGTGGAGATGTCCTTTCACCGCGAAGCCCACGTCGACCAGTGGCAGGCTTGCTCCCGGACCGAGGGCGTTCGTGACGACCTCCCGGTAGCCGGCTTGTTGCATGCGTTCGAGCATTCGGCGGAGTGCGCGCGGCGACGGCGCGTCGGGACCGTGCAGCGCCAACGACGCGACGTCCGGCCGGCCGTGCCACGCCGCGACGCGCGCGACACCCCCACGAAATCGGTACGACTGCGCCCGATGCGCCTTCACCGGCGGCGAGCGTAGCGACGAGACGACACGGGATCCGGGCCAGACCATCGATTCGTTAGCCTTCCGTTGTGCTCTTGGTCGCGACCGACGCCCATTTCGAAGAGCATGACGCGGGTCGGAGTCATCCGGAGCGACCCGCCCGCATCCGGGCCGTCCTCGAAGGGCTCGACGCCGGTGCGCCGCTCGAGGCCCGGCGCCGGCTCGACCCGCGTACCGCGACCCGGGACGAGCTCGTCCGGGTGCACACTCCGGCCTATCTCGACTACCTCGAGCGGTTCTGCGCCTCCGGTGGTGGCCCTCTCGACGGCGACACCGGTGCGTCGCCGGAGTCGTGGGAGGCCGCGTTGCTGGCCGCGGGGAGTGGGCTCGAGGCGGTCGACGCGTTGGAACGGGGCGACGGCGATTTCGCATTCTGTGCGGTGCGACCGCCGGGCCATCACGCAGTGGCGGAGCACGCGATGGGCTTTTGCCTGCTCAACAACGTAGCGGTGACCGCCGCGGCGCTGCGCGAGCGCGGCGAGCGGGTGTTGATCATCGACTGGGACGCGCATCACGGAAACGGTACGCAGGACATCTTCTACGGCGATGCCGCGGTGATGTACGTCTCGATGCACGAGTGGCCGCTGTACCCGGGAACCGGCCGGCTCACGGATGTCGGAACCGACGCGGGCACGGGTACCACGGTCAACTTCCCGCTGCCGGCGGGCGCCACCGGCGATGTCTACCTGGATGCGATCGACACAGTGGTCGAGCCCCTCGCCGAATCCTTCGCCCCTACGTGGGTGCTCGTCTCGGCCGGGTACGACGCGCACCGGGCCGACCCGCTGACCGGTCTCGGCCTCACCGCCGGCGACTACGCCGACATCACCGCCCGCATGATGGCGCTGGCGGACCCGCGGCGGCTGGTGGTGTTCCTCGAAGGTGGCTACGACCTGGGGGCGCTCCGGGACTCGACGGCGGCCACCGTGTCCACGCTGCTCGGGAGGCCGGACCGGATCGAGCCCGCCACGGCGGGCGGTCCGGGTCGGACGGTGGTGCACGCGGTCCGGGATCTCCATTCCGAGGGCCCGTACTCGGCGGGTTGAGCGAATTTCCCGACCGGGTCGGCTCCAGAGGGGGCCCGCGCGTGCCGATCGACAACGGGTAAGCCCTGGCTCGCGGTATCGGCGCGGGTCCGGGACGGCCGAAACCTCGAGAGATTGGGCAGCGCCTGTGCTGGATCTGGACAACCTGCTGCGCAACGCCGTGGAGCGGGGCGCCTCCGACGTCCACATCAAGGTCGGTTCTCCGCCGTTCGTCCGCGTCGACGGCCGCCTGGAGCGAACCGACCTCGCCGACGTCTCACCGGTCGAGACCGAGCGGATCGCGTTCGCGATCATGCCCAAGCAGCGGGCCGAGGAGTTCCTCGCCAGCTCCGAAGCCGACTTCGCGTACTCGGTCTCCGGGCTCGGTCGCTTCCGTGTCAACGTCATGCGCCAGCGCGGTTCCGTGGGCCTCGTGCTGCGCCGCGTGCAGAGCGACATCCCGTCGTTCGCGGCGCTCGGGCTCCCGCCCGTCATCCGCAAGCTCACCGATCACCAGCGCGGACTGATCCTCGTGACGGGTCCGACCGGCTCGGGCAAGACCACGACGCTCGGCTCGATGATCGACTTCATCAACGACAACTACAACCGGCACATCGTCACGATCGAGGACCCGATCGAGATCCTCCACGCCGACAAGTGCTCGATCGTGAATCAGCGCGAGGTCGGAACCGACACCGCCGACTTCCATTCCGCGCTCAAACGCGTACTGCGCCAGGACCCCGACGTCATCCTCGTCGGCGAGGTCCGTGATACCGAGACCGTCAAGACCGCGCTCACCGCGGCGGAGACCGGTCACCTTGTCTTCTCGACGTTGCACACGATCAGCGCTACCGACTCGATCAACCGCATCATCGACTTCTTCCCGCCGCACGAACAGCGCCAGGTGCGCATGTCGCTCGCAGGTTCGCTGCGCGGCATCGTGTCGCAGCGCCTCGTGGAGAAGCGGGAGGGGGGTCGGGCTCCCGCGGTCGAGGTGCTCGTGTCGACGGGTCGAGTCTTCGACAAGATCGTGAATGCCGACGAGACGCACGAGATCGAGGGCATCATCGCCGAGGGCTCGTATTACGGCATGCAGACCTTCGACCAGAGCCTGCTGAGCCTCTACAAGAACGGCACGATCGATCTGCGCGAAGCGATGGCCGCGTCGACGACTCCGCACGACCTGCGCCTCATGATCGAGCAGCACACGATGGAACTCGCAGCCGAGCAGGCCGTCGCCGGCTAGTAAATCGGGGCGGGTTCGGCTACCCGCGCCACAATGGGCGGCTGTGACCGCCGTCCCCGTACGTCTCGAGCATTTCTTCGCCTCGGATTCGCCGACGCAACAGGTGGCCTCACTCCTCCGCGACGCCGGTTACCAGGCGTACCTCGTCGGCGGCACCGTGCGCGACGCTCTCCTCGACCGCACCCGGCGGCCCGAAGAAGTCGACATCGATATCGCCACCGACGCCCGACCCGACGCCGTCGAGTCGGTGGTCAGGCCGTGGGCCGACGTGGTATGGCTGCAGGGACAGCGATTCGGGACCGTGGGTTGCAAGAAGGGCGACTCTGTTTTCGAGATCACGACGTTCCGCGCCGACGTGTACCGACCGGAGAGCCGTAAGCCCGAGGTCTCGTTCTCCGACGACATCCTTACCGACCTCTCGCGTCGCGATTTCACTGTGAATGCGATGGCGATGACTCTCGACAATGCGAAGGGTGTGGGACCGGAGCTCGTCGACCCGTTCGACGGGCGCGTCGACCTGGTCGCGCGCCGGCTCCGGACCCCGCTCGCCCCCGAGGTCTCGTTCGACGACGACCCATTGCGCATGTTGCGCGCCGCGCGGTTCGTCGCCACCCTGGGCTTCGAACCCGATGCCGAGCTTGTCGCCGCGATCGAGGAGATGCACGAACGGCTGAAGATCGTGAGCGCCGAGCGCGTGCGTGACGAGCTCTCGAAGCTGATCGTCGCGGACGACCCGTCGGCGGGGCTGTGGCTCTGCTCGCGCACCGGGCTGGCGAACGAGTTCCTGCCCGAGCTCAACTCGATGCAGCTCGAACAGGACCCGATCCACCGGCACAAGGATGTGCTCGCCCACACGATCGCCGTCGTGGGCAAGACGTCACCACGGTTGCGGATCCGTCTCGCGGCGCTCCTGCACGACGTCGGCAAGCCCCGCACGCGCGGGTACGGACCCCAAGGTGTGACCTTCCACCACCACGAGGTCGTCGGGGCGCGCATGGCACGCGAACGGATGCTCGCACTGCGCTACCCGAACGATCTCGTCGACGACGTCGCCAAGCTCGTCGAGCTCCACTTGCGTTTCCACACGTACCGTATGGGCTGGACCGACAGCGCGGTACGCAGGTACGTGCGCGACGCGGGTCCGTTGCTCGACGACCTCAACGAGCTGACGCGCTGCGACTGCACCACCAGGGACGCGCGCAAGGCGGCCGCCCTCGGAAAGCGCATGGACGAGTTGGAATCCCGTATCGCGGAACTGCAGGAGCACGAGGCGCTTTCCCAGATCCGTCCCGGTCTCGACGGAAAGCGTGTGATGAAGTTCCTCGGGGTGCCGCCGGGCCCGATCATCGGCGAGGCGCTCGGTTTCCTGTTGGAGCTGCGTCTCGAGGAGGGGCCGATGGAGGAAGCGGAGTCGTACACGCGCTTGCGCGAATGGGCGCGCGAACGCGGGATCGACGTGCCCGCAGTGTCGCCGGGTTCGACCGCCGTCTAGTTGAGTTAGACGCCCTCTTTGCGCGCCCGCCAGACGACGGTGCGCGGCACTTCGGGTCCGGGGCCGCCCCCGCCGTTCGGTTCGGGCTCGAGGAGGAGCTCGACGCGGTACCCGGCCCGGTGCAGTCCGGCGAAGACATCGGCGATAGTGCGAGGCCAGACCCGGATGCGTTCGTCGTCGTGCGTGATCTCGATCGATTCCGGGTCGAAGTACGAGCGCCGGACCTCGAGCGTGCCGAGCGGCAGCGCGCCCGGCGCCTCGCCCTCGCGGCCGACCGCGAGCGCCATGGGATGATCGTATGAGAACACGAACGCGCATCCCGGACGCAACACCCGGTGCACCTGCCGGAGGAGGCGGTCGATGTCGTCGACCTCGCCGAGCATGCCGGTGGAGACGACGAGATCGATCGAGTCGGCGCGGAGGAACGCGAGATCGGCGGCGTCACATTCGTGCCACTCGACCCGGACGTCGGCGGCGGTGGCGAGCTTGCGCCCCCGGGCGAGTTGCCCGACGGACCGGTCGATCGCGATGACGTGCGCACCCTGGCGGGCCATCGCGACCGCGTTCGCGCCGCCGCCGGTCCCGAGATCCAGGACGCGCTTGCCGCTCACGTCGCCGCACAGGCGCAGGTCGGCTTCCGTCGGTCCGCCCGCGGCGTAGACGATCGTGTCGGGGACGATGCCGATGTCGTCCGGGGAGCGTCGCTGCGCGATCCGGTCCCAGACCTCGGTGTTCATGTGGTGGAAGCCCCGGGTTGATTCGTCATGAGCGCATTCTGGCCCGTGACCGCCTCTACATGGGGAGATCTACGCGCCGGAAGCGAACTCTTCGATCATCCGATGCGCGTCGTCGTCGTGGTACTGCACGGGCGGCGACTTCATGAAGTACGCCGATGGGCCGAGCAGGGGACCGCCGATGCCCCTGTCGAGCGCGACCTTGGCGCAACGCACGGCGTCGATGATCACTCCGGCCGAGTTGGGAGAGTCCCAGACCTCGAGCTTGAGCTCGATGTTCAACGGGACGTCGCCGAAGTTGCGGCCTTCCATGCGGATATAGGCCCACTTCCGGTCGTTCAACCACGGCACGTGATCGGACGGACCGATGTGCACGTGGTCGGAGCTGATGCCCTGATCGATCTGGCTCGTCACCGACTGGGTCTTGCTGATCTTCTTCGAGAGCAGCCGCTCACGCTCGAGCATGTTCTTGAAGTCCATGTTGCCGCCGAAATTCAGTTGGTACGTGTTGTCGATCGCGAGCCCGCGATCCTCGAACAACCGGGCCAGCAAGCGGTGAGTGATGGTGGCGCCGACCTGGCTCTTGATGTCGTCGCCGATGATCGGAACGCCCGCGTCCTCGAACTTCTTGGCCCACTCCGGGTTGCTCGCGATGAACACCGGGATGGCGTTCACGAAGGCGACACCGGAATCGAGGCACGCCTGCGCGTAGTGCTTCTGCGCGTCTTCGGAGCCGACCGGCAGGTAAGACACCAGCACGTCGGCGCGTGCGTCGCGCAGCGCCTGAGCGACGTCGACCGCAGGGGCCGGCGACTCTTCGACGACCTCGCGGTAGAACTTCCCGAGGCCGTCGAACGTGGGCGCTCGCTGCACCAGCACGTTGAGGTCGGGGACCTCGGCGAACTTGATCGTGTTGTTGATGCTCGTGAAGATCGCCTTGCCGAGATCGAGCCCGACCTTGTCGGCGTCGACGTCGAACGCGGCGACGAAGTCGATGTCGCCGACGTGGTAGCCCGCGAGCTCCACGTGCATCAGACCCGGGACGCGCTCTTCCGGGTCGGCGTTGCGGTAGAACTCCACGCCTTGCACCAGGCTGCTGGCGCAGTTGCCGACGCCGGCGATGGCGACTCGCACTCGCTTGGAGTTCGAGTCCGCGTTCTTGTCGGAAGTGCGGGGCTGGCTCATGCCGTTGCTCCTTCGGTTCGGTCGCCGGTCTGCTCCGCGCGCTCTTGCGCGATGAGCTCGGCGATCCAATCGAGATCGTGTTGAGTGGACCGGGCCCGGTGCTCGAGGAGCGACCGGGAGTAGCGGTCGATGGAACGGGCCGCGGGCTTGCGCTCGGCGACCAGTCGCTGGTTCAGCTGCGCCCGCCGGCGTTCGAGGAACGCGAGGCGGGCGAGCGGGTCAAGATGACCACAGAAGAGGAGCTTTACCGCGAAGGCGCGTTCGTCGTCGTCGCCCTCGTCGGTCAGCAGCTCCGTGAAGAGCGCACGGCCCCGATCGGTGATCGCGTAGGCCCGGCGGGTCCGTCGGGTGGGGCGGGCCCGGAGTCGTAGGCGCGCCGCCGCGAGGTCGCCCTTCAGGGACCCGGTGGGGACGAAAGTGCCGGTGGACGCCGGTGTCGCGGCATCCTCGTCGACCTCTTCGATCGCTCCGGAGCGCTCCAGGCGGCGCAACGCCGGGTACAACGACCCGAACGAGATGCCCCACAGCGGCCCGAGCGTCTCCGACAGGCGCTTCTTCAGGTCGTAGCCGTGGCGCGGCTGCTCTGCGAGCAACCCGAGTACCGCCAGCTCCAACATGTGATGCACGATATATCGAATCGATATATCGATGCAAGTATTATCTGCGATCCCAGTAGCCCGGCCCAATCGGGTCATTTCGACGGAACGGTCGGAACGAGACGCGGTTGGGAACGCTTCGCCTCCCACCTACACTTTCGGGCGATGCAGAGCGTCACGGACTACGCGCTGGCCCGGCGGGCGGTTCTGCGCGACTTCCGGCGGGGAACGCTCACCCGACTCGACGTCTGCGACGCGCATCCGGAACTGGTCCGGGCCGCACAGTTCATCGGTACCGACCTCGACGACGAGTGCCCGGTCTGCGGTGAGACCAACCTCCGGCTCGTCTCCTACGTCTACGGCGAGAAGCTGAAGCAGGCCAACGGTCGCGCCATCAGCAATCCCGCCGAGCTCAGGAAGCTGGGCGCGTCGTACGACGAGTTCGCCTGTTACGACGTGGAGGTCTGCGTCGAGTGCCGGTGGAACCATCTCCGCCGCCAGTCGCTGCACGGCCGCCTGCACGCGAGCTGACCGGAACCCGGCGCGCTCGGCCGATCGGGCCGTCAGTCGTCGACGATCTCGCACGGGTATTGCGACAGGCACGAGACGCACCAGAGCTCCGGCTCGGCGAGCACGGTCTGCGACCCGGGAGTGTCCCACGACGGGGGCACGAGATAGATCCGGCGGACGAGGACGAGCTCGTCATCAGGGGTGGCGCAGTTCTCGCATGCACGTGTGCTCACGTGGGCATCTTCACCGACTCCGGGCCGTCGGTACAAAGCCCGGGTGAGCACCGGTGACAGGCGGGAAACGCGCCGGTACGCTGGTGGGACCGCCGGGAGCCGAACGTGCCCTGGACGGATGGAGGTAGCGGAGATGCCCTCAAACCCGAGTCCGGCGCGTCGCATGACCGCCCCCGACGTCGTCGCCCGCAAAGGTGGCCCGACGCCGTTGGTGATGGTCACTGCGTACGACGCCCCGTCGGCCCGCACCGTCGACGCGGCCGGTGCCGATCTGATCCTGGTGGGCGACTCCGTTGCGATGGTGGTGCTCGGCTACGACGACACGCTGCAGGTGACAACCGACGACATGGCACATCACGTCGGTGCGGTGACGCGTACCCAACCGCGCGCGCTGGTCGTCGCCGATCTGCCGTGGCTCAGCTACCACGTCAACACCGGCGAGACCGTGCACAACGCCGCGCAGCTCGTGCGCGCGGGCGCCGCCGCGGTCAAGCTCGAAGGCGGTCGCAAGCGCCTCGACGCGGTGCACGCGATCCTCGACGCCGAGATCCCGGTGATGGGCCACATCGGGCTCACCCCGCAGTCGATCCACGCCCTCGGTGGCTTCAAGGTGCAGGGCAAGGAGCTCGACGCCGCGAAAGCGCTCGCCGACGACGCGTGCGCGCTCGCCGAAGCCGGGTGCTTCGCGATCGTGCTCGAGTGTGTCCCCGACGCGGTCGCTCGCGTGATCACCGAGTCGGTCTCGATACCGACGATCGGTATCGGTGGCGGCCGCCACTGCGACGGCCAGGTCCTGGTGTGGCACGACATTCTCGGCTTTGCCGGACCCGATCACCGCGCCCCGAAGTTCGTGCGTTCGTACGCGTCGCTCGAGGCGGTCGCGACCGAGTCGATCGCGCGGTTCTGCGCCGACGTTCGGGGCGGCACGTATCCTGCGAGCGCGGAGACGTATCACATGACCGATCGCATGGCGGACGCGCTCGGCCTGTACGGCGCCGCCGAGCCCGAGCCCGAGCTCGCGCAATAGCGCGTGCCGAAACGAGTGCGCATCGCGGCGGCCACCGTGGTCGCCCTGGGTGCGATCGTCGGGATGGTTGCGTCGGTGATCCACGTCCGAAGCGACGAAAGCGACGTGGGCCGTCTCCGCTTCGCGGCGACCTCGCCGGCCCCGGCACCGTTGGGCGAGTTCGATCAGACTCGCGTCTCCGTGGGGTCGCAATGCCTACGCGTGCTCGTCGCGCTCTCGCCGACGCAACGTGAACAGGGTCTGCGGGAAGTGCATTCGTTGGCGCCGTACGCGGGCATGCTGTTCGTGAACCCGCACGACACCAGCGCGCGCTACACGATGGCCGACACGCCGACGCCTCTCGACATCACGTTCTTCGGCGAGTCGGGTGTCGCTGTCGATCGGGTGCGCATGGCGCCGTGCCCACTCGGCTCGGACGCGACGTGCCCGCAGTACGCGAGCAAGCTGCCGTACCGGTACGCGCTCGAGCAGCCGACGGGCTCGTCGTCGGCGACGGGCAACCTCGGATCCTGCGCCTGAGCCGTTCCCCGGCCCTCGTCGGTAGGTGTCACACCCTCGTCGTAGGGTCAGCTCCGATAGGTCGAGTCGAGGTGATCTGCTAGCTTCCACCGGTTCTCCAACAACCGAATCCTGCCCCCGCGACGCCGGTAACCCGGCGGACAACGGGGCCCGCTGCGGCCTGACCGGGCGGCCCGAAGGAGGTACCGGCGCATGACGCGTCCGTACGAAGTCATGATCATCATCGATGCAGACCTGGAAGAGGAGACGATCCGGGCTGCGGTCGAGCGGTGGCTCCAGCTCATCGAGTCGAAGGGCGCGGAGCGCGGCCACGTCGACTTCTGGGGCAAACGCCGCCTCGCGTACGAGATCAACCACAAGGTCGACGGCTACTACGTAGTCCTGCAGGCCCGGGCTGATCCGGAAGCGATGGAGGAGTTGCACCGGACGCTCTCCCTGGCAGATGAAGTGATCCGCCACGGGCGCTTCCGCATTCCCGAGAAGGTCTACGGACCTCCGAAGGCTGCGGGCGCCTCCGCGGGCGGCAGGCATAGGGAGTAAGCGACATGGCAACCGATACCAACAGCATCACGATCTCCGGCAACATCACTCGCGATCCGGAGATGCGTTACACACCGAGCGGCGTGTCGAAGGTGACCTTCGGCGTCGCGGTGAATCGTTCCTGGCGGAACCAGCAAACGCAGGAATGGGACGAGCAGACCAGCTTCTTCAATGTGGTGGCCTGGCGTCAGCTCGCCGAGAACGTCGGCGCGTCGCTCACCAAGGGTACGCGCGTCGTAGTGAGTGGGCGGCTGGAGCAGCGCAGCTGGGAGACCGAGGCGGGCGAGAAGCGCTCGATCGTCGAGGTCGTCGCCGACGACGTCGCCCCGAGCCTTCGCTTCGCGACGGCCGAGGTGCACCGGGTCGAGCGCAGTGGACCGGGAGAAGGGGGAGGTGGTGGCGGCGGCGGACAGTCCCGCGGCCCCAGCCCCGCTCCGGCCGCGGCCCCGAAGGCCGAAGGCAATTACGACGACTACGGCGAAGAGCCGTTCTAACCCGATAGGGACCTCCGAATGGCACAACGCAGAGAGAAGAAGGCGCCCCCCGGCAAGGAGCGGCGCCCGATCAAGAAGAAGACGTCGATCCTGATCACCGAGAGCATCGACTGGATCGACTACAAGGACGTCAACCTGCTGCGGCGCTTCATGTCGGAGCGCGCCAAGGTCCGGGCGCGACGCGTCACGGGCAACACGCAGCAGCAACAGGTCGCGGTTGCGAAGGCGATCCGGGTAGCGCGTGAGATGGCATTGCTGCCGTACAGCGTGCGCCAGGTGACCCAGCGTTCGAAGGGTCGCCGTGATCGGGGCGAGCGGGGCGACCGAGGAGATCGGGGCGACCGCGAGGGCGAGTTGCGGGATATCCCCGGCCCGATCCGCGACGACGAGCGTCCGGCCGTGAACGACGAGTCCAACGTCAACGAAGGCGCACTCGACCAGGCGACGGTCGACCAGATCGAGAGCGAGTTCAACGGTGACGGCGCTTCGGCTGCGGGCGCGGCGACCGAAAGCGACGTCGAGTGAGGATCGTTCTTCGCGACGACGTCGACAATCTCGGCAAGAAAGGTGAGGTCGTCGACGTGGCCGACGGCTACGCCCGCAACTTCCTTGTCCCAAGGGGTCTGGCGCTCAAGGCGTCGGCCGGGAGCCAGAAGCAGGCCGACGCGATGCGGCGCAACCGCGTCGCCCGCGACCGGCGGGAGCGGGAGAGCGCCGATGCGCTGGCTGCGCAGTTCGCGGGCCGGACCATCTCGATCAAGGCCCGGGCCGGTGGCGAGGGCCGCCTGTTCGGTTCGGTGACGGCTTCCGATATCGCCGAAGCGGTGCAGAAGCAGACCGGAGCCGAGATCGATCGCCGGAAGCTTGCGCTCGACGAGCCGCTGAAGGAACTCGGCGGTGTCGATGTGCAGGTTCGCCTGCATCCCGACGTCGTGGCGACGGTGCACGTCGAGGTCGAAGCGGCCGACTGACCGCAACGCCAATCACACTGCAGAGGTCCCTCATACGCGCGCGCCTGCTCGTCAGAATCACATGTGTGTTCTTCACGAACGGCTCCTCTGAGGGACTGGGGTTTCCCCATCCGATTCTTTGCGCGGGAACGACTGTGGACAGACGTCGATATCCACAGCCGGATCGACCCCGCGTCGGTTGGTCGGGAGCCGTGACGGCTCCCACCGGCGGTGACGGTCAGCTCGCCGTCACCCGCCTGCCAGCGGCGATCCCGACCGCGACGTCCGCGTCTCGGCGGGTGGCGTCCGTGGCGCACCTCCGTGCCATTGTCCACAGGGCTGTGGGCCGACAGATATCCCCCGCGCGGGGCCCGCAATCCACAACCTTGTCCCCTTCCACCACACAACGGTGGCGTGCCAAGGTCCCCGCTTCCGGGGAAGGGAGGTAGCGACCATGGTCTCGATCGAGGATGCACGCCGACGGGCCAGCGGCGCGCGCGTCCCGCCCCACAACCTCGAGGCCGAAGAGTCGCTGCTCGGGGCCATGATGCTCAGTCGCGAAGCGATCACCGCGGCCGTAGAGGCACGGCTGGAGCCGAGCGATTTCTACAAGCCCGCGCACGGGACCATCTTCGAGGCGGCGTACGGACTGCACAGTCGGGGCGAGCCCGTCGATCCGGTGACCGTCGCCGAAGAGCTGCGCCGGGCTTCGCAACTCGAGCAGCTGGGCGGCCGCCAAACCCTCGTCCGGATCCAGGCGTCTACCCCGGCGTCGGCGAACGCCTCCCACTACGCCCAGATCGTCGGCGAGCTCTCGATGCTGCGGCGCTTGATCGAGACCGCCGGTGGAATCCAGGAGATGGCCTACGCGGCCGAGGACGCGGTCGACGAGACCCTCGACCGGGCCGAGGCCGCCATCTTCGAGGTGGCCGAGCGCCGGGTCGCCGACACCCTCATGCCGTTGTATCCCGCGCTCGAAGAGACGATGAACCAGCTCGAGGCGCTCTATGGCCACCAGGGCGACATCGTCGGCACCGCCACGGGATTCCGTGACCTCGACGCACTGTTGCTCGGCATGCAGCCCTCGACGCTGACGATCATCGCCGCCCGCCCCGGGCAGGGGAAGACCTCTCTCGCCCTGGGCATGGCACAACACGTCGCGCTGGTCGGGCGCAAGCCGGTGCTGTTCTTCTCGATGGAGATGGGCTACCTCGAGCTGACGAAGCGCCTCTTGGCCGCAGAGGCGCGCGTGCAGTCACGCAAGCTGCAGACGGGCAAGCTCTCCGAGCACGAGTGGCCGCGCGTCAACCAGGCCATCGGTCGTCTTGCCGAAGCCCCGTTCTTCATCGACGACAACCCGCACTGCACCGTGATGGAGATGCGGGCGAAGGCCCGCCGGGTGAAGGCGCGTTACGGCGACCTCGGCCTGATCGTCGTCGACTACCTCCAGCTGATGTCGACGCCGGGACGCTCGGAGAACCGTCAGGTCGAGGTGTCGGAGCTCTCGCGCGGATTGAAGATCCTCGCGCGCGAGCTCGAGACGCCCGTCATCACGCTGTCCCAGCTGAACCGTCAGCTCGAGTATCGCCAGGACAAACGGCCGATGCTCGCCGACCTCCGCGAATCCGGTTGTCTGACCGTCGACACCGGGATCACGCTCGCCGACGGCACAACCGAGACGATGGGTGCGCTGCACGAGCGCTCCGCGATCGACGTCGATGTGCTCACGCTCGACGAGCATCTGCGTCTCGTCCCCGGAGTGCTGTCGCATGTCTTCGCCAGCGGCGTGAAGCCTGTGTTCGAGTTGAAGCTCGCGTCGGGTCGCAAGGTGACCGCGAGCGGGAACCATCCGTTCCTCACGCTCGACGGCTGGGTGCACTTGGCCGACCTCGCCGTCGGGGCCCACGTAGCGTCGTCGCGTCGCAGCGGTCCCGCGGTCGACCTTCGCAACGACGCGATTCCGTGCGAGGTCTGGGACTACATCGAGCGCAAGGGTCTCCTCGTCAACGGATCCTTACGGGCGCACGATCTCGTCGAGCGGTTGAGTGACTCCGCCGGCGGCCGTTACCGCGTCTACGAACAGGGAGTGTCGCGCTCGTTGATGCTGCGTATCGCCGACGCACTCCCGGACCGTTTCCTCAGCGATCTCGGTGCCAGTGACGTCCTGTGGGACGAGATCGTCGCGATCGAGCCGCGCGGTGACGAACGCGTCTTCGATGCGACGGTCGAAGGAACGCACAACTTCGTGGCCAACGACATCGTCGTGCACAACAGCATCGAGCAGGACGCCGACGTCGTGATGTTCATCTACCGGGACGAGTACTACAACCCGGAGTCGGATCAACGGGGCTTGGCCGAGATCATCATCGCCAAGCACCGCAACGGACCGGTGGGGAACACCAAGCTCGTCTTCAACGGCGACTACACCAAGTTCGACGACGCCGCGCACGAGTAGCTCAGAACAGCTTGAGCGCGGGGTCGGCCCCGCCCCGTAATTCGTTCAGGTCGATCTCGATGCAAGCCACGCCCTTGCTCTCGGCGTACACCTTGGCCTGGGGTTTGATCGACTGCGCGACGAGGACGCCGACGGTCGGCGCCAGGCTCGGGTCGCGGTCGAGTCGCTCCTGGTAGCGCAGCAGCTGGTCGACCCCGGCGATCTCACCGACCCGCTTCACCTCGACGACCACGGTACGTCCGTCGCCGTCGCGGCACAGCAGATCGACGGGCCCGATGTCGGTGGGGTACTCGCGCCGGACGAGCAAGAAATCTGCGCGTAGGATGGCGACGCGCGCGGCGAGCAGTTGTTGCAACTCGGCCTCGACACCGTCCTTCTCGAGCCCCGGGTCGACTCCGAGCGCGAACGAGGTGTCGTGCAACACCTCGTGGAGCTCAATCCGCAGCGTCTCGCCTTTCGGCGTGCGCGCCACGATCGTGTGCTCGGTCTCCTCGATCGTGCACGGCGGATTCATCCAGTTGAGGGGCTTGTACGCGCCGGTCTCTGAATGGATCGAGATCGATCCGTCGCCCTTGCACAGAACCAGGCGGGGCGCGGGACCGAGTCGGGCCCCGAGCTTGCCTTCGTAGGTGACCGAGCAGCGCGCCACGAGCAACCGCATCGGACGAGTCTGTCATGCCCGCGGCGTCGCGCTCCTGGGTCTCCCGGTAGCCTCGCCGGAATGTTTCCGATCCTCGGGTCGTCCGGCAGCTTCTACGACGAGGTGCTCCGCGAGCTCGTGTTCGCGCTCGGGGCGGCTTTGTTCGTGGCCAACGCGTTCGCGTTGTTCCGGCGCCGCCGCGATGCCCACGAAGTGGCTCGCCGAACCGTGGCCCGCAATCGTCCCGGCAGCCCGGTACGGGGCTACCGCCGCACCGACAATCAGGATCTACCGGCGGCACCGCTTGCCCGCACGGTGACGTACCTGCTCATCGGGTTCATCGTGATGGTCGCCGGACTCGGGGCGATCATCAACAAATAGGCCTCACCGGTGGCCGTCAACCACGACACCGACGACCGGCTCACGCGTGGATCGGGGGCCGGCGATCGTGCCACGGTCGGGCCGTTTCGAGTTGCGACGCGATCCGAAGCAAGACGTCTTCTCGCCCGTACGCGGCGACGAGCTGTACGCCGATGGGGAGACCGGCGTCGTTCCAATGCAG
Organism: Acidimicrobiia bacterium; assembly: GCA_038239145.1. Classification (GTDB taxonomy): domain Bacteria; phylum Actinomycetota; class Acidimicrobiia; order IMCC26256; family PALSA-610; genus PALSA-610. The sequence continues at coordinate 97,224 of JBBSFB010000010.1, forward strand.
CGGCAGCGAGATGGCAGGTTGGCCCGTGACGTTGAACGGTGAGCAGAACCCGACCAACCTGCCCATGCGGTCGCCCACCGCGGGATCGGTGTTCGTCGGCGCGATGTATCCGAGCGGGACCGGTGGTTCGGGGCTCGTCGGCACCACGAGCACATCGTTGTCGTCCCACCAGGACGCGACCCGACGGGTCCACGCCTGCAGTTGCTCGATCGCGACAACACAGTCGACACCGGAGATCTGGGATCCCATCGCCGCGAAGAACGCGTTCATTGGCTCGAGCTCGTCCGTGATGTCGCGCCCGAGTCGAAGGTTCCACCGCGCGATGTCGCGCGCGACCGCCGTTGCGAGCACCGTGACGTAGGCCTGATTGAAGCTGTCGTCGAGCGCCGGTATTGCGGCGGCGTCGACCTTGTGGCCGAGCTCTCCGAGCAGCTTCGCAGTGCCTTCGACTGCGGTGATCACGTCTGGGTGCGAAGGTTTGCCGTCGGGCGTCTGCGTGCGGAAGCCGATGTGGAGCGCGCCCGGGTCGACGCCGATCTCGTTTCGGAACGGACGGAGTGGCGGCGGCGCGGTGTACGGGTCGCCGGTCGCGGCGCCCGCAACCGCGTCGAGCACGGCCGCGGTGTCGCGCACCGAGCGAGTGAGCACGAACTCGTGCGTGAGCGGACCCCAGTACTCGCCGAAGTCCGGGCCGAGCGTCGTTCGGGCCCGGGTGGGCTTCAAGCCGACGAGTCCGCACATGCTCGCGGGGAAGCGGATCGACCCTCCCATGTCGTTTCCATGCGCGACCGGAACGAGACCGGCCGCGACCGCGGCCGCGGAACCGCCACTCGACCCGCCGGTACTCCGGGTGAGGTCCCAGGGATTGTGCGTCGGGCCGTACGCGAGCGGCTCGGTCGTGATGCTCGTTGCGAGCTCGGGCGTGTTCGTCTTTCCTACGAAGACGAATCCCGCCGATCGAAAGCGTGCCGCGAGCCACGTGTCGTCGGGCTCGATCCATCCTGCGTCCTTCAGGGCGCGCATGCCGAGGTGATACGGATCGCCGGCCGTGTGACACACGGCGTCCTTGACGAGGAACGGCACCCCCGCGAACGGGCCGGTTGCCGCCGGTGCTTCAGCCCGCGACCGTCCGAACCGGCGGTGGATGACGGCGTTGAGTTGCTCGTCGAGGCGTTCGATGCGCGCGATCGCGGCATCGACGAGATCGAGGGGCGATACGTCGCCGCGCGCGACGAGCTCAGCTTGCGCGGTGGCGTCGAGGACAGCGAGATCGTCGGTCACGAGGGGAAGCGTAGGCACGAGCTCGCGTAGGCGTGACCTGTCGCGCACGCGCCGGCGGTCGCGGCGAGACTGGGCCCATGAGCACGACGAAGATCAACGATGACGCACTGCGCCGCCGGGCCCGTTCGCTGGCCGCGACCCTCGAGCCGGTCATCGGCCAGGTGTTCTTCTCGCCGGAGTGTCATGCGGCGTACGAGGGTCTCGGTTTCGCGCCGAGTCCGGGCTCCTTCGGGAACGGCGTCGCCGCTCCGGACGGAGCCGCGTACTTCACGAGCCGTGGGTCACTGCTCGGTCAGGTCGAACCCGAGGTCGTCGCATCGGCGTTCGGCGTGTTCAAGCCGGCCGCGGTCGTGGCCGGGGTCCGTCTCGGTTGGGGCCTCACCGATGCCCCCGTGATCTTCGCGGCTCGCCGCGCGGGCGCGGTGGCGCAGTTGGAGCGGGTGTGCGGTCCGGCCGGCCCGGAGGTCGAGCGCGCCGCGGCCGCGCTGGAGCGAGCGGTCGCACCGCTCGCGGAACCGGGTCGACCCCTGTTCTCCGGGTTGCGGGCGCAATGGGACGAGCCGTCGGATCCGTGGACGCGCCTCTTCCACCTCGGCGACATGTTGCGCGAGTACCGCGGCGACGCCCACGTGTGCGCCTGGTCGACGGCGGAGGTCGACGCAGTCGAGATCGGGCTCCTCACCGAGGCGTACATGGGACTTCCCCTCCGCACGTACATCCGGACTCGAGGGTGGAACGATGCCGAGCTCGATGCGGCGGTTGGCCGCCTGCGCGAGCGCGAGTGGTTCGACGACGCGGAAACCCTCACGGAGCTCGGGCGAAAGGAACGCGAGGCGATGGAGCGCGCGACCGATCGGGCGATGCGGCCCGCGATCGACGCACTGGCCGACGACGTGGGCTCGGTCGTCGAGCAGCTACGGCCCTGGGGTGACGCGATGCGGGCCGCGGGCGGGTACGTCGGCGGGCCCGTCGACCTCTGGCCGGACCGCGACTGACGCTCGCCACCGGCGTGTGCGGGTTTCACCCCGCGAGCTGCGGGATATCCGCGCCGCCGAGCGGACCGTCGGTCAGACTTTTCACCGTGGCGTCGGCACTCCTGTTCGTTGCCCTGCTTATCGTGGTCGATCTCTCGTACCGCCATTGGATCCGGCACTCGATCAGGCGCGTTCGCTCGCGTCGTGCTCGCCCTGAGATCGTCGATCTGGTCGAGACCGCAAGCCCGACCGACGATGCGACCGGCGCCGACGCGACGGTGATCGCGCTCGCGCCGAGGGATGAATCCATACGGAAGGCGCGGCGCAGCGGCTGACCAGCGTCTGGTGCAAGGCGGTAGCGCTAGGGTCCGGCGACCCAGGACGGAGGCCGATCGTGGCGAAGAGCACGGCGAAGATCACCGAGTACGAAGCGGACCAGGTCAAGCAGGCGAATGCGTCGGGACGGACCCCGATCGTGTTCGTACACGGCTTGTGGCTGCTCCCGATGAGTTGGGATCGCTGGCGTCAGCACTTCGAGGCGGCCGGCTTCTCCACGATCGCCCCCGGATGGCCCGACGACCCCAACACGGTCGACGCGGCCAACGCCA
>JBBSFB010000011.1:0-95254 GCA_038239145.1 Acidimicrobiia bacterium
CCGGAGAGCTGGGCGGGCCGGGCATCCTCGAAGCCCTCGAGGCCGACGAGCTTCACGAGCCCGTCGATCACGCCCGGCCCGGGTTTGATGCCGGCGAGCTCCAGCGGCAGCTTGATGTTCGTGACGACCGAACGCCACGGCAGCAGCGCAGCTTCCTGGAACGCGATGCCGAGGTGGTGGTTTCGGCGGGCCGCGGCGGGATCCTCGCCGTGCACGAACGCCTGCCCGCTCGTCGGCGTTTCGAGGTCTGCGAGGATACGCAGGATCGTCGACTTCCCACACCCTGACGGACCGAGCAACGTCGTGAACGATCCTGCGGACGCCGCGAAGTCGACGCGCTCGAGCGCGACCACCTCCGACCGGCGCACGTGAAAGACCTTCCCGAGTTGACGCAACGAGATGCCGTCGTCGGTGACGACGGATGGCTCGTTCGTCAAGGCATCGGTTCCCTTCAAGATGTGGGTCGTCGCCATCACGGTCAGCCCGTCGTGTAGGTCTTGAGCTCGGGGTTCTCGCTGTAGACCTCGCTCAACACTGACATGTCGAACAGCTTGTCCTTGGTGATGGTGATACCCGCCAGCGCAAGCGTGCTGATGTTCTCCTCGATCAGCGCGTCGGTGATCGTGAACAGGCCGTTCGCCATCGTGTCGGAGGTCGAGATCAGGAGGTTCTCCGACGTCGACTCGAGCGTCTGCTCCGCCACTGTCAGCTTCTGATCCTTGCCATAGTCGGTCGCCGCAAGTGTGGCTCCGAGCGTCGGATCCTTCAAGTTCTGCTGCCAGCCCTTGATGTCGGCCCTCAGCATCGCCTTCACCTTCGCCCGCGTGTCGGCGTCGCTCAGGCTGCTCTTCTTGACGACGTACGTCTCCGACACAAGCGGGTACTTGTAGTCGGCGAGCAGGAACGTCGTGGTCGCGACGCCCTGGGTCTTGAGCAGGTTCGGCTCGTTCGTGACGAACGAGAACCAGCCGTCGACCTGCTTGTCGACGAGGGGCTGGGGGTTGAACTGGACGGGGACCTTGGTGATCTTGCTGGGATCGATGGCGTTCGCCTTCAAGAACGCGTTCCACACCGCCTCGTTTGTCGCCTGCACACCGATCTTCTTGCCGATCATGTCCTGGGGGGTCGCGATCGGCGCGGTCGCCAGGCTCATCACCGCGAACGGGTTCTTCTGGTACTGCGCACCGATGCTGACGAGCTCGGCACCCTGGTTGATCGCCGCGCTCGTGATGTCGGGCGCGGAGATGCACACCAGCGCCTTGCCGCCTTGCACGACCGAGTCCTGCTGCACCGTCGGGCCGCCCGAAAGGAGCGTGACCTTCGAGAAGCCTTCGTCTTTGTAATAACCCTTGTTGTCGGCGATGTATTCGCCCGCGAACTCCACGTTCTTGATCCATGACAACTGGAACACCAACTCGCCGAGATCCTTCTTGCCCGCGGGCGGGCTCGTCGTCCCTGACGAACCCGACGACGACTTCGAGGAGCTACCGCACGCGGCGAGGAACGCGGACATGCCTCCCGTTCCGAGCAACGCGAGCCCGGCGCCGCCCGCGGCACCCCGCCGCAGGAACGATCGCCGGTCCAGCGATAAGTCTCGAAGATCAAATTCCTCCGCCACGAACGCCTCCATGTTCTGCTCCCCGCAAGGCCTGGGAGTCCCCTTTTCGGTCTGTTGAAAGAACCATAGAAGGTGGGCAGTTTCCGTCATGTACGTCGAGTATTAACGCAGCGTTTCGGTCCACATCCCCCCGGGTAGGACGCGTCGCCGCCATGCCATGATCTTCGCCATGCGAGATCTCCGCCGCCTCCCGAAAGCTCACCTGCACATCCACCTGGAAGGTGCCATGCGGCCCGGGACGCTGCACGAAATGGCGGGCGAGGCCGGAATCGTCGTGCCGCCAACGCGGGGCTTCGGGGGCTTCGCCGCGTTTTCGGGGATGTACGTGGCTGCGTGTGCCGTCTTGACGTCGCCGGACGCGCTCGCGCGCCTGACGTGCGAGGTCGTCGAGGACGCGGCGAACGACGGAGCTGTCTGGGTCGAGCCCGCGGTGTATCTCCCCCATCACAACGCCCGGATCGGACCGCCCGCGGAAACGCTCAAGATCATCCTCGGTGCCGCGGCCGAGGCCGCGAGCGCGCATGACATCGGAGTCGGTGTCATCGTCGCCGCCGACCGCACCTTGGATCCTGCGGACTCGATCGAACAGGCGACCCTGGCGGCGAAGTACGCAGGCCGGGGCGTGACCGGCTTCGGGCTCGCCAACGACGAGACCGGGCACTCACCCGAGCCGTTCGCCGAGGCCTTCGCGATCGCGATCGAAGCCGGACTCACGAGCGTTCCCCACGCAGGCGAGCTCGAAGGTCCCGACTCGGTCCGCGGCGCCCTCGACGCGCTCGGTGCCGACCGCCTGCAGCACGGTGTGCGCGCCATCGAGGATCCCGAGCTCGTGCGGAGGCTGGCGGACTCCCCCGTGTGCCTCGACGTGTGTCCGTCGTCGAACGTCGCCCTCTCGGTGGTGCCGAACATCGAAGCGCATCCGCTTCCGGCCCTCCTGGCCGCGGGCGTCCGCTGCAGCCTCAACTCCGACGATCCGCTGCTGTTCGGCCCGAACCTGCTCGAGGAGTACGAGCTGGTCCGCAACGTGTTCGGGTTCGACGATGCGACGTTCGCGCACATCGCCACGTGTTCCGTCGACGCGTCGGCTGCGCCCGACGACGTCAAGCGTCGCGCGCGTGCCGATATCGCGGCGTGGCTCGCCGGCGCCTGACCCGGACGCCGAACTGCGTCAGGAGATCAACGCGGACGCGACCACTTCGCCGGTCGTCCCGTCGATGAGGCCGACGTCAGTGACGTGCGGACCCGGCAGGCACGCAAGCGAAGACAGCATCACCTGGAACAGGGGCTGGGTGAGCGTCGGCGCGAAGAGGCCGATCTCGATAGCCGCGTCCTGCACCTGCTTCTGCGCGGCTGCGAGCTCGGCGGCCGGCAGCGGCGACAGGATCCCGGCGATCGGGAGCGCGAGGTGCGCGAGCACCTCCCCCGCCCGGGTGACGGCCAACCCACCTCCCGATGCGATCACCTGGTTCGCGGCGAGCGCCATGTCGTGCGGATCGCGCCCGAACACGACGAGGTTGTGGGTGTCGTGCGCGATGGTCGTGGCCACCGCGCCCGTCCAGTTCCCCCAACCGGACAACAGCGCGGAGTACGGGACCGGTGTGACCCGGCCGTGCCGGTGCACCGTTACCTGCACGATGTCGCCCTCGGGCGGGTCGACCACACCATCGGTCACCGAGACGTCGCTCTCGTCCCACCGCGTCATGACCGCGTCGGCGATGACGCGCATGCGGTGCCATCCGTCGGACGCGTCGAGCCGCAACAACATGTCGGCCGGTTCGACGTGCTCGAGCTTCATCGTGTCGAGGGGCGGATCGCTCGGGCCCTCCACGACGTCGACGAGCATCTCGCCGTGCGAGGCCACGAGGTTGCCGTCCGTGATCACGTGCTCGGCGGTGAACGACTCGAGGTCGGTGAGCACCACCACGTCGGCGCGGTGACCGGCACCGACGAGACCGAGGTCGGCACGCTGCAGCCGGTACGCGGCGTTGTACGTCGCGATGCGCAACGCCCGCACCGGATCGAGGCCGTAGGCGACGAGACGGCGCAGGAGATGATCGATGCCGCCGTCGTTCAACAAGGTCAGCGCGAAGAGGTCGTCGGTTGCGGCGACGAGGTGCGTCGGCGTGATCGGCAGGCTGTTCAACTCCGCGACGATGGCGGGGAGGATCTCGTCGATCATCCCCCGCAGCTCGACCGTCATGCCGGCCCGCAACTTCTCCAGGCAATCGGGCTCGGTGAAGATCTCGTGGTCCGACGTCATGCCCGCCGCGAGATACGCCTGCAGGACCGGACCGGTGAGCCCGGCCGCGTGCCCCGAAACGAGCTTGCCACTCTCGATACCGGCGGCCACGACATCGACCATGCGATCGGCGGAGCCGAGCACACCGATCATGTCCATCACCTCGGCGAGCCCACCCACCTCGTCCCACGACAACATCTCGGTGATCTCGGGCCCGTAGAGATCGGCGCCCGAGAGCTCGAGCCCGGGCTGGGGCGGGACGCACGACGGCGCCTGCACGATGAAACGAACGGGCAGGCCCCGGCTCGCCTCGACCGCGTAGCGGACGCCGGCCACGCCGGCGACGTTTGCGAGCTCGTGCGGATCGATGAACACGGTGGTGGTGCCGCGCGGGCACACCGCTTGCGCGTACCCACCGGGCGTCAGCATCGACGACTCGAAGTGCACGTGCATGTCGATGAAGCCGGGCGCGACGAACTTCTCGGTGCAGTCGATCACGTCGAGCGCGTCGCTCCGAGCGGCGCGCTCGTGAACGCTCGCCACCAGCGGACCGACGATCCCGACGTCGGCGGCGCGGAGCTCTCCGCAACCGACGTCGACGACCGTCCCACCACTCAGGAGCAGATCGAACGGCTCGCGTCCCTGCGCGGCCGCAACCGCGCGCGCCCGGAGGGCCGGCTCGACCGGATCGTTACGCATGGATAGCTCCCGTCGTGGTGGATTCGATCATCGTCGTACGTCGACGGTGGACGTCGCGTCCGCGGTCGCAATCAACTCGGCCAGGATTCGCCGGAGCTCGATCGTCATGCGGTCGGCCTTCACGTGCACCTCGGCGGTGAGATCGAGGGGCAGACGCCGGTCGCGGTAGCGCTCCTGCAACTGCAGGTCCTCGTCGAGGATCTTGCGCTCGAACGCGATGCACTCCGCGAGCCGGGTCTCGTCGCCGTCGAGGTCGTTGCGGTGCACCGTCGTGTAGATCCGGCAGCGGTCGTCGGCCTCGGGCTGCACGTAGAAATCGAGGACGTTGGTGCCACCGGCCTCGACGTAGTCGATGCGCAGGCAGATCGAGAACGGAGCACGGTAGCGGTACTCGAGCACGCGCTCCTGCAACAGCGGACGGATACCAGCCGCGACCCCGGGATCTTCACGATTGGGGAACGGATGGCGACTGTGCACGCGCATGCCCAGGCCCTCGCGCTCGACCGTGAAGTCGAATGTCGCCGACTCCGGCGTCCCGATGGTGTCGGCGTGCACGAACGGGAAGTGCGCCATGTCGCAGAAGTTGTCGATCATCAACCCGGCCCCGACGTGCGCGGTGATCGGTTCCAACGCGCCGTGCACGAACTCGGGATCATCGGCTTCCGGGATGTCGAGCAGTTGCGTAAGAGGTTCCTCCGGCGCGAGGAAGACCATGCCGTGTCGTTCCGCCAGCCCGGCCGGCGCGGTCGCGATCGCGCGCGGCGGAATGTGCTCGGCCGCACCAAGGGCGGGGACGTCGCGACACGTGCCGGTCGAATCGAAACACCAACCGTGATAACCACACCGTAGGAACGAGCCGTCGACAGTGCCGGCCGAGAGCGGCGCCCGCCGGTGGGGGCACTCATCGGCGAAGGCGGCCAGCGTCGAGCCGCCGCGATCGTCGGGTAGCCGCACCAGGACCCAGTCGTCGCCGAGCAGGCGCGCCGGACGGGGCGCGTCGGCGACCTCGCAGCTCCGCGCGACCGGATGCCAGGCGTGCCGGAGCGCGGGATCGGTGTTCCCGAGGCTGCGGATCATCGCTCGGGTCACCTCGCCAACTCTTTGTCGAGCGCGTCGATCTCGTCGTCGAAGACGCGGTGCAACGCGGCCTTCTCACCGTCGTCGAGCCAGCTCGCGTCGACCCCGTTGCGCACGAGCTGCTTCGCGGTCTCCGGCGGGTACTCGTTCTGACCCACGAAGTCGACGTATTCCTTGCCGATGTCGGTGCGGAACATCGTCGGGTCGTCGGAATTCAAGTGGACGAGCAGCCCCGCCTTCATCATCCCGTTGATCGGATGGGTCGTGAGATCGGGCCAGCCGTACACGGCCACGGTCGACGTCGGACAGCACGTGAAGTGGATCCCGTCTTCGACGCACCGCTCGACAACGGCGTCGTCTTCGAGGATGTGGTAGCCGTGGTCGATTCGTTCGCAGCCGAGCAGGTCAAGACACGTCGAGATGTTCTTGGGCGGACCGTCCTCCGCCGCGTGACTCGTGAGCCGCAACCCGGCTTCGCCCGCGGTGCGGAACGCCTCGAAGAATCGTTCGGGCGGATCGGGTGCTTCCGCCCCGTCCATACCGAGCCCGATCACCTCGTCGCACCGGTTCTTCAAGACCTCGACGACCATCTGCTGCGCGGCCGCGGGCGAGTCCTGCCGGTAGACATCGGCGATGAGGCGACACCGCACGCCGAGATCGGTCTCCGCGGCGCGACAGCCCTCGACCAGCCCGTCGATGATCGTCGACATCTTCACACCGCGCGTCGTGTGCAACGTGGGGTTGAAGAACATCTCCCGGTACTTCAGATTGCCCAGCTGCGCCCCGTCCTCGAGCGATTCGTACGCAATGCGCGCGAAGTCACCCTGGTCGATCACGGTCGAGTTCACCAGCCGGAAGATCTCGAGGAACTCGTAGATCGTCTCGTAGTCGTAGATGCGGTCGACATCGGCGGTGGGGAGCGTGATGTCGTGCTTGACCGCGAGATCGGCAACCGTCTGCGGTCGCAACGTGCCCTCGACGTGGCAGTGCAGCTCGACCTTCGGGAGGCGGCGCAGGTACTCGGCGTATTCCATCAGGAGCTCCTCATACTGGGGACGACAACGACGACGCGCGCAGAACCCGCGACAGGGCTGCGGATCCGTCCCCGGACGCGTCGACCAGCTCCCGCAACCACCGGCGGTACTCGATCGAGACACGATCGGTGCGGACCGACAGCTCGAACCCGGGTTCGAGTAACAACTCGGGCGGGTTCTGATTGCACACGACGGGCTCGTCTTCGTCGAGGATGATCTGTTGGAAGGCAAGATAGGGCCCGTCGTCTCCGTCGACGTCGTCATCGCGCGCGACGAACCAGAACGTGCGACACGAACGCCCGTCGAGCGGCGATGCGGTCATCCACAGTCGTCGCTTCGCCCCCGACTCGGCATGGAACTCGATGTCGACCGTGCCCGGCATCGGCATGCGAGACCGCGAGTGGCCGGAAAGAGCTTCTGGTTCGGACTCCGTCGGCGGTGGGTCGTAATGGAACCGCAACTCTCCATCGACGCGGTGCACCACCGGAATTGGCGGGACCGGCGCGTCGCGTCGTCCGAGCGTGCCGTCGTGCACCCACGCGAAGTGCGTGAGGTCGACGAAGTTCTCGACCCGGCGCAGCGCCGCCGTCGGCCACGACTACGGCTCACCTGCGAGGACCCGCATCGTCGTGTCGTCCCACGCCGGATTGGCCGGGATCGTGGTTCGCGCCGATCCGTCGAATCGCACCCACACGAGGTCGTAGGCCACCGCGACCTCGAAGGTCTCGAGGCACGCGCCGACGGGGAGCGGGCCGTTGGGAGTCGCCGGGATGTCGACGCACTCCCCGCGGGCCGAGTACCGCCAACCGTGATAAGCGCACCGGATCGAGCCCGCTTCGACGAAACCCACCGAAAGGCGCGTCGAGCGGTGCGGGCAGCGGTCGACGGCGGCCATGACCGCGCCGCCCACGTCGGCGACGGCGAGGTCGCGGCCCAGGAGCCGGACCGCGACCGGATGGGGCGCGGCGCGCTCCATCTCCGCGCGCGTACACACCGGGTGCCAGAAGTACTCGAGCATGGACGACGTCGGATCGGCCACGATCCGATTCATTGGCGAATTCATTGCGGCTAGCGTCCTCTGCGCTTCAACAAAGTGTCAACGCGTGACGCGTTGCGTTCTCGTGAAATCGACTCCAGGCTCGGGATCGATGCGGCCAGCTGCACCCATGCTCTTCGTCAACCCCGGCCGGCGCCGGCCCGAGAGCGCGGAACCCCTGCGCGGCGAACCCGCGTCTGCTCGTTTCCACCGGCGCCTTCCCGGCTACGCGCCGACCCGGGTGGTGGATGCGCCCGCACTCGCGGTCGATCTCGGTTTGGGCCAGGTGTCGGTGAAGGACGAATCGCTCCGCCTCGGACTCCCGTCGTTCAAGATCCTGGGCGCGTCGTGGGCGGTGTACCGGGCCCTCGTCGGCCGCCTGGGCCGCGAACCCGAATGGGCCGATCTCGGCGCGCTCCGCAGTGCGCTCGCGCCGCTCGGTCCCCTCACCTTCGTGACCGCCACCGACGGGAACCACGGGCGCGCGGTCGCACACGTGGCACGCCTACTCGGGTACAGGGCCCGCATCTTCGTGCCTGCGGGAACTGCCGCGGCCCGCATCGCCGGGATCGAGAGCGAGGGCGCGACCGTGGCGGTCGTGCACGGGAGTTACGACGACGCCGTGCGCGTGGCGGCCGGGCTCGCGTCCGACACCGCCCTCGTGATCTCCGACACCTCGTGGGAGGGGTACACAGAGATTCCGCGCACGGTCATCGAGGGGTACGCGACGATCTTTGCCGAGATCGACGATCAGCTCGCCGACGGGCCCGAGGTCGTGGTCGTCCCCATGGGAGTCGGCGCGCTCGCGGCCGCAGCCGTGCAGCACTACTCGGCCCGGGCGACGATCATCGTGGTCGAGCCGCAGTCGGCCGCGTGCGGACTGCGCTCGGCCGAGGCCGGGCATCCGGTCGCCGTCCCCGGGCCGCACGACTCGATCATGGCCGGCCTGAACTGCGGAACCGTGTCGGTCGTCGCGTGGCCGGCCGTCGCTATCGGTACTGACGCGTTCGTCGCGGTCGACGACCCTGCGGCGGAACGCGCGATGCGCGATCTTGCCACGATCGGGATCGTCGCCGGCGAGACCGGCGCCGCGTCGTTCGCAGGCCTACGGGCCGTGACGGAGATCGGCGTTCCCGACATTGCCGGCCGGCGCGCGCTCGTGCTCTGCACGGAGGGTGCGACCGATCCCGCGGGGTATCGCCGCATCGTCGGGCGCGACGTGTGACCGCTCAGGCCCCAAATAGGGAACGCACGCAAGCGCGGAAACCGCCGACGTCGACGCCGAGCGCGATACGCCAGGGCGCGAAGCCTTCCGCGGACGACTGGCTCGACCCTTCCAGTGCCGCGAAGTACGGCGCCCGGAAATCCACGACGGTGGCACCCCACGCGGCGCCGCCTCCGCAGTCGACGGCCAGCGGCAACACCGGCGCGTCGTCGATGAGCTCGGGCCTGGCGACCGCGAGCACTGCGAGCAGATCGTGACACGGCGTGTCGGGAGCGGTGAAAGTCGACCCGAACTCACGGTAGAAGCGCAGGGGTCCGTCGAGGAAGGTCGCGGCCGGGTTGCGGTGCTCGGCCATCAACTCGAACTCGCCCGGCCGCAACGTGGCGGTCAACGTCACGTCGAGACCCACCAACAACGGCGGCTGCACCCAGGGAGCCATCACTGTTTGCTGGGCCGCGATGGGATCGTGCGCGATGTTCGCCTCGCCATCGGGCAGCGCATTGCCGCCGCGACGCGCCGATCCTCCCATCACGACGAGGTCGGCCACGCCGCGGGCAAACTCCGGATGGCGCCGCAGGACGAGGCCGATGTTGGTGAGCGGGCCCAGCGTCACGATCGTCAGTTCTCCCGGACGCTCACGCACGAGTCGGGGAAGCAGCGAGAGCGCAGGTTCGTCGATCGGGGACCCCGGCGCCTCCGGACCCGCGGCGTTGCCGAGACCGTCGTCGCCGTGGATGAACCTCGCTGGGCGCAGCTCGGGCGCGGGCACGAACGGCCCGGCGACACCGATCGCAACCGGTATATCGTCGCGCCCGGCTGCGTGCAGTACCCGTAACACGCTCGCGGCCGCGATGTGCGCATCGACGTTGCCCCACACGACCGTGATCGCGACGACGTCGAGTGCAGGATCGGTCAGCGCCCACCACAGCGCGACCGCGTCGTCGACCCCGCCGTCGGTGTCGATGACGACAGGAAGCACCACGTCGCGCCCCGCTCAGGCGTCGCGATTGTCGGCGGCGACGACGGGTCCGTCACACGACCACGGAAAGTTGATCCACTTGTCGGTGTGCGACCACACGTACTCGGGCGCGATGATCGACCACGGCTTGTGGTACAGCACGGCGGTACGCGCCTCGGCCACGTGCCCCGCGATCTCGTTGCGCACCAGCTCGAGCGTCTTGCCGGTGTCGGCGACGTCGTCGGCGATGAGAACCCGCAGACCCCGGATGTCGACGAAGTCGAGGGTCGGTGGCAGCACCACTGGCATGTCGAGCCGCTCGTCGACGCTCGTGTAGAACTCGACGTTCATCGCGAAGCAGTTCTTCACCGCCAGCGCGTACGCGAGCGCACCGGCAACCGTCAGTCCGCCGCGTGCGATCGCGAGCACGACGTCGGGCTGGAACCCGTCGGCGGCGATTTCCGTTGCGAGCTCACGAGTGGCACGGCCGAAGAGCTCCCAACTGAGAATCTCCCGATCGTGGGCCGCCGCCGGCTCCGTGGCAACGGCGATGTCACCGCCGCCATCGTCGAGTGTGTTCGCCGAATCGCTACGGTCGGTGAGATCGATCTCCGCCACGGTCGACACGCTAGCGAGGTGCGATTGATGAGGTGCGAATGATCGAGCACACGATCGACGGCAGCGCGCTCGATCCGAGACTGCTCCCGGCCGCGGTGACGGAGCTCTGCGATGCGCTCGACGAGATCGACACCGACGGTTGGTATCCCGTCATCCAGGTGGTACGCCCCTGGTCGCGGCACAACCCCCAGATCACCGGTGAGTTCGCGCGCCCGCGCACGATTCGCTGGTACCTGCAGCGGGAACTGGGCGCGCTGCTCGCGCTCGGAGCGACCGTGACGGTGCGTCCCTCGCGGTTGGCCATGCCCCTCGATGACCCCGCGCTGCTGCGGGCCCTCGACGAGGAGGCCTGGGAAATGCGGGCCAAGAAGCTGTTCTTGTTCGCGCCGGAGCGGATGGCGCTGTCGATGGAGCGATTGGCGCACTACTGCGGTACGCCCGCCGAGGCGTTCCAGCGCTACGTGCTGTTCACCAACTACGCAATGCACGTCGAGGAATTCCGGACCCGGTTCCCCGACGCCGAGGGACCCCGGCGGCCAGGTGTGCAGATGCCGGCGTGGCACCAGCGGACACCAGATCAGGACGGCGTCACCATCGTCGACATCGGGGTGGGCCCGTCGAACGCGAAGACCGTGACCGATCACATCGCGGTGCTCCGGCCCGACGCGATGCTGATGATCGGACACTGCGCGGGGTTGCGCAACCATCAGGACATCGGCGACTACGTGCTCGCCACCTCGTACCTACGAGACGACCACATCCTCGACCACGCGCTCCCTACAACGATCCCAGTGATCCCGAACCACCGGTTGAACTCGTATCTGCTCGACGCGCTCGACACGCATTCGGCGCGCTACCGGATCGGCACCGTGCTCACGACCGCGAACCGGAACTGGGAACTCGAGATCAGGGCGATGGAACAAATCTTCGAGCAATCGCGTGCGGTGGCGGTCGACATGGAGTCGGCGACCATCGCCGCGAACGGCTTCCGTTATCGCATTCCCAGCGCGACACTCCTCGCTATCTCCGACAAGCCGCTCCACGGTTCGCCGAAGCTGCCGGAGCCGGCCAAGCAATTCTACGAGACGAGCCGGCGCGCCCACCTCGAGATCGCGCTGGAATGCGTCGACCGGGTCCGTCGTGAACATCCCGCCGGCATTCCCAACGCCGACATCCGCAGCCCCGGCGAACCGTTGTTCGGCGCGCCGACCGCCCCGAAGGAAGATCCCGTATGAGCCACAACCATCGCGGCGAGCACTCCTCCGACGAGATCGAGGTGAACCCGATGTTCGCGCGCCGGGGCGAACAGGCGATCCCCAAGTGGCGACTGCCCGACGACGAGATGCTCCCGGAGACGGCGTACCAGATCATCCACGACGAACTGTTACTTGACGGCAACGCCCGCCAGAACCTCGCGACCTTCGTCACGACGTGGATGGAGCCGGCCGCCAAGGCGCTTTACATCGAGTCGTTCGACAAGAACATGATCGACAAGGACGAGTACCCGCAGACGGCTGCGATCGAACAGCGCTGCATACACATGCTCGCCGATCTCTGGAACGCGCCCGATCCGCACGGCACCGACGCAAGCTCGGCGATCGGGACATCGGCGATCGGATCGTCCGAGGCGTGCATGCTCGCCGGGTTGGCGTTCAAACGTCGGTGGCAGCTCGCTCGGCGCGCCGCGAAGAAGTCGACCGAGTCACCCAACATCGTGTTCAGCTCGAGCGTGCAGGTCGTGTGGGAGAAGTTCGCGAATTACTTCGAAGTCGAACCGCGTTACGTGCCGATCACCCAGGAGAAGCCGTACCTCACTCCCGAGGGCATGCTCGCCGTCGTCGACGAGAACACGATCGGCGTGGTCCCGATCCTCGGGGTCACGTACAACGGCGTCTACGAACCGGTCAAGGAGCTCGCCGAAGCGCTCGACGACCTCGAGACCCGGACCGGCCTCGACGTCCCGATCCACATCGACGCCGCGTCGGGCGGGTTCATCGCGCCTTTCCTCGATCCGCATCTCGAGTGGGACTTCCGCGTACCGCGCGTGCATTCCATCAATGCGTCCGGCCATAAGTTCGGTCTGGTGTATCCCGGCCTCGGATGGGTGGTGTGGGCGAAGCGGGACTACGTGCCCGAAGAGCTCATCTTCCACGTCAGCTATCTCGGCGGAGACATGCCCACGCTCGCCTTGAACTTCTCCCGCCCGGGCGCGCAGGTACTCCTGCAGTACTACAACTTCCTGCGCCTCGGCCGAGAGGGTTACCGGCGTGTGATGCAGGCCTCGAAGGACGCGGCCGGTTACCTCGCGGCGGAGCTCGCGAAGATCGACGCGTTCGAGGTGCTCACCGACGGCTCCGACATGCCGCTCGTCACGTGGACGACCGTCGCCGGCGACCGGAACTGGGACCTGCACGACCTGTCGGCGAAGTTGCGGGAGCGAGGCTGGCAGGTTCCCGCGTACCCCATGCCCGCCGCCATGGAGAACATGACGGTCATGCGGGTCGTGTTTCGCAACGGAGTGTCGATCGATCTCACCCGTTTGCTCCTCGACGCAGTGACCTCGGCGGTGGAGGTGCTCGACGCCCGTCCGGCGCCGACGCCGAAGCCGGAGACCAAAGCCACACCCTTCCACCACTGATGCTCGGTCACCTCGGGATCAACGTCCCGAGCCTGCGCGCCGCGAAGCAGTACTACGACGCGCTCACGCCGCTGGTCGGCTTCGAGCCATTCGTTACGGCGGTCGATGAGTTCGCGTATATGCCCGCGGCCGGAAAGCGCGGCACGTACATCTGCTTCTACGAAGCCGCGCAAACGGGTGCGTACTCGCGCCTCTACACCGGGTCCAGCACCTCGCATTCATGGTGCCGACCCGCACCGCGGTGCAGGCGGTACACGATCACGTTGCGCAGTTCGGGAATGAGGTGCTGTTCCCGCCGCAGGAATTTCCGCAGTACATGCCGCCCTACTTCGCGACGTTCTGGCCCGACCCGTTCGGCTTCATGCTCGAAGCCGTGTGTCACTACGAC
Organism: Acidimicrobiia bacterium; assembly: GCA_038239145.1. GTDB lineage: Bacteria > Actinomycetota > Acidimicrobiia > IMCC26256 > PALSA-610 > PALSA-610. Next base: position 13,531 of record JBBSFB010000011.1, read on the forward strand.
CGCGACGCGTAGAGGTCGCGCAACAACGCGATCAGATGCTGAGAACGACTGCAGCCTCGGGGGTGGCGACGCGGAACGTGAAGCTCTCTTCGATGTAGAGGTACACGTTCTCGGCGTCGTGGTGTTGGTAGCCGACCGAGAGATCTTCGCCGGACTCGAACAGGAAGTCGCCACCGCGCAAGCTCACCACGACCGCGCCCTGTACGCCCGGGGCGTACACGATCGGGCCGCCCAGGATCTCGCGCAGGTGATCGAACACGACCAGGCCGCCGTGTTCGGTCGTCTCGACCACGCCCGTGTAGCCGTCGGGACCGAGCGCGAGCCCGTACGGACCACTCACACCCGCGGCGAGCAACGCTTCGACACCCTTGGCGACGTGCTTGGGGAAATCGGCGAACGTGGTCCCGGCCGTGATCGCAGGATTGCCGGCGCATTCGGCGATCCCGACGATGCCGGATGCCGTCCAACCGTGGAACACGGCGACGTTCTCGGCCTCGGCCATGCGCCGGGCCGCACTGTCGACCGAGGAGAAATCGGTGTCGACGGCGCCACGATCGAGGTTGCGCAGCTCGGATCGGGCGACTGTGAACGGAGCGCGCAGCTCCACCAGCGGAAGCACTTTGCGCTTTGCGGCGGTCAGACCTTCGGCCGGGGCCTTGATGTCGTCGACCCGACCGAGGTCGACCGACGAGTGTTCCCAACCCACCGGCCCGGAGAAGTCGACGAGCCTGCGCGCCGCGAGGCCCGGGAGCAGGCGAGCGTGCACCTCGCGATCGATCTCGCTCCACCCTTCGTCACTGATCGGGGCGTAGGAACGCAGAAGATGATTCATCGCGAAGATCCCTTCAGGCTGCCGATGCCGAGCGAACCGGACGAGTCGGATGCGCTGCTCGCGCCGCCCGATTCCTCCTCGTGCTCGAGCTCCGTAATCGATCCGGAGGTGAAGAGATACGTCCGGAGGTGCTGGTCGAGCTTCGGATCGCGGCGGCGCAGCCATTCGAGCGCCATCGCCGCATGTTCCTTCTCCTCGTCCCGGTTGTGCGCCAGGATGGCCGCGAGCTCCGGGTCGGTGGTGGCGTCGACCCGCTGCGCGTACCAGTCGACGGCTTCGAGCTCTTCTTGGATGGACGCGAGGGCCCGGTGCTTCTCGATCGTCGCCGTCGTCAGCTGACTCTCGGGCTCGTGGAATCCGACACTCTGCGCCATGGGGTGATCGCTCCTTCAGGTTCCGGGGGATGCGCGCTCCCGGGAAGACTATGAGTCTGGACCGCGGGGCAACGCGTGGTCTACCCAGACAGAGGGTCGGCTACCACCCGGGTCGGCTCCAGGTTTGCCGACAGCGTTCGCATGCGCGGCGCGAGCCGGCGCAACTCCTCGAGATGGACCCGGCTCAGCTGCCGGAGCTTGTGGCTGCCGAGCGCCGTGAGTCGCTACCGCACGAGCCGATGGTCGTCGGCGTCGACGTACCGATCAACCAGCCCGGCCTTCACCGCGCGATCCACGAGCCCCACTGCGCTGTGGTGACGCAGCAGCAGCGCCTCGGCGAGATCGCCGATCGTCGGCGCATCGCCACCGGAATGACCGCGGATGGCGAGCAGCATCTGATGCTGGGCCGGCGTGATGCCGACGTGCCCACCTGGCGCATCCCCGGCGTGGAGACACTGCACCGCGTCGACCTCACCCGGGCTGTGGGCGCAGGAGTCGTGGGCGCGGCGATCGCGGTCGGGTTCACGTATCTCACGCTCGGTCTGCGCCGGTTGTTCCGCGTCGTGCCCGGCCGGACCCGACCGATCGTCGGCGGTCACGGGCTCACGCTGCTGGCGCTGTGGTCGCCGTACGCGTTGACATTCGGCGAGGTGGAGACGGGCCACGTCCTCACCACGCGCATCGGGGCGAGCGTGCTCATCGTCGCTGCCATCGCCAAACTCATCGGCACGTCGCTCACCGTGTCGTCCGGATGGCCAGGCGGCTTCATCATCCCGCCCTTTTTTGTCGGCGCGACGGTGGGCCGACTCACGCATCACGCGTTCGCGGCCGCGCCACTCGGCGTCGTGTGTGCTGCGCTCATGGTCTCCGTGAACGTCGGCGTGACCAAGACGATGATCGGCTCGAAGCTCATCGTCACGGAGATGGGCGGCTTGCGCCTGCTTCCCACCACCCTGATCGCGGCGGCGGTGTGCTTCGTGCTCACGAACGAAGTCGGGCTGATCCACAGTCAGCGCGAGCGCAGCCCGCGCACCCAGACCTGACCACTCGCCGGTTCGTCGGGGGTCGAGGGCGGTAGATTCCCGGGTCGAGATCCGGGGGAATCATGCGATCCAGGCTTCGCCTGTCCAGCGCGGTGCTCGTCGTCGCGCTGGCGACGGGATTGGCCGCATGCTCGTCGTCGGCCAAGGCCTCCGCTCCGGCGTCGTCGTCGACGGTCGCTTCCACCGCCGCGGTGGCGACGCCGACGAAGCTCGCGAAGTGCGCGCCCCCGAAGTCGCCGCGAGTCATCAGCGCGACGAAGATCGCGGGAACCACGAACGACTGGACGCTGAGCTCGTTCGACGGGACCTCGATCCGCCTGCACTGGTTCCCCGCGCCCACGGCAACCGGTCCGCATCCCGACCCGACCGTGCTGATCGGCCCGGGATGGGGCGAAGCCGGCGATACGAACGTGTCCACGTCGACCAACGACCTCTTCGGATCGCTCGGCATCGGTTCCCTCCACCAGGCGGGCTACAACGTCTTGACGTGGGACCCGCGCGGCTTTGGAAAGTCGGGAGGGACGGTCGAGATCGACAGTCCCGACTACGAAGGTCGTGATGTCGAGTCGATGTTCGACTGGATCTCGACCCGGCCCGGCGTCGCCCTCGACGGACCCCGCGACCCGCGGGTCGGCATGGCCGGCGGCTCGTACGGCGGCGGCATCCAGCTGGTGACCGCGGCAATCGACTGCCGGGTCGATGCCATCACGCCGATGATCGCGTGGCACTCGCTCACCACCAGTCTGTTCAAGGCCGATACACCCAAGAACGGATGGTCCGGACTGCTCAACGCCGCAACCACGGGCCGCATGGTCGACACGCACGTCGCCCACGCGTACGCGGCTGCGACCACGACCGGCGTCATCGGCTCGGGCGACCGCGACTTCTTCGCAAGCCGCGGACCCGGCGACCTGATCAAGCGCATCGATGTGCCGACGCTCGTCATTCAGGGCACCGTCGACAACCTGTTCACCCTCGACGAGGGCATCACCAACTACCGGACGCTGCGAGCCCGCGGCGTCCCGACTGCGATGTTGTGGTTCTGCGGTGGCCACGGCGTGTGCCTCACGAACGCGGGCGACCAGACGCGGGTCGCAAAGGCGGTCATCGCCTGGCTCGACCGCTACGTGAAGTCGAACCCGGCCGTCTACACCGGCGCCCGCTTCGAGTTCGTCGATCAGGACGGCGCCGACTACACCGCCGCCGACTATCCGATTCCGGCGGGTGCGCCCGTCAAAGCCTCGGGCACCGGGGTGCTCCACTACACGGCCACGGGCGGATCCGGCCCCGCGCATCCCGCCGCCGGGAACAAGGACCCGCTGGCCGGATTCGCAGCCGGGATCACACCGGCGCGTGCCACCAACGCGGCCAACGTCGCGATCACGTTCGCCGCACCCGCGGTCGTGGTGGGTGCCCCGACCCTCACGCTCTCGTACACGGGAACGACCCCGGCAGGTGTGCGGCCGACGCGCGTGTTCGCCCAGCTCGTCGACGACGTGACCGGGATCGTGCTCGGCAACCAGGTCACACCCATCGCGATCACGCTCGACGGGGCGCCCCACTGGCTGACGGTTCCGCTGGAAGCAGTCGCGTTCGCGGGTCGCGCCCGCACCCACGTCTCCTTGCAACTCGTGGCAACGACCGTCGCCTACGCACAACCGCGCCTCGGTGGAACGGTCACCTTCGACAAGATCGACGTCAGCCTGCCCGTCGCCTCCGGTCTCGCCGCGAAGTAGTCAAGCTCCTGTCGTCGTGCATCGGTTGCGGATGCCTCTCGTTGCACGCGTGCAGCCTGCCAACCCCGAAGATCGTGCCCGCGCCCTCGACCAGGGACCGCGCTATCTCTTGGGCGACACACCGCGCTCGACGTGTTGCCCGAGTTGGCGAAACGACGGACCCGTAAGAAATGAGCCCGCAAGAACCAATCGGCGGCGCGGCCGTCAGTTGGCGACGAGCGCGTCGAGCCACTCCACCGCGGCGCGGGCCGAGGGTGTACACGCGTCGGCGCCCAGACGACGGGCGTGCTCGTCGTCACGGATGGCGACCCCGCCGACCAAGACGGGCACACCGGTCGCCGCTCGGATCGCTCCGATCGTCGCCGCGACGGCCGGATCGTCGATGGGCGCGGAGACCACGATGCCCACGCCGACGACACGCTGCGTGGTCGTCACCGCTTCCACGAACGACTCAGCCGGGGTGCTCCCCCCGAGATCGACGACGGAGAAGCCCCGCCCGCGCAACACGTCGGCGACGAGTGCCGTCGCCATGCCGTGGTGGTCGCCGGCCGGTGCGCCGAGCACCACGGCGCCGCGGGTGCGGCCCCGGCGGACGAACAAGGGGCCGAGCCGGCCGATGAGCCGGAACATCACGGCGCTGGCGCGGTGCTCCTGGGCGACGCTGATGCGGCCCGCGGCCCAGTCTTCACCGACCAGGCCGAGCGCCGGGCCGAGAACCTCGAGGTAGAGATCCTCGGGTGTGCACGAAGAGGAGAGCAACCTCTGCGTGAGGTGCCACGCCTCGATCTCGTCGCCCTGCACGAGCAGTGCGCGCAGCCGCCGTCGGTCGTGATCGCGATCGGGCGCGGCGCCGTGGCGTACTCGCCCCGGCGCGCGCGGCTTCGCGATCTTCTCGAGGTTCGACCGCCGGACCCGCCACCGGCTGTCGACCTGCACGGCAGGGAGTTGACCGGTGCGGACGTACCGGTACGCGGTCATGTAGTGCACGCCGAGCACGTCGGCCGCTTCCTGCAGGGTGAGATCGTCGTCGGGCCGCGCGGAATCGGTCATCGGCGCCGTCGTTTCGTCATACGGACGAGAGGTGACGTACTCGCAGCGCCGACGGGACGGCAGGTCGGGGGCGCCAACCGGGCGCCGCGTACGCGAGCTGGCCGACACTCACGTAGCGCTCGTCGAAGCCCGCTTCGCAATACGCAAAGTAGAACTCCCACAGTCGGGTGAAGCGCTCGTCGAAGCCGTGAATCGCGAGGTCGTCGCGCCGACCGACGAGATTCGCGCGCCAGCGGCGCAAGGTCTCGGCATAGTGCACACCGATGTCGTCGAGCCGGACGAGCGCCATGCCCCCACCGATGTTCGCTGCCTTCGAGAGCGCACCGACGGACGGGAGACATCCACCCGGGAAGATCGCCGCTTTGATGAAGTCGGTGTGGTGCTTGGTGCGGTCGAAACTACCGTCGGGAACGACGATCGCCTGCATCACGCACAGGCCGGATTCCGACAGCAACCGGCGTACCTGCGCGAAGAACGCCTCGTACTCACGCCAGTCGACCGCTTCGATCATCTCGATGGCGACCACCTTGTCGAACGTGCCCCGCAGGTCGCGGTAGTCGTCCGAGCGGACGTCAACGAGATGGTCGAGACCGGCGTCGCGCACGCGCGCCCGGGCGTACCGGTACTGCTCTTCGGAAATGGTCGTGGTCGTGACCCGACATCCGTAGCGACTGGCCGCGTGCACCGCGAATCCACCCCAGCCGGTACCGATCTCGAGCACGTGATCGTCTGCGGTCAGCTGCAACATCGCGCCGAGGCGATCGAGCTTGCGCACGGACGCCGTGGCCAACGAATCCTCGGGCGACTCGAACACGGCGCAGGAGTACATCATCGTCTCGTCGAGCACTCGGCGGAACAACTCGTTGCCCACGTCGTAGTGCGCGTGGATGTTCTCGCAGTCGCGCTGCTTGTCGGCGCTGCGCAAGCGCGCCAGCGGGTCGAGGAGCGGGCGCGTACGCCGGGCAATCCGATCCCGCGCCGGATGGGTGCGAGCCAGGTTCCGGTGCGCGAGCCGGAGGAACGCGGCGAGATCGTCGGCGTCCCACCAACGCTCCGCGTACGACTCGCCGAGCCCGACACTTCCGTCCCGGAGCAATCGCGCGTAGAGGCGCGGCTCGTGCACGACGACACGCGCATCGATCGGTGTCACGCCGGCACTGGGCCGGTCGTCCCCGAAAGCACGGTCGCCGAACAACTGCGAGCCGTGCTCGTCGACGAGCTCGAGCGTTCCTCCGGTCAGCCGGCTCAGGAGTCCGACGACGATGCGGCGGGCGAGGGAGTCAACCATGAGCGCATTTCCTGTCGAGTTCGCTGCGGCCCGGCGCCTCGGTCGAGCGCTTGTGACGGTACAAGGGAACGCGAGCGAGGAAAACCCGGGAAAGGAAGAGCCGGGCCCCCTGCCGGTAGATCGCAGCCGACACCCGCAGCGTCATCATCGGATAGCGCACAAATATGCCGAGCGCTCGCGCGCGATCGAGTGGCTCCCGCCGCAATGCGAGCTCGGTGTCGAAGATCAACCGGCCCGCCTGCTCGACGCCGACCCGCAGCACGAGCTCGGCTCCCGGCGGCGTCCAGCTGACGCGGTAACGGGCATCCATCGGGAGGAACGGCGAGACGTACATCGCCTTGGCGATCGTCGCGCGCCCCCGGTTCACCCTCGCGTCGAACACGTAGCAGTGCCGCTCGCCCCACGGCGTGTTCGTGACCTCGAGCACGAGCGCGTCGAGGTCGCGGCCGTCGTCCGACCAGCAGTAATAGACCCCGAGCGGATTGTGCAGCCAGCCGAACGTGCGGAGGTGCGCGAGCAGGTCGATCGATCCGGACGGGCGGCGCCCGATGCGTTCGGCCACGAGGTCGCGCACCGCCTCTCCGAGCGGACCGTCGCCGCCGTCGAGGAAATCGCGACGCCGGTAGCGCACCGGCGCGGGATGACGGGCCGACCACAACGGGATCGGGTCGAGCGAGCCCGGCAGCGAATCGACGTCGAGGTAGGCCAGGAACAGCTTCGGCGAGAACTCGCGCCCAGAGGCGTCGCGGCGCCGGTGACGCACGGTGCCGGTGTAGATCGCGGGGGCGCTCACGTTCCGGCCTCGATCGCGGCGACGACCTCGCGCCCGCTCTGCACGCCGTCCTCGTGGAAGCCGTAGCCCCAGTACGCGCCGGCGAAGAAGATGCCCCGCTGCCCCTGGATCTCGTGGCGGCGACGTTGGGCCGCCATTGCCGCGAGGTCGAAGACTGGGTGCTGGTATTCGATCTCCTTGAGCACGAGACGATCGTCGATCTCGGCGCGCCGATTGAGGGTGACGAGCAGCGGCCGGCTGCTCTCGATCGACTGGAGCCGGTTCATCCAGTACGTCACGGTTGCGGCCCGGGAGTCGTCACGAACCGAGTAGTTCCAACTCGCGCGCGCCCGCGGATTGGCCGGCAGCATCCGGGCGTCGGTGTGCAGGGTCGCGGTATTCGGCTGATAGGCGATCGCGCCGAGGATCGCTCGCTCGTCGACGGTCGGAGCACCGAGCAGCCTCAGGGCCTGATCGCTGTGGGTCGCGAGGATCACCCGGTCGAACGACTCGGGACCCTGCCCAGTGAGGATCTCGACGCACGACCGACCGTCGGCCGCGGGGCGGTCGACGACTTTCTGCACGGGGCACGCGAGTCGGATCCGATCGGCGAACGGACGCGAGACCGCTTCGACGTAGCGCCGGGAGCCGCCGCTCACCGTGCGCCACTGGGGCCGTGCCGCCATCGTCAGAAGTCCGTGATTGTCCATGAACCGGGAGTAGGCGCGGATCGGGAACGTGGTGAAGGTCTCGGGATCGGCTGACCAGACCGACGCCCCGAAAGGGACGAGGAAGTCGCGTACGAATCGCGGCGAATACCGGCCTCGGCGCACGAACTCGGCGATCGACTCGTCGGCGGCGGTCCCGGCGCCCGACAGGCGATCGTCCGAACCCCACCGCGCCTCGCCCGCGACGAGGCGGCGCGCGGCCCGATTGAACCGGACGATATCGGTGAGGAAGCGCAGCGCGGCCGGATCGAACAGGTTGCGCCGCTGCGCGAAGATCGAGTTGAGGTTGGAGGCCCGGAACTCGAAGCCCGAGTCTGCGTTCGAGACGCCGAAGCTCATCTCACTCGGCTGGGTCGCAACTCCGACCTCCCGCAACAGCGCGACGAAGCCCGGGTAGTTCCGCTCGTTGTAGACGATGAAGCCGGTGTCGACCGAGTGCTGCTCTCCCCCGACCTCCACATCGACCGTGTTGGCATGCCCACCAACGCGATCGTCCGCTTCGAACACGGTGATGTCGTGGCCGTGCTGCAACATGTGCGCGGATACCAGACCCGCGATTCCCGTACCGACGATCGCGATCTTCACGACGCCCGTCCCGTCGCCGCGTCGACGCGGGCGCGAGCGGTGCACCAATCCCATAGCCGCTCGGCATCGGCGTCAGTGGTGCGCGTCCACGGCAGCGGGCTCGTGTGCCGGACCCGGCGGTCGAGCCAGAACTCACCGTTGCTCTGCAGCGGCTCGGGCGCGCTCGTGAGCCAGACGATCGTGTCGGCACCTTGCGCGGGCGTGCGCAGGATCGGCCGCATCACGGCACGGAAGCGGGGCAGCGACGCCTCGATGCCGGGAGTGTCGGCCCAGCCGGGATGCATGGCGTGAAACGTGACGCCGGAACCTTCCGGATGCCGCGACCAGAGCGCGTTGAGCACGACCTGGGCGCGCTTCGCGTTGGCGTAGGCGCGCGCGCCCCGGAACGGGCTGCCGGGTACGGCGAGATCTCCCAGGTCGAGGGCCTGCGTGTACATCCCGCCCGACGACACGGTGATCACGCGGGCTCCGGGGGTCGTCCGCAGCGTTGGAAGCAACAGGTGCGTGAGCAGGAAGGGTGCGACGACGTGCACTTGGGCGGTGATCTCGATGCCGTCGTCCGTGAATTGCAACGTCGACGCGAGCGCGCCGGCGTTGTGGACGAGGGCGTCAAGTCGTGACGCCGTATCCCGAACGCGATCCGCGCACGCGCGCACGTCGTCGAGTCGGGCGAGGTCGGCGACGACCGTCGTCACCCGCGCGTCCGGGGTCGCGGCAAGGATCTGTTCACGCGCGGATTCGGTGCGGGCGGCGTCGCGTCCGACGATGCAAACCTCGGCGCCGCGCGCCGCCAACGCGTGCGCAGTGCTGAAGCCCAGGCCGCCCGTCGCGCCGGTCACCAACGCGACCCGACCGTGAAGATCGGTGACGGGTTCGGCGTCCCAGCGGAACAGCGAACGCCGGGCCTCGAAGCCGATCCGGCTGAATCCGCCGATCACGGTCGCTTCGAGCACGCCGTCGGCTCCCCGGCGGACGAGATCCATGAGGCTCATACGGTCGGCAACTCGAGCAGGCGGGCGCGCAGACCAGCGGCGGCCCGGTCGCCGATGCGGCGGAACAGCAGCGAGATGGCCGGCTCCGCGAACCGCAGCGGGCCTTTGCCTTCGAGGAGCGCCTCATAGACCACGACGGTCCCAGGAGCGGTTTCGCCGGGCGCTTCTGCGAAGGAGATCGTGTCGGTCGAACGGATCGCGGCTGTCTGCGCCCGGAGCACGATCCGGTTCGGAGGGTCGAAGGTCACGATCTCATACACCAACGGGAGCGTGCGGCCGAGAAAGCGGGCGTCGAGACGAAATTTCGACCCGATCCCCACCGGTTCGTCGGTCAGCATCTGCCCGGCGGTGACGCCCGGGTCCCACTCGACGGCGCGATCGAACCGGCTCAGGTAGGCGAACACCGACCGGGGATCGGTCGGGCTGTGCATGCTTGCGCGGTATCGGGCCACGGCAGTTCCTTCCGCCGGGACAATGTTTAGCACTAAACTCCCGGAACCTCGTATGGGACGCATCAGGATCCGCTCGTGACCGTCGCGGTCGTCGTCTTCACTCGTGATCTCCGCGTTCGTGACCACCCGGCTCTTGCCGCCGGGAGTCGAGCCGACCTCCTCGTCCCTCTCTTCGTCGTCGACGACCGTCTCGTATGGGAATTCCACCGGAGCCCGAACCGACTGCAGTTCCTCGTCGACTCCCTGGCCGACCTCGACGCCGGCCTGCGCAGGCTCGGCGGCGCCCTCGTCGTGCGCCGGGGCGACTGGCTCGACGAGGTCGCCAAGGTGGTCGAAGCGTCCGGCGCCAACATCGTCCACGTGAGCGCCGACGTCTCGTCGTTCGCCCAGGCCCGGCTCGATGCGCTGCAGGCGCGAGGTGAACGGCAGGGCTTCGCCGTCGCCGCGCACCCCGGCGTGACCGTCGTGCCCCCGGACGAGTTGCGCACCGGATCGGGGACCGCCTACCAGGTTTTCACGCCGTACTACCGGCGCTGGCTCGCCGCGCCGTGGCGCACACTCGCCACGCGCCCGCGCGCAATCACGCTTCCGGGCGGCGTCGCTCCCGGCGTGGTTCCGGCGTTGTCGACGCTCACGGATCTACCGCCGGCACCCGACGTGATGCGCGGGGGCGAGACAGCCGCCCTTGCACGCCTCAAGAGGTGGACCGGTCACGACCTCGCGCGCTATCCCGAGATGCACAACGCGCTTCCCGACGACGCCACCTCGCGGTGTTCGCCGTATCTGCATTTCGGTTGCCTCTCTTCGCTGGAGGTCGCGACACGACTCCGCGACCGACACGGTGGGGAGGCATTCGTACGCCAGCTGTGTTGGCGCGACTTCTTCCACCAGCTGCTCGCGTCGCGACCCGAGCTCGGCTGGGAGGACATGCGCGGTCGGGGCGTCCCGGCGGGCACCGACGACGCCACGTTCGACGCGTGGCGCCACGGGAACACGGGATATCCGTTGGTCGACGCCGGGATGCGCCAACTGCAGCGCGAGGGTTTCGTGCACAACCGGGCCCGCATGGTGGTCGCGTCGTTCCTCACCAAGGATCTCGACACCGCGTGGCAGCGGGGCGCTCGCCACTTTATGGAGCTGCTCGTCGACGGCGACGTCGCGAACAATCAGCTCAACTGGCAGTGGGTGGCGGGGACGGGCACCGACGCGAACCCGCATCGCATCTTCAACCCGATCCGGCAGTCGGAACGGTTCGATCCCGACGGCGTGTACATCCGCCGCTACGTGCCCGAGCTCGCGAGCGTCGCCGCGACGCTCATTCACGACCCGCCGTCATCCGAGCGGGCGCGCGTCGGCTATCCCGACAAGCTCGTCGACCACGCCGACGCCATCGCCGCGTATCGAGCCCGCCTCAGCTGAGGCTGCGGCAGGCGGATCACTCGAGTTCGGGTCTCTGCGCCGAACGACCCGCCGAAAGCGACGCGCCACGCGCCAGCGCGATCGCACTCGCGGCCACCCACACGTCGCCGGCCGTGAGTCCGAGTCGCTGGAACAGCCCTTCATAGGCGCCCACCAACGTGAGCGCGAGGGAGACCGCGCACACCGCGCCACTGGCGCCGGCGAGGAATGCCCAGCCGGAAAGACCGAGCCGGGCCAACCACACTGCGCTCAACAACGCGGTCGCGGCGAGGGTCACGTACCCCGTCCCCGCGAACACACCGTGCAGTCGGTCGACGGTCGCGGAGTGGTGCAACGGGAACGCGGCGACGCCGAGCGTCGCGATCCCCGAGATCGCGGCCGTCGCCCACGCAGCGCCGAAGCGCACCTCGCGTAGCGCCCACGCGTAGCAGCACATCCCTACCGCGAACACCACGAACGCCGTCGACATCGCGAGGCGAGTCGAGGAGTGCACCGAAGCGAGCTCGCTGATCGGATCGTGGAGAAACGAGTAGCAGTCCTTGACGAGGCCGGTGACCACCCACGTACCGATGAACGCCGCCGGCCCGACGATCCCGCCGAGCGCAGCTCGTTGCGTGGCCCGGGTCACGCGGGCAACCTATCGGCACCGGGAGCGTGCGCGGCCCGATCAGGCGAACAGATGCTGTAGCGGAGTGCGCGGGCCGAGGATCGCTTCGGTGTCGACCGCCGGATCGAGCCAACCGAGCAACGCGGCGTCGTAGTCGCGATAGTCAACCGTCACGACGAGGTTCCCGTTGGGATCGAGGTTCGTCAGCGACGGCGGCTCACCGTGGCGACCACCGAACACCGGTGTGCCGAGCACGAAGTGCGCCGCGGCGGTGCCGTGGTCGGTACCCGAGCCGTTTTCGGCGGCTCGGCGCCCGAACTCCGACATGGTTGCGAGCACGACACGATCCGACGCGTGCACATTCTCCAACGTCGTCGTGAACCGCGCGATCGCGGCGTCGAGCTCGGTCATGAGCGCGGGATGACGCGAGGCCTCGTCGGCGTGGGTGTCGTAGTCGCCGTCGACGTGAACGTGGATCACGCGCGGATGATCGGGCGAGCCGGCCAGTCGGGCCGCGAGCTCGAGCGCGTCGGCGAGCGCGTTTTCGGGATCACCCCCGTCGGCTGCCCCTCCGGCCGAGGCCGGAGTGTTGGCACCGAGGTCGCGCGCGATTCGGGTCCGCGCATTGAGCGTCTCCGCGATGGCCTGCTGCATCCCACCGAGGAGATCGGGGCTCGGGTGCGCAGGAACGAGCGCGGCCCACGACGCGAGCAACGCGTCGCGAACGTCGGCGTCCAGGCGCGCCGGTTGCAGCCCGCGCGCGTCGCTGATCGCGGTCGCAAAGGAGGCCGACCCGCTGAGCACTGGCGACGGCCCGGGACCGATGGCCACCCCGGCGACAGGATCGCCGATACCGACCGTCCGGTCGAGGTACCGCCCCACCCAACCGGTCGCGGTGTGCAGGTTGGGATCAGCCGTCCACCATCGTTGCAACGACGCGAAGTGCGAAAGGTTCGGGTTCGGCACACCGACGCCTTCCACGATCGCGAGCCGCCCCGCCTTGTACTGCGCCGCCAGGGTACTGAGCTTCGGCGACAACCCGATGGAGCCGTCGAGCGCAATCGGATCGGCGACGCCGAGCGTCGGCCGCAGGCTGCGGTACGCAGCATCGCTCGGCACCACCATATTCAAGGCGTCGTTGCCGCCCGCGAGCTCGAGCAGTACGAGTGTGCGGGGCAGGGAGGATCCACCGGATGCGACAGGTGAACGAGTGCCGGCCACCGAACGCGTGTCGTGACCGGTCCACGTCGTGATGCCGTAGCCGCCCGCGGCGGCAGCCACACCCGTGGCACCGAGCCCGGCGAGGAACTCACGGCGGGAGATCCGGCGCGGGCTCATCGGAGACAGAACTCCGGCGACCCGAGTGCGAGCAGGGTCCGCTCGTGCGCGTTGGAAGTGCGCTCGACGACCGCCCGCGTCGTCGGCGCCGCGTCGAACACACCGAAGCGCGCGAGCACATCCTGCGCACGACCGGGCACGGTCTGACCGACTGCGAAGGAGAGGTCGAACGAATGCAGCAATTGCTGGGGCCCGTAGAGCGCCGCACCCGCGGGGTACCCGGCCGGGTTCGGTGCGAAGAACGGGAGATACCCGAGTGTGCGCAGCGCGGTGAGCGCGGGACCGACCTTCACGCGCGCCGTTCCCGTGGCCTCTGCGAGTCCGACGAGCTTCTCGAGTGGCGAACGGGCGATCGTGCGCACGGCCGCGTCGGAGATGAAGGCCGGCCGACCGACGATCGCGTGTACCAGCCCGATGATCGACCAGTCGGAGCGAAAGCCGTTCGCGAGCGCGTCGACGGTCGCAGTGTCGGGAGTGATACCGACCAGCGCGCGGTACAGCTTGGCTGCGACGAACCGGGCGGTGGCCGGTTGCGAGAGAATCACGTCGAGCGCACCGTCGAGATCGAAATCACCGGTTGCGCCGAGCAGCGTCTTGGCGCCGGCATCGTGGCGACGCGCGAGGAGATAGGAACCGAACTCGGGCGTCGCGGGCGGCGCCGACCGTTCGGTGGCGGGGCTGTACGAGAGCCGCGCCAACCAGCCGGTGAACGAACGCGAAGCGGCAACGACGTCGTCCTGCGAATACTGATCGCGACCGAGGGTGTACAGCTCCATCACTTCGCGGGCGAAGTTCTCGTTGCGTTGCCGGGTCGAGTTCGAGATGCCGTCGAGGAACACGAGCATCGCCCCGCTCTTGGCGACCGCGTGGAGCAGGTCGGCGAAGGATCCGGTCGCGTGCCGGCGGATCGTCGAGTGGTAGTCCCAGACGAGATCGGCGGAACGCACCTTCTGCATGCTGATCGCGAAGTGATCCGTCCAGAACCACGTCAACCGCTCGGCGATCATCTGCTCGGGCGCGGCCATGCGCGCGAACCACCAGGCGAGTGCGTCGCTCATGCGGGCGAGCTCGGCGCGCGGCTTCGGCTTTCCGGTCGATCCGGCAGACGGCAACGCGGGCGGCACGGCGGCGGGACCGGAGAGGTCGAGCGCGCGCGTGATCGCGCCACCCGCCGTCGCCATCGACGACGCGAGGTCGGGCTGCACGCCCATCGACAGTCGCCGCAACACGTGGGCGACGCGTTCTCGTTCCGAAACGGCCATACACCGAGGCTGGACCCGGATTGTGAAGCTCACGTCAGGACCGGGCCAAGGCCGGGCCAGGAGTCGGCCGTACCCGTTTCGGCGCGACGTTGTCGCGGCCGGAGGACCCGGTCGTGCTCGAGGGCAGCGCGCTGCCGAAGCTGATCGGTGCCACGATCCCGAGCGTGGTCGGATTCTCGTGGGACGGGAGTGCGTGGCACCAGATCCCGGTCCAGGTCGACGAGCGGGACATGGTGAGCCCGGGCCAGATCGAGAACCTCCCCGCCGTGAACTGGCCGAAGGTGAACGGCGTCACCTACAAGGTGCTCTCGTACACGACTCCGAGCGCGCCCGCGGCCGGATACACGTCGTGGCCGACGTTCACCGGGACCGACTCGAACCCGTTGTTCGACGCGAACGACCAGGCGAGTTTCCTCGCCAACGACAGCGGCAAGCAGGCCGCGGCCGCGACCGCCGCCCCACCGAACACCATCGCGCGCATTCGCGAAGAGGTGAAGGTCGTGGACCCGGGGTAACGCGGCGTTCCTCGGCTTCGTCTACCTGTTCGAGAGCAACCGCGCGACCCTCAGCGGCGGCACCGCGGGCACGACGGGCACTACAACTTCTCGCTCGACTCCGGCGACTACAAGGCGACGTACAAGATGGGCACGGGATCGGTCGCGCCGAACAACGTCTGGGGTTTCAACCCCGAGCACTCGACGATCACGACCGGCTCGTACACGGTCAACTACGCCGACCGGTGGCTGAACAACGGCGCGACGATCACCGGTGGCACTCCCGCGAACACGAGCATCCTCGAAAGGGGGCGGGTGCAGTTCGCGCCCGGTGTGTGCGGACGGAGTGAGGACACGTTCGACGGCGCCGATTCCGGCGAAGGTGCGTTCATCACCAACATCAGCGGGCCGGTCCGCGCGATCCGTTCCTACATGGGCGCCAACAGCGGGAAATGGACGGCGAACACCGACATCTTCTACCCGCAGCGCGAAGACTCGATCACCGATCTGCGCGTGCACATCATCGGATCCATCATGGGCTTCGACGACATGAACACCAACGTCGCCGGCCTCGAGTACTCCGACGACCAGAACACCAACGTGCCGATCGACGGTGTACCCGACACCATCGTCGCCGGCCACGCGGCACTGTGGCAGATGGTCTCCGGATCGGTCGGCACGATCCTCACGACCCACAACATTAATACCGACATCACCGGACTCGGCCTGTCGACCTATTACCTCGACCAGAAGCCCGCGTCGCCGTTGCCGTGCACCGGCGACAACGCGGCGTGGGGCCAGAACGGAATCCAGATCAACGGGCCGGGCGGCACGATCCCCTGCACCGACCCGACGTCGGCCGACTGCCCGGGCGGCGTCGCCAAGACGTTCCAGTCGATTCGGTACCGCTACTACCTCGGCGCGGGTCTCCCGGCGTCGCTCGGCGCGTTGTACGCGTCGCGAGCCGTCGGCGGTTTCACGACCACGGTGACCGACCAGACCTGACACGATGGCCGCGTGCCCGTACCTGCGACGACTTCGGACGGCGTGTGGGCGCCGGCGCGACGCGCGCTGACCGTCGGGCTCATCTTCACGATCACGCTCGTCGGGTTCGAGGGGCTCGCGGTCTCGACGATCCTGAAGGTCATCGACGACGACCTGCACGACATCGGTCTGCTCGGTTGGGTCTTGAGCGCGTTCTTCCTCGGCAACCTGTTCGGTGTCGTCGCCGCCGGCTACGACGCCGACCGCAAGGGCCCCGCCCGTCCCTTCGTCGTCGGTCTCGGGTTGTTCGCGGCCGGGCTGCTCGGCAGCGGCCTCGCACCGAACATGATCTGTCTCGTGGTCGCGCGGTCGGTGCAGGGCATCGGCGCGGGCGCGATACCGGCGGTGGCATACGTCGCGATCGGACGCGCCTACCCGAGGCGACTGCAGCCCCGCATGTTCGCGGTCATGTCGAGCGCGTGGGTGCTGCCCGGGTTGATCGGTCCCGCGATCAGCGGCGCGGTCGCGGAGGCTTTCGGCTGGCGGTGGGTGTTCCTCGGCCTGTTGCCGCTGGTCGCACTCGCGGCGACGATGACGACCCGTGCGTTGCACGGTCTCGGCGCACCTGGCGGCGAGGAGCCCACCGATCGCCGACTTGGCGCGCTTGCACTCGTCGTGGGCGCAGCATTGGTGCTGGCGGGTGCATCGTCGCACTCCGCGATCGCAGCACCGATCCTGATCGTCGCCGGCGTCGTGGGTGGAACGCGCGCGTACATGCGCCTCGTCCCTCCGGGCACGGTCCGTATGGCTCGCGGCCTCCCGGCCGCGATAGCCCTGCGCGGGCTAGCCACCTTTGCGTTCTTCGGTGCCGACGGATACGTCTCGTTCACGGTCACATCCGCCCGGCACTCGAGCATCGCACTCGGCGGTATCGCGCTGACCGCGGCCACGCTCACCTGGACGAGCGGATCGTGGATCGCGGAGCGACGCGTGCGCCGGCTCGGGCCGCGAGGACTCGTACGCGCCGGGCTTCTCCTCATCGCATCCGGCACCGGATTCATGATCGCAGTGTCATCCGGCGCAGTCCCTGCGTTCGTCGCCGTGCTCGCGTGGGGCGTCGCCGGGCTCGGCATGGGTGTCTCGTACTCGCCCGTCTCGCTCGTCGTCCTCGGCGAAGCACGGCGGGGAACCGAAGGCACGGCCAGCGCCGCGCTCCAGCTCTCCGACACGCTCGGCGTCGCGCTCGGCACCGGTGTGTCGGGAGCGATCGTGGCCGCCGGAGCGTCGTTGTCGTGGTCGCGGGGAAGCGCGCTCTCGGCCGCGTTTGCGCTGTGCGCCGCCGTCGCGATCTTCACCGCGCTCGCCGCAACTCGCCTCCCCCTCGAACTGGGGTGACTTCGGCCGCATATCGGGCCCGAGTCACGCGGGCTCGGGGGTTTGGGGTTGGGGCTTGGCGTAGCGGAGGAAGACGAAGCCGTCGTCGTCGACGAGTCCGTGCCGGAGCGCCCACGGCGTCGGGTCGGCGTCGAGGCCGTGTACAACGCGC
Organism: Acidimicrobiia bacterium; assembly: GCA_038239145.1. GTDB lineage: Bacteria > Actinomycetota > Acidimicrobiia > IMCC26256 > PALSA-610 > PALSA-610. The sequence goes on from JBBSFB010000011.1 coordinate 31,033, forward strand.
GCGGAGTCGCCACCGACGAGGCGCGGTGCGAGCGTGAGGAAGAACTCGTCGACGAGACCGAGCGCGACCATCACGCCGGCCAACCTCGGGCCGCCTTCCATCATCACGACCCGGCCCGGGAGCTGCTCGACGACGTGTGCGAGATCGACCCGCCCGCCCGTTCCTGCGCGCAGGGTCAGCACGTCGGCGGGAGCAACGCCGGAGTCCTCGGCCAGCACGAGGGTCGCGCCCCCGGAGGCGAAGAGCTCGGGATCGCCGGAGATGTCGGGGGTGGGTGCCACGACGTAGACGGCCGGATCACCCGGGCCGGGCGCTTGGTACTGCTCCGACACGGCGGTGCTCATCCCGACCAGCACCACGTCGGCCTGTGCCCGCAGCGCGGCGAAGACGGCGTGATCGTCGCGATTGCCGAGCTTCCCCGAGCGGCCCGAGACCGCGGAGCCCCCGTCGGCCGACGCGATCATGTTGAGCCGGACGAAGCCGCGACCAGTGGGTCGGTCCGGCGGTAGCGCCACGTGCTCCGCGACATCGTCGGCCGAGAGCGGCCCGACCTCGGTGATTCGCATAACTCGCGTTCCTCTCCGTCGGCCCCGCCGGCAAACGATCGCTGTGGTACGTTCCCGAACGCACGTTGCTTGCGGGGAAAGCCGGTCCGAATCCGGCGCTGACCCGCAACCGTAGATCCATCGCAAGGTGGATGAGCCGGAACGCCTGCACGCAACGGGCTCCGTACAAACGCCGTGGACTGCGCGTCGGAGCCTGGGCGATCCCCTGCCGTCAGGCGGGAACCGCGCGGGTGCCTCTCGCCGTTCCCACCGTAAGGGGGATCAGGTGCTCACCAGAAGACTCATCACACTTGCGACCAGCGTTGCCTTGGGCGTCGGTCTCGTCGCAATGCCGTCGGTGGCGGTGTCGGCTTCGGCCGCGCCCGCGCCGTCGAGATCGGCCAGGGTCGGAGCCGGGTATCTGGCCCGACAGATCGACGCGGGCGGAGGACACCTCGTGTCGTTCGGCAGCGCCGACATCACCAACACCGCGTACGCCGTCCTCGGCCTGCACGCGGCGGGTGTCGGAGCGACGCAGGGCGCGCACGCGATCGCGTTCTTGAAGACACAGGTGGCCGACCTGAAGGGATCCGACGGCAATGACGATCCCGCGGCGCTCGCCTACGTGATCATGGCGGCCGTCGCGTCGCGACAAGATCCGCGTCACTTCGGCGGCAACCGTCCGGTGAACAACCTCGTCGCCCGGCTGTTGAGAACCGAGCGCACCTCGGGCGCCGACATAGGGCTCTTCGGAACCTCGGATCCGACCTTCGACGGCTCGTTCCGCCAAGGCGTCGTGCTCGCCGCGCTCGCCGCTGCCGACGTCGGCCGGGCGAAAGCGTTCCTGCCCGCGGTCTGGCTCGCGCGCCAGCAGTGCGCCAACGGTCTGTGGGTCTCGTATCGCTCCGACGTCGACGTGCCCTGCCCGGCGGCCGACCCGAACACCTTCGCCGGCCCCGACACCAACAGCACGTCGATGGCGGTGCAGGGTCTCGCGGCGTACAAGCTGCACCCGAACGCGCTCCGCACGGCTCTCTCGTTGCTCAACGTGAAGACGGCCGACGGCGGTTTCCCGTTCCTCGCGGCCAAGGGCCAGTCGTCCGACCCCGACTCCACGGCCCTCGTCATCCAGGCGTTCGTCGCGGAACGGATCAACCCGGGTACGGCGGTCGGTGCGCTCGCCGCGTTCCAGCTCGGCTGCTCCGACCCTGTCGCCGGGCGCGGCGGCTACTTCTTCCCGGGCGACCGCAGTCCGAACCTCATCGCGTCGGTGCAATCGGTACCCGCCGCGACGTTGAAGGCATTGCCCCTTGCGCCGTCGACGCTCTCGGCCGCAGTGCCGTCGCTGACGTGCCCGCCCTCGACCGCTCCGGCACCCACAGCAACGCTCACCAGTGCGGTCGCCAAGCCGGCGATCACCGTGAACGCCACGGTGGGAACCGCGGGTCCGTGCCCGGGCACGACCGGGGTGACCGTCACCGTCGACTTCACCGCGTTCAAGGGCGTCGAGCAGACACGGTGCGCACCGGGTGCACAAGCATCCGGTGTGGTCGCGCTGCAGCACGCCGGGTTCACGCCTACCGGCACGACGCTGTACGGACTCGCGTTCATCTGCCGCATCAACAACTTCCCGTCGTCGACGCAGCAGGCGTGCGTGACCACCCCGCCGGCCACGGCGTACTGGGCTTATTACCACGCCCTGTCGGGCGCCACGACGTGGACGTACGCCACCACGGGTGCGTCTTCGTACACGCCGCCGCTCGGCAGCATCGACGCGTTCGCGTTCGGCAACGGCGCCAAACCGTCGAAGACGCCGTTGCAGGTCCGGCTCGGCTGCTGACGCGCCGGAACGCGTTCCGGGGAAAACGAACGGAGAGGTGCAGGGATGAAGTGCGCTTCGGCGAAACGACGCACGGCCCGGGGGATCGTGGTCGGCGCAACGGCGACCACGATCCTCTTCGTGGGTATGGCGGTGCCCGCGGCCGCGGCCGCGAATCCCGATCTCATGAAGGCGGTGCACTACCTCGCGACCACGACGACCGCGAGCGGCAGCCCGGGACCGAGTCTCGCCGTCGACGGCTACTACGAAGTGTTCCCACAGTTCGGCGACTTCGGCCTGACGATGGACGGAGCCCTGGCCCTCGCAGCCGCGGGAACCGACGACACCGTTCTCGCCAGGGTCATCGACTTCATCGACCAGCGGAAGAAAGACGCGTCGAGTCGTTCGATCGACGACTACACCGGTATCGGTACCGCGTTCGCGGATGGCGGCGCGATCGGGAAGGAGGCGTTGCTCGCCGAGGTCACGGGTAAGAACCCGCGCGCGTTCGGTGGGCACGATCTCATCGCGGCCGTCGACCAGACCATTTGCACCACCACCGACGTGGCCAACGGCTGCGCGGCTCCGGGCAACTTCATGTTCGCGACCTCGACCTTCTCGCAGTCGCTCGGCATCATGGCTCAGCTCCGGGCCGGCGACGCAGCGAGCGCGGCGCCCGCGATCACATATCTCGAGGGCCGCCAGAACTCCGCGGGCGCGTGGCCGAGCCTGGTCGCGTCGAGCGGCAACGCCGACATCGACAGCACTGCGATGGCCGCGATGGCCCTTGCGCTGTTGCCGAACGACCCGTCCGCGTCGGCCGCCGCGTCGAAGGGTGAAGCCTGGATCGCGAGCAACCAGGCGCCCGACGGCGGATTCATCGGCGCTGCGGGCGAGTCGACCAATTCGACGGGCCTCGCGATCCAGGGCATGACCCTGGCCGGGACGGAGTACTCGACCCGGATCACGGCGGCGAAGACCTTCCTCGCCGGCCAGCAGAACTCCGACGGTGGCTTCGACGTCGGGCCCGGCGGCCAAGCCGTCTCCGACGTGCGCGCGTCGGCCCAGGTCGTCGGCGGAGTCGTGGGTACGTCGTTCGGCACACTCTCCGACGTGCTCGGCCCGACAACCGCCGTGACAACAACCACGACGACCACCGCGACGACCACCGCGACGACCACCGCGACAACGACGACGACCACCGGCACGGTCGGTGCCAAATCGAGCTCGACCACATCGACGACGTTCGTCACATCGCCGGTGTCGCCGACCGCGGTCGCGACCCTGCCCCGAACGGGCGGTGCGAGCGGACGCACGCTGGAACTGGTCGGCGCCTTCCTCACGCTCGGCTTCGTCGCCGTCGTTGCGGGTGAATCGCGCCGGCGCGAGGGATGAGGAAGATCGGCGGCGTCATCGTTGCGACGTGGGCGTTGACGCTGCTGACGATCGCGGCGGGCGCGGTCTCCCCTACGGGTACCGCCGCGGGTGCGGATCCGATCGGTCGGTGTTCGATCACCGCCGGCACCATCGTCGCGGTCGACTTCTCGCACTGGGGCGGGCCTACGGTGCGCGGGTGCGGAGTGAGCCCGCGCAGCGGCTATTCGTTGCTCCACGACGCGGGGTTCAGCACCGCCGGCGACAGCCACGACGGTCCGGGCTTCATCTGCCGGATCGGGAACCGGGCCTTCGCGGGCGGCATCGAGTACCCCACTCCGGCCCAGGACGCGTGCATCGTCACTCCGCCCGCGAACGCGTACTGGTCGTACTGGTCGGCGACCGCAGGCCGGAACACGTGGAGCTACAGCCCAAGCGGCGGGTTGAGTCACGTCCCCACCGCCGGCGAGGTCGACCTCTGGATCTTCGGGGCCACCGACCTCGGCGGCACCAGCGGTTCCGGCGTTCCGTCGTTCAGCCCGGATTCGGTACGCGCCCACAACCTGTCGGCGCCCGCCGGTACCGTCACTCGTCCACCGGCGACTCGACCGGGAAGCACGCCGCCGACCAACCCGGGGCCGCCGGCGACGGTGAGCGGCACGGGTCTCGGCGGGTCTCCCTCCACCGTCGGGCGTGCTCCCGGTTCCGGCCCGGCGCCGGCGAGCGGAACGAACTCCGCCCCGACCACGATCTCGATTGGCGCCGAGCCTACGAGCACGACCGTCGCGGGAACGCCGACGACGAGCGCGCCGGCCGCCGGCAACGCATCGGCGAACGCTCCGTCCCCGTCGGTCCCACAGTTCGTCGACGCGCTCCCGGTCGCGCGCGGACATTCGTCGGCGGGATCGTTCGTGCCGGTACTCGTCGCGGTGGGCCTGATCGTCGTTCTCGGTGGCGGCGCGGCAACGACGATGTGGCGACGCCGACAGACCGACTAGCCGAACCCTCGCGGACGACTACTTCGAGCGCGACTTGTCAGGGCGCGCGCCGTTCGATCCCGAGACCGAAGCGGCCATCGCCTCGCACAGGTCGCCGACGGTGTTGCACAGATCGTCGACCTTGCGCTCGAGCGACGACAAACGATCGTACGCGCTCGTCGCCGACGCGCCGCCCGCCGCTTCCTTCAACTGGTCGTAGCACCGGCGGAAGAGGCGCGCGGTGTCGCGCTCCTCGGCGATGTACCGGCCGAGCAGCTCGCCGGTGGCGATGTCGATCGAGTGGTCCTTGAAGAAGTCGTCGAAGATGTCGGGCTTGTCGCGCGTGTCGAGGCGATGAAGGTTCAGTGCCTCCATCTTCTCGAGGTCAGAACAGTTGGAGCTGACCAGCGCAATCGCCTTGTCGCGGCGGTCGTTGTCCTTGGCGCGGACCTCGTAGCCCAGCTCGTTGATACGGCGGGCGAAACTCGACGCGTGCTCCCCCTCGCGAGCCGCGATCTTGCGCAGCACAGCGCGTACGTCGTCGCTGTCGGTCACGCCGATCCACGCACACAGGTAGTCATGGGCTTCGGATTCGGCCAACGCGACCGCGTTCAGCAGCCCGAGATAGCTCGGCTTGTCGCTCATCGGTCGTCCTCCTCGTTTCGACATGTGGACCACGCTCGCGCCCGCCGCCGGCGACCGCAAGGCCGGAAGCCGGATCGGCGCGCGGCCCGCCTGCACGCTGGCGCCCGGGGCCGCGTCACGCCCCAGTCACAAGCGCCCGTCACCATCATCGACTTACACCGTCCCGCGAGGTTCGGGGGGCGTAACGCGCCGGTCGTCGCGACCACCGCCGCGGGAGATCAATGCACCACGGACGACGCCGGGCACGTCTCGACGAGACTCGACCCAATCGCGCCGCCCGGCGACGCGCGCTTTCGGTCGCACTCACCGGGCTCGCGGTGATCGCTGCCGCCGGTCTGGCCTCGGTCGGCACCGCCGGCGCGCTGTCGCAGCCGTTCAGTCTCTCGCCGGCTTCCGGCCCGCCCGCAACGCTCGTCGGCGTCGCCGGCGTCGGGTGCATGCACGGCGCCGTCGCGTCCGCGACCCAGGGCTACGTGAAGATCACGGCGACGACGCTGCCCATCTCCGTCGACATCCCCGTCGGTATCGGCGGAGAGTGGAGTGGTCACTTCACGGTTCCCGGAAACTCCCGCGACCTCCCCGGTCTGGTCGCAGCGACGTGCTTCACCGACGGGGCGGCGTCGACGACAACGACGTACTCGCCGCAGAGTTTCACCGTCACAAGCGCGGCGACCACCCCGACCACGCGAAACGCTGTCGGAACGCCGGAACCCACACCGGGCGCCGGAGCCGGCGGAGCGCCGTCGCACCCGGCAGTTCCCGACGCTCCGATCGGAAACGCTGCCGGGTCGGGAAGCGGCACCGCCGCCGTGGCCGCGTCCAAGCTCGCGACCACGAGCGGAGCCGGGAAGACGGTCCCGGCGAACACTTCGAGTGGTAGCCACCATCGCCTCTGGTTGTGGTGGCTCATCTTCGCCTTCGTGGTCCTGACCGCGACGTCGTTGTTGCTCTGGCACCGAAACCGCCCGCGGACGAAGGACGACACGGGTCTCACCTCGACCTGAGCCGCACGCGCGGCCGCAAGTGGGTCCGTGTCCCCCCCGTCCGATCCCCGTCCTCCCGTTCTCCCGTGCTACGAGCCGCTCGGGGCCTAGGCGGGGAGGTCGGGATGGGACGCGGGGCGAGCGGAGCTCGGACGCGGCGCGCCGACGCCACCAATCTCGTCGCCGGCGACACCAACGCCGCTCGCGACGTTTTCGTCCGGGACCCGACCGCGAACACCACCACCCGAGCGAGTGTCGCCAGTGCCGGCACCCAGGGCACCAATTTCAGTCTCCAACCTGCCATCTCCGACGACGCCGCTACGTCAGCTTCGTGTCCCTCGCCCCGAACCGGGTCACCGGCGACACCGACAACGCCGGCGACATCTTCCGCCGCGACCGCACCACCAACACCACCGCTCGCATGAGCGTCGACTCCAGCGCAACCAGCTTCGCCGGACCCGCACCAACAACAGCTACGACGTCTTCGTTCGCGACACCAATACCAACACCACCGACCTCATCAGCCGCTACCAAACCGCTCTGGGCAACGACATCTCCCAGCTGACGGCACTGAGCACTGACGGGCGCTACGTCGCCTTCAACTCGAGCGCGACCAACCGCGTCGCCGGCGACACCAACAGCGTCGCCGAAGTCTTCGTCCGCGACCTCGCCACCGGCACCGTCGAACGGATCAGTACCGACAGCACCGGCCCCCAGCTCACGGCGGAGAGCGAGGATCCGTCGGTCAGCTACAACGGCCGCTACGTGCCTACGAGTCGACGGACGCAACTATCTCGCCGGCGACTACAACGGTGAGTGACGTGTTCGTTCGCGACCTGCAGACCGTCCGCGTTCGGGAACAACATCACCGTCACTGCGAGCAACCGCACCAGTGAGAACGAGGTGACGCTTACGATCAAGGTCGACGCCACCGCGGTCACCGGCAACCGCACCGTCCGCGTGTTCCTCCCCGGGACCGGAACCGGTTTCGCCACCGGCGCCGCCGCCGCCTACACCCTCAAGATCACCTGACCCGAGCTTCGATGCACGTCAACGAACGCGCGGTGACGTCGTCGATGCCGATGCCGAAATCGACGTGGACGAGCCGACGCGCACCGTCTGGTCTGGCCCCACTTGCCATGGCTACGCGAGACTTATTGTCCATCGGGGGAGGGGACGTCTGTGTTCACACGGCGGATGGTGCGCGGGTTCGCGTTGGCGGCGGTCGCGGCACTGACAACGGCCACGGCGTTGGCGACGAGCTCCTCGGGAGCCCCGACGACGGCCGCTCCCCCTCCGACTCCTGCGGTCGGCGACGTCACCCAACTGAACGTCGCGCGGCCCCGCATCCTGTTGCGCGCGGCCGACATTCCTGTCGTCGACCGCCGCCTCGCGCGCGCCCCGTACTCGACATTGCTGCAGCGCATGGACACCGAGATCGCGCAGGCCGCCCCTCCGTCGGCGGCCGACCAGGCGAACTGCGGGCTCTCGGCGAACATCGGCCGCGAGGAAGGCAAAGCACGCGCGGCCAAGGACCTCTCGTTCATGTACGCGGTGAACCGGATCTGGGACAGCACCACGAGACGCGCCGCCGTGCCCACGACTACCCAACGCACCGCCCTCGGCGATCTCGCGCGCGACTACCTCGTCGATACGTGCACGACGAGCCGCATCCACGTCGATCCGGATCGCGACATCAACACCTCGAACGAGATGATCCAGATGGCAACCGCGTACGACACGCTCGCGGGCGCCAACTATCCCTTTGCGGCGACCGGAGCCGTGATCATCGGGAACCTCGTGGCGTGGACCACGCAGTTCTACGGCGACTACCAGCCCTTCCTCGCGTTCCTCACCAACAATCACCTCGCCAAGGGTGCAGCTTCGATCGGCACGATGGCGATCGCGCTCGCGGGCTCGCCCGGGGTTGACAACGCCGAGCTGGACACCTGGCTCGACTTCGCCATGACCAACGTCCAACAGGTCGTGCGCTATACCGAAGGATCCGGTGACGGAACGTACGGCGAAGGGCCGTTCTACTGGCGCTACGCGTCGGAGAACGTCGTGCCGTTCGCCCGCGCTTTCGACCAGGTCGGCCGAGGACGCGCGTGGCAGACGCGCACCGGCGTCGTGGTCGACGACATCTGGACCGCGACATGGTTCACCGACATCGGGCGCTGGGAGCTCGACATGACCCAGCCCGACGGCACCGTCGCCCCCTTCGACGACAGCAACGTCGATGACGCGTACTTTTTCGGAGCGTTGCCCTCTACCGATCCGAACGCGGGGGCGTACGCGTGGCGTTGGGCGAACACCGCGTCGACCAGCGCGTCGGTGCCGTACGAGAGCACCGGGAACGTCGATCTCGCCGCCGACGAGATCGTGACGTTCAACGACCACGTGAAGGCGACGCCGCCGACGGAATCACCCAACCGTCTCGGCGCGGCCGGCGGTGATCTCGTGTTCCGCAGCGACTGGACGAAGAGCGGCGTCGTCGCGTTCGTGCAAGCCGAGCACGGCGGATCGCGCGGCTTCGGGCGGGCGCCGGGCCGGGCCGGCGTGGCATTCGCGGCCGTGCACGATCACGCCGACCCGGGCTCGTTCCTCCTCGATGCCTACGGCGAGCGCCTGCTCCTCGATCCCGGCTACGTCAACTACACGTGGACCCAGCACGGGGTGCTGTCGAACCCCAGCGCGCACAACCTCGTGCTCGTCGGCCCCGCGACCGATCCGGAGTCGCCCGGCAACCCGAACAGCGCGTCGACACTCGGTTCGAGTCAGCTGAGCGCGTTCACGACGTCGCCGACCGCGCCGGTCCCCGTCGACGGCGAGGCGTACGCGACCGCCACCCTCGACACCCCCGACGTCGCGGCCGCGACTGTGACTTCGGTGTACGGCCGCTCACCGTCGTACGTCGCCCCTGCGGCGCTGCACGGGCGCGACTACCAGGAGCTTGCGACTGCCGATTCCGCGATCGTGCAGCGTCGCTTCTTGTTCGTCGACCGGCAGTACCTCGTCATTGCCGACGCAGTGCTCTCGCGCACGCCCCGCAGCTTCACCTGGCCGCTCCACGGAAACGGTGGCGGCACGACGGGAATGACCGATCCGCAGCCTGCGCTCTCCGTCAACCAGCGCGGCTTCGAACCCGCGTCCGCGATCCCGGCCACGCCGTACCAGGCGAGCGGCGGAACCTTTACGCAGACCGCGGCCGGCGGGGAGTGGGCACGGACGCAGGCGCGGGTCGACACCGGAATGGCCTTCGACTCACCGACTGCACCGACCACCTCGGTGACGCAGGGCCTCTACGAACAGACACACGACCAGCTCGGTTCCGACGCAGTGCTCTCTACCAGCATGACCAGCGCGAGTATGCACGCCGCGTCGGTGATCTATCCGACACCGACGACCGGTGTCGCACCGACGATCACGAGGCTGACGATCGCCGGCGTCGCCGTGTTACGGGTCGACGATCCCGCACGCAATCACCACGTACTCGTCGTCGTACAGGCACCCGGGCGGCCCGTCGTCTCCCTCCCGTGCACGACCACGGGCATGCCGGTCTCGATCACGACGAACGCCGCGTTCGCGGTCGTCGACGTCCACGCGAACGGCACAACGGTTACCAACTACTCCGAACAGGGCTCACGGCTCACGATCGCGCAGCCCACGGCGCAACAGCGCGGCCTCTGCCCGAACACCCGCAGGTAAAGCGGGTCAGATCTCGAGCGGCTCGGAGACGAGCTGGTCGATCAGCGACGCGAGATCGCCCGCGGCAACGCCCTTGCGCAGCCTGCGCACGAAGAAGAACGCCATCATGAGGAGGCTGGCCAGGGCGCCGGCGATCGAGCCGAGCTCCACCCGCAGGAACAGCTCGTGACTCACGACGGCCGTCGTGAGGACGAACGCCACGAGCCCGACCAGCCACGCGTACATCGTGAAGGCATGGCCCGACAGCGCTATGAGTGCCTGTGACATCGTCAACGAGAGGATGAACAGCCCGCTGCCGGTGGCGAGGAGGGCAACGTCGGCCCGGCCGAGGTTGAACTTGGCGCCGAACAACAGGCCCCCGGCCCACGGTCCTGCGAGGTAGCCCGCGACGACACCGAGCACGCCGATACCGACGACCACGATCACGAGCCGGCGCACACCGACCCGGAACTCGTCGTCGCGACCCGCGCTCACCATCGACGTGAGCCCCGGGAGCAGCGCCGCCTGCACGGCCTGGAACAACACGATCGGGATGCGCGACAAGAACAACCCCACGATGAAGTCGGCCACCGCGGTCCGTTGGCTCGGCTTGGCCAGCGCCTGGGCGCCGATGAACGGGGCGTAGCCGAGCACCTGCGCGAACAGCGAGCCGCCCAGCAGATACCCGAGGTTGGCCGAGATCTCGCGATAGGGCGCAGGCGGACCCGGCTGCATCAGATCGTCGCGGCCCCTCAGTGCGATCCCCGTCGCGAGTAGCGGCGGGATCGCGAGACACAGCCCGAACCACACCGGATTCTTGGCGCCGACGAGGGCGAGCGGGATGCACGGTGCGAGGCGCAACAACGCCTCCGCGGCCATGCTCACCCCGTACGCGCCGAAGTTCCCGGTCCCCGCGAACGCGCCGCGCGCGAGGTACTCGATCCCGAACGTGAACAACGCGATGACGAGGCACACGACCAGGAGTGGATGCCCGGCGAAGAGCTTCGACACGAGCGAGGTCGTGAACGCGACGATCACCACCGCGATCGTCATCGCGATCGCAAACGCGGCGCCGAGCGCGCTGGCGCGGCGCACGATCGGTGCCCCCCCGAGGCCGTGAACCTTCCGGGCCGCCATGGCTCGCCCGACCTCCTGCTCCAGCGGCAGGAAGATCCCGGGAGCGAGCACGAAGACGACCACCCAGAGCGTGTTCAGCGCGCCGTAGTCGAGCTTGTCCAGGTTGCGGAACGCGAGAATTTGGAAGGCGTAGGTTGCGAGCCCGGCGATGACGAGGCCGGCGCCCACCGCGAATGTGCCCTCGGGAACCGGGGCCCGGGCCGCGAGCCGACGCCCGCGCTCGAGGCGGGACAACGGGGGTGAGTCGCTCACCGCGCTTCCGAGGGGATCATTGGTCTCCATAGCCGCCGACGATTCTGGCCCGCGACCGCCTCCCGGCGGTGTCGTCATCGGAATCCAGCCGCCGACGCTACGCGATCAGGCGCCCCCGGCGGCGTCGGAACGGCGCGAGCAGGCCGCGCCGGCGGGTTTGTTCGACGCGGCAGGGGGCTCGCGGGAGGAGGTGTCGCGCCGGTTCTGGCAGCGCCTCCCTTCGCCGGAGTTGGCGGCCCACGAACGGCTGTTCTTCGAGGTATACGGACAGGCGTTGCAGGGCCGCGAGGACGCGAAGTCGGTCCTCGATGGAGTGATCGACGACTGGGTCGAGCCCGCGACCGCGGCCCTCGTCGCCGACGGTCTCGCAGCCGATCAGGCCCGGGCCGAGGCCCGGCTCGGACTCGCGGTGGTGCGAGGGCTGCTGCTGGACGTGCTCGCGACCGGCGACTCCGATGGCGTCGACGCCGCGTTCGAGCACTTCCTCGACATCACAAGATCGCGGCGGCGCGCCCCCTGCGATCGACTGACCCGTCGGGGTTGCCGTCCCACTACCGCCCCGTTTCGGCAGCCGCTACCGTGGATATGACACGCGTGTCAGCTTGACGCGTGCCCCCCGCCGCCCGACGAAGAGCCAAAGGAACCACCGTTGACAGTCGCCCCGCCGAGCGCGCCCACCGACCACTACACGATCATCTCGGCCGACTGCCACGGCGGCGGCTCGACCGCGGAGTACCGCGACTACCTCGCTCCGAAGTACCACGACGACTACGACGCCTGGCGCGGGGCGTACAAGAATCCGTACCGCGACCTCCAAGGCGACAGCCGCACCCGCAACTGGGACGACGCCCGCCGGTGGAAGGACCTCGAGGCCGACGGCCAGGTCGCTGAGGTGTTCTTCCCCAACACGATCCCGCCCTTCTTCCCGACCGGCGTCGTGATCGCACGGCCGCCGACGAACGCAGAGTACGAATTGCGCTGGGCCGGCATCCAGGCCCACAACCGCTGGCTCGCCGACTTCTGTTCGCAGGCACCCGACCGTCGCGCCGGCATCGCCCAGATCTGTCTCAACAACGTCGACGACGCAGTCGCAGAAGTCCATTGGGCGCGCGAGCACGGGTTGCGCGGCGGAATACTCGTCCCGAACCTCCCGCCCGACCAGTACGACGTGCCGCCGGTGTACGACCCGAGCTACGACCCCATCTGGGCCGCGTGCCAAGAGCTCGACATGCCGGTCAACAGCCACTCCGGCACCGGTCTCCCCGATCACGGGAAGTACCCGTTCGCGCAGGTGCTCTGGGTAATCGAGACGCCGTACTTCGCGCACCGGCCAATGTGGTTCATGATCATGGGCGGCATCTTCGAACGCTTCCCGACGCTCAAGTTCGTGATGACCGAGTCGGGCGCGAGCTGGGTACCGGAAACGATCCGCCAGCTCGACGGGCTGCACATGGCGATGGCGATGGGTCGCACCGGAGAGGTCGGCTTCGATCCCGACTCCGCGCTCCCGATGAAGCCGAGCGACTACTTCGCCCGCAACTGCTGGATCGGTGCGAGCTTCCCGAGCCCGAGCGACGGTAAGGCCCGCACGCGCATCGGCATCGAGAAGTACATGTGGGGCAGCGACTATCCGCACCACGAGGGTTCCACGCCGTTCTCTCGGGAGAGCCTCCGGCGCGCGTTCTCCGACGTCGACGCGGCCGAGCTGCACCAGATCTTCGCCGTCAACGCAGCCCATGTGTACGGATTCGATCTCGACAAGCTCGCGCCGCTCGCCGCGCAGCACGGCCCGACCGTCGCCGAGCTCGCAGAGCCGTACGAGGGTGTGCCAAAAGGCGCGACGAGCCCGTCCTTCTACCAGAAGTGACCTGAAGGTCGCGATCAGGTCGGTTCGCGAACCGGGCGCCGACGGAGCGCGAACGCGATCGCGGGGAACACAGTACCGACAACATCCCCGCGGGGACGAGCGCGACCGCGATCCGATCGCGCAGCACGAAGGTGTCGATGATCGTCGCGTTCTCGCCCTGATTCGCGAGCCGCACAACGAGCCCCGCCGAGAACGCGCCGAGAACGCGCCGAGAACGCGCCGAGCAACATCGCGATACGGATGGGCAGCTGCGAGCTGGTTTCCAGCGTCCGCCCGAGCATGAGCGCGAAGCGATGCGGCTTGGGCCGGAGCGCGACCGCGGCCGCCGTGACGGCAAGAACGACGAAACGACGAGGAGTAGTCCGGTCGCGAACGCGGTGTTGCCGGAGAGCAGCAGGGTGACGGCGACGATCGGCAGGAACTCGCCCGCGGCGCCGATCGCAAGTACGAGCGCGCCGCAGCGAGTGTGCATCTCACCGTTGTCGGTGAGCATCGGTAGCAGCGTGCCGAGGGCCGTGGTCGTCAGCGCGAGCCCGATCAGGAGCGTCGAGAGGGCGAAGCCCGTGATCACGAGCGTCGCCGCCAGCGCCAGCGCCAGTGCGAGCACGAGCGTCGCGGCCCAGCCCGCGATCGCGAGCGGATCTCGAGCACGACCCCGGGGATGCGGCCTCTCAACATCTCCGAGACGAGCGGCGCGATCACTGCGACGGTTGCGATGACCGCGAGCGCGGCGAACGTGTCGCGATCCATGACGCCGTACCTTCCCATTCTTCCCATCGCCTCGCCACCCGAGCCCCTAGGCTTACGCCATGAAGGAGCATGCTTGGAAAGGCCCGATCGCGACGTCTTCCGCTGCCACATCCTCAGCCATGAGGACGGCGGAATGATGGGCGTCGTCGACGTCGAGAGGTAGCGCTCCGTTGCCGCGCACGCTCGGCGTCCGGCGCGACGGAGTGCTCCTCGTCGTCGGCGGGGGCGCGCTCCTCGCCGGCAGTTGGGTCGCGGCGTCGGGTGACATTCCCGGGTGGGAGATCCACGTCTTCCGCTGCGTGAATGATCTGCCCAACGCGCTCCGGCCCGCGGTGCGCGTGCCGATGCAGCTCGGGAGCTTGGAGGGATCGCTCGCCGTCGTTGCGGTGACCGGGCTCGTGACGCGCGATCGCCGGCTCACGCTCGCGACGCTCGTCGGCGGTCAAGGCGCGTACTGGCTCTCGAAGGTGGTCAAGAACGCGGTCGGCCGGGCCCGGCCCGCGGTACTGCTGCCGGGCGTGCATCTCCACCAGCGCGTGAGCGGTCTCGGCTACCTGTCGGGCCACTCGGCGGTGGCGTTCGCACTCGCGGCCACGCTGGCCCCGTCGCTCCTCGCGGCCGGGCAGGTCGCGGTGTTCGCGGTCGCGGGCCTCATTGCGTTCGCACGCATCTACTCGGGCGCGCACCTACCGCTCGACACCATCGGCGGCGCCGGCCTCGGACTCGTCTGCGGCGTGCTGACCCGCCCGATCTGTCGCGGCTACACGTCGCCCCGGAGCGGCTCGTAGCGGTAGACCAGCCAGACCGGCAGGATCGGCATCCAGAAGGTCGCGAAGCGAAACAGGAACACCTTCGACAGCGCGACCGCCTGGTCGACCCCGGCAAACGTGCGTGCGGCCGCGTACGCGGCTTGCGCGCCGCCGAGCCCACCCGGCGTCGGGACCGCGCTGGCGACGGCCGACGCGCCAGATAGGTGAAGCCGATCCGGGCGAAGGAAGATCGCCACCGAACGCGTGGAGCGACGCCGCGAGCGCGACCATCGAGCTCATCGTGACGATCGCGGAACCGCCGAACAGTTGCGCGAGCTTGCCCGGCCGGCGAGCCACTTCGGCGAGACCGTGCCGGGCCCGGATCCCGGCGGGCACGACGCGATGGTTGATTGTGCGGCGCCCGATCGGGAGCAGCGCGACCATCGCGGCGACGATCACGAGCGCGATGGTGCTGTAGACGAAGACGGCCGGCGGTTTGATGTGCTTGCCGCCGAAACTGCTCGTACCGGCCCACGCCGCGAACGCGCCGGTGAGTGAGAGGTGCACGATCAGCACGCCGAGCGAGTTGAGGCCGACGCCGGTGATAGCGGTCGGGGTATCGACGCCGTTGCGTTGGGAAATCGGATGTTGACCGCGTAGCCGCCCGCCTGCGCGGGCGTGAGCCGATTCGCGAACGACGACGCGACCTGGGTATTGAAGGTGTGCAGGGTCGGCAGCGAAGTGGGGTCCGCTCCCTTCATGCTGATCGTCGCGCCCAGGTAGGTCATCGCTGACGCCGCGACCGCGACGAGTACCCAACCGGTGCTCGCGTGCTTGATCTCGGAAAAGACCATGTCGATGCTCGCGAGCTGCGGATAGAGCAGATAGATGGCGACAACGCGTCGCCGATCGGGTCCGGTCCGAGCACGCCGACCGCGGCATCGACTGCGCGTTGCGCGTCGACCACGAGCACAGTCGACGCGAGGAGGCCCACCACGTCGTCGGCTCTTGCAGTTCTCCGCGACGCCATCTCCCCGAAACCGAAGTCGATGATCCACACCGACCCGTGCGCGTCGAGCAGTCGGTTCGCCAGCCGCAGATCACGGTGCGCGATCCGGTTGTCGTGCATCGCCTTGACCTATTCCCACATGTCGCGGAGCACGGCTTCGGTGAGATCCGATTCTTCGACCGAATCGACGCCGTGTCCGACGACCTGATCCGCGGCGAGCAATACTGCGCCGCCGGGCGCGTCGACGTCGGCGATGGCGCGGGGGCGCGGCGTACGGGTGCCCGTGTCGCGCGCTTTGAATCCGACGAGCATCTCGTGTTCGACCGCACGCCGAACCGACCCGAACGGCCGCTCGTCACCGATGTCGCGGAACCGCAACCACCGGTAGAGGCGGAAGAGGAAGATCGGCGTCGCGTTGGCCGGCGCCCTGAACCTTGACGAAGAGCGTCTCGCCGTCGTCGACGGTGACGAAGTAGGGGACGCTGGCGCGGGCATCGACTGCGGCCGCGCGCAGCGCGGTCACACGGAATCCCGCTCGTTCCAGCGCCTCGATGATGGCGGTGGCGATGTCGCGAGGCGCGTGACGGCAGCGAGTATGATCGCGGCCCACGCGAACCGACGCCAGCGCCGGTTCATCCACGGTGAGCTGACCGCGACGATCGCGACGAGGCCTGCGAGCACGCCGGTGCCGTGGAACGCGCCGTTCGGCAGGAACGTCGACGTCGTGCGCGCCGCGAACGTACGGGGCTCGAGATGATGCACGGCCTTGGCCATGAGGATGGAGCCGCACTCGGCAACCACGTCGGCCAGCACCAGATAGCCAAGAGCGCGCCACCGCCTCAACAGAAGCAGGACGATGATCGCGACGAGCACGACCGCGGCAATGAACGCGCCGACCGAGTCCTGGATGATGTGCTGGCGCGCGTGCCCGAGTCCGTCCACGAACTGCAATAGGCTCTCGTTGAACGAGATGATCGCGTCCTGCGCGAGCAGCGCGATACCGAGACCTATGAGCAGTGCGGCAAATTCGAGAAGCAGTCGCAGGAGATCAGACGGCCGCCGAACATAGGGCGCGCGTTCGGGCTCGACGATCTCGACGTCACCCCGCCCGTCCATCGGCAGGATCGTAAATGCGCGCCGGGTGCGAGCGCCTCGTTCGTGCAATACCCTCGCCGCGAACAGATCACTCGAGGGAGTGACCACCCAATGATCGCCACCGACTCCGAGTTCCAGAAGCTGAAGTCGAAGATCCTCGCCTGAGCCCCGACGGGCGGCAGCAACCACTTCTCGCATGTGCAGCCTCAGACATTGAGGCGCGTAAGAGCGCCTCGAGGTAACGAGCTGATCGTGGTCAGAAGGTGGCCGGGAAGCGCGTCGCGAGCTCGGTCGAGATGTCGGAGACCGGCAACCCGTGCGTACTCGCGCGCCGGATCGAGTCGACGAGCGCCTTCGGCCACGTGATCCAGACCTCGTCGATCGCGAACGGCTTTGCGAAGAAGGGCCATTCGCCGCCGGTGAAGCAGAGCACCCGATGGATCGGGACGTCGGCGTTGGTCATCGCGTCGCGAACGGCGTCGTACTGCTTCGCCATCCCCTCGACGAGGTTCGTTCGGTCGTGGCCCTTGACGAAAAGACGGGGGTCGCCCCGGCGGCCGCGGCGCTCGATCCGGCCCCGGTAGCTCTCGGAGTCGACGATCCACACGCCCGACGGGGCCACAACGACGTGATCAATGTTCGCCCGCGACCCCGGAATTCTCCGATCGTGCAAAGGGACCGCGCCGTGCGGTCGCAGCCGTTCGAGCAGCGCGCCGACCCGCTGCTCCCCGAGTGCACCCTGCTCCCATACTGCGATCGTGTGCGCGGCCATCGACCAAGACTTCGGCGCGTCGCGAGCCGAACCTGACCCCAAATCGCGCTTGATCGACCGATTCGCTACTCCGCTCGGAGGGCACCGGCCGGGGAGATGCGGGTGGCGGCGTGGGCGGGTCCGGCCGCGAGGAGGTTCGCAACGACGAGCGCGAGGGGGTTGGCGACGACCACGGCGAGCAGGGCTACCGCCACGTCGGCAGGTCTGCCGCGCCGGCTGTCACCGCCCGCACGAGCGCTTGGCCGACGAGAACACCGCCGCCGCGGGACGACCCACGATGCGGGTCATGTCCGCGGAGAAGCGTGGGATATCGGCGTGGCCCCGCGGAGCGTGACGAACGCATTGATGAACCCTGCGGTCCGCGGTCCGTATTGGGCGAAGAAACCGCTCGACGGAGCCCATCCGGGGTCCGCGGAGACCGATTTCGCGATGCCGACCACCTTCAGGGCGACGGTGTAGCTCCGATCGACATGCGGGGGCACGAATCCCGGGGGCAGTTGCGCCACTTCCGCGGGCGGGATCGATTGTCCGACCGCCATGGTCGATCCGAGCGGGAGCGAGTCTGCGCGCCGGGCGTTCTCGTCGACGACGACCTCGTCGGCGCGCGCCGGGTCCGGCAGTCGACCGGCGACAAGTACCCCGAACAATGCCTTCACCGAGTCCGGCGTCGTCGGGATGAGCGTCGACGACTCGAAGTTCGCGGGCTTGATCGGATTGAGACCGAACGCGATCTCGAACGGATACGACTTGCGGACCTCGGGCAAGGCGTCCGTCTCCGCGCGCTGATGGGCGTCGAACGAAGGGCTGTTGGCCAGCACCGCGGCGTCGGGCACGGCCGAGGCCCGCTCGTATCTCGGCACCGCCGACGCCGTTCGGCGCGCGCCGCGACGCCGCAGATCGGCGCGTCCCCAGATCCGTACCGCCGCCCAGGTCGGAGATGTCATCACGCTCAGCGAATCACGTCCGGCGAACCGGGGAAAGGGTGAACACCCGTCACGCCGAGGGGATGCTGACCCACCCCTCGACCAAAGGCGGGGCCCTGACCGCGCTGCTCACTGCGCTGCACTCGACACGCGCCTTCCCGAACTACTCCGCCGCGAACTCGAGCAGCTGGGGCGCGAGGAGAGGCCAGCGTTCGAACAAGCCGCCTTCGCCGTTGCGCGCGGCGGCGCTGCGTTCGATCCATTCACGGTCGCCCCACGGCGGTTCCGCGATCCGCGACGTCGGTATGAGCGAGTGCACGAGTTCCGATGTGGCGCGAGTGTGGTACGGATCGCTCGCGCCACTGCGGAACACGAGTGTCGGTACGTCGAAGGTGGCGAGCGCATCGTCGGGGAGACCCGGCAGCGTCGCCTTCGGATCGGGGCAGTACACCAGCATCCATCGTTCGAGCGTCTCGATGAACTGCTTCGGGTCGAGATCGAGGAAGCGTTGACGGTTGCCGGGATTGCGCGCCAGCACCTCTCCCCACTCGGGGAGCTCGACGACCGCGTCCATCCCGTCCTGCCACGCGGCCCGGATCGACTCGCCGCAATAGACCATGGCCAGCGTCAGCAATCCGAACGGGCCGCCGGAGATCCACCAGATCGCGAGCTTGGACGCGACGTCGCGATGACGGGCGGCGGCAAGCAGCGAGACGCGGGCGCCGCCCGATCCTCCGATGATGACCGCCGGCGCAAGGTCGAGACCGCGCAACAGACCGGCGAGGAAGT
The DNA here is from genome assembly GCA_038239145.1 of Acidimicrobiia bacterium. Lineage (GTDB taxonomy): Bacteria > Actinomycetota > Acidimicrobiia > IMCC26256 > PALSA-610 > PALSA-610. The sequence goes on from JBBSFB010000011.1 coordinate 50,406, forward strand.
CAGCCTGCATCACCGATTCGGACGCGCCGTTGAAACAGATGTCGGACTCGCCCGTGTTCGGGCGATCCCACACGAGCACGTGTTTTCCGTGCGCAGCCAACGCCTCGGCCAGCTCTCGGACCCCGGGCGACTCCTTGGTGAACCGACCGCCCGGTGTGATCACCCAGGGCCGACCCGCCCCCGTCTTCTCGCCGACGAGCTCGTACGCGATCGCGGTGCCGCCGATATCGATCATTGCCATTTCGCGAACTGTATTACCGACGTTTGGAGTCTGCGGCCGCGCGCGGCGAGACTGCACACGATGACCGACGCAGAGATTCCGATCGTCACCCACTGGGTCGACGGAAAGCTCGTCGACGGAACGTCGGCTCGGCGCGGCGACGTCTTCGATCCGGCGACGGGTCAGGTCACCAAGCAGGTCGCCTTCGCGTCCGCCGACGACGTCGACACTGCTGTCACTGCCGCGAGCGTCGCGTTCGAGTCGTGGCGAACGTCGTCGATCGCGCAGAGGTCGAAGATCCTGTTCCGCTTCCGCGAGCTGCTCGACCAACGCACCAACGAGCTCGCCGCGATCATCACCTCCGAACACGGCAAGGTGTCGAGCGACGCCGAGGGCGAGATCGCCCGCGGGCTCGAGGTCGTCGAGTTCGCGTGCGGTCTCGGGCAGATACTGAAGGGCGACTTCTCCGAGGGTGTCTCCGCGCGCGTCGACGTCACGTCGATCCGTCAACCGCTCGGTGTGGCCGCGATCATCAGCCCGTTCAACTTTCCGGCGATGGTTCCCTGTTGGTTCTTTCCGATCGCGATCGCGGCCGGCAACACGGTGATCCTCAAGCCCAGCGAGAAGGATCCGTCGGCTGCGAACTGGCTCGCGGAGCTGTGGGCCGAAGCCGGACTGCCCGCCGGCGTGTTCAACGTTGTCCACGGCGACAAGGTCGCGGTCGATCGACTGCTGGAACACGCCGATGTGCGGTCGGTGTCGTTCGTAGGCTCGACTCCGATCGCGCGCTACGTCTACGAGACCGGGACCCGCGCCGGAAAGCGCGTGCAGGCCTTGGGCGGGGCCAAGAACCACATGGTCGTGCTGCCCGACGCCGACCTCGATCTCGCCGCCGACTCCGCGGTCAGCGCCGGCTTCGGTTCGGCCGGTGAGCGCTGCATGGCGATCTCCGCGCTCGTCGCCGTCGGCGAAACCGCCGACGCGCTCGTCGCCAAGATCGCCGAACGCGTCACCGGCCTGACGGTCGGCGACGGCCGCACCGGCTCCGACATGGGCCCGCTCATCACGAAGGCGCATCTCGACAAGGTCACGTCGTATCTCGACTCGGGCGTCGAGGCCGGCGCCGAGCTGGTGGTCGACGGACGCGCCCACGCCGTCGACGGAGACACCAACGGATTCTGGCTGGGGCCGACCCTCTTCGATCGTGTCACCACCGGGATGCACCTCTACACTGACGAGATCTTCGGGCCGGTGTTGTCGGTGCTCCGGGTCGACACCTATGACGAAGCGCTCGCACTCGTGAACGCGAACCCTTACGGCAACGGTGCGGCGATCTTCACCAACGACGGCGGCGCCGCCCGCCGCTTCCAGAACGAGGTCGAGGTCGGGATGGTCGGGATCAACGTCCCGATCCCCGTCCCCGTCGCCTACTACAGCTTCGGCGGATGGAAGAGCTCGCTCTTCGGCGATACGCACGCGTACGGGCGCGACGGCATCCACTTCTTCACGCGTGGCAAGGTGGTCACGAGTCGCTGGCTCGATCCGAGCCACGGGGGCCTCAATCTCGGCTTCCCGCAGAACCGGTAGCAACGCAGGGGGATCAGATGGCGCTTCCGCTCGACCAGGTCAAGGTGATCGACGCCGACACCCACATGACCGAACGCCACGATCTCTGGACGAGCCGGGCGCCGGCCAAGTTCCAGGATCGCGTGCCGCACGTGACCCAGGTCGACGGCGCGGCGACGTGGGTGGTGGAAGGCGACATCGTGCTCGGCCGGGCCGGCGCGGGTGGCGTCGTCGACAAGCACGGGAAGAAGGGCCGTTCTTTCGAAGGCCTGTACGAGTGGGAGATCGAACAGGGACATGCCGCCGGCCACGACCCGAAGGCGCGCATGGAGCTGCTCGACGAGATCGGGATCTGGGCCCAGATCATCTTCCCGGGCGTGATCGGTCTCGGCGGCCAGACCCTCGGCGACCTCGTCAAGGACCCCGAGCTGCGAGACCTGTGCATCGAGATCTTCAACGACGCGAACGCGGAGCTGCAGTCGGACTCGGGCGATCGGTTGCTACCGATGGCGATCCTGCCCGCGTGGGATCTCGACGCGTGCGTGCGCGAAGTCGAGCGGGCCAAGAACCTCGGACTGCGGGGCGTCAACCTCACGTCCGACCCCCAAGACCTCGGCTCACCCGACCTCGCGAACCGGTCCTGGGACCCGGTGTGGGAAGCGTGCGCTGCGCTCGAGATGCCGGTGCACTTCCACATCGGGGCGAGCCTGACCACCATGAACTTCTTCGGTGCGTACCCGTGGGACTCGCACGACGACGACACCAAGCTCGCGATCGGCGGCGCGCTCCTGTTCATCGGGAATGCACGGGTCGTCGTCAACATGATCTGCGCGGGGATGTTCGACCGCTACCCCGAGCTCAAAGTCGTGTCGGTCGAGAGTGGCACCGGTTGGATCCCGTTCATCCTCGAGGCACTCGACTACGAGATGGACGAGAACGCACCCGACGCCAAGGCCCGTATGGCGATGCTGCCGTCGGAGTACTTCAAGAAGAACATCTACGCCACGACGTGGTTCGAGTACCGAAACCTGGCCGGGCTGATCGACTCGGTCGGCGAGGACAACATCATGTTCGAGACCGACTTCCCCCACCCCACGTGCCTCTACCCCGACCCGCTGAAGACCGCCGCGCACAACCTGCAGGACCTCAGCACCGAAGTGCAGCGCAAGATCCTCGGCGAGAACGCAGCCAAGCTCTACCGGCTCCAGCTCTGAGCGATTGCATATGAGTGGGCGGGGATTCGTCGGACGAACCGAGGAACTTAGCCCTTCTGGCTCGACCCGTTCATCGACCGGTCGTACGTGATCCACGGCATCGCGGCGACGCAGCACTACGTGGTGTTGATCCTCGGGCCCGCCACCCTCGACCTGAACGCGATGATGCGCGGCGGCGACGTGTTGAAGTGGGAGCCCGAGCTCGGAACGCGCGTCGGGCTCATCCGACGCGACGGCTCGGAACCGATCCGCTGGTTACCGGCAGCGCGATCGGCGAGGCTGCTCGTCTGGGACGCGGCTGACCCCGCGGTACCGATGGCGCGCGTGCGCATTCCGCAACGCGTCCCGAACGGGCTCCACGCCAGCTGGTTCCCGGCCACCTGAATCGATGCGCCGGGCGATCGCCTGGTTGCTCGGAGTCGGTGAGGTCGCCGCGCTCATGGCCGGTTGCGGCACGACGCGACGCGCCACCGAATCGGTGGTGGAGCACGAAACCCAGAAGCCGTTTTACAAAATCCCGAGCCCACTTCCGGCGGGCGCGCCCGGTCAACTGATCCGGAGCGAACGACTGCTCGGCGCGCCCGACGGCTCGACCGCGTGACGAATCCCGTATCACTCGCGCGACGTCGACGGCCACGCCATCGCGGTCTCGGGTGTCGTCGTCGCGCCGTTGCGCGGCGCACCCAAGGAAGGACATCCGGTCGTGGCTTGGGCCCACCCGACGACCGGTTCCGCCCAAGCCTGCGCGCCGTCGCTGTTCGTGGATCCGTTCGCGTTGATTGAGGGCCTGCACGAGTTCCTGGCCGACGGCGACGTCATCGCCGCCACCGACTACTCCGGTATGGGCGCGATCGGGTCGCCGTCGTATCTGATCGGCACGACCGAGGGGAACAACGTCCTCGATTCCGTGCGCGCCGCGCGCGCCCTCCGCGACGCGCACGCGGCCACCCGGCTCTTGTTGTGGGGACACTCCCAGGGCGGACAGGCGACGCTGTTCGCGGCTGCGGCTGACTACGCGCCAGAGTTGCACCTCGTCGGGGTGGCGGTCGCCGCGCCGCAGTGCAGCGCGCGACACTGTTGCGCGACGACGTCGGCGACTTCCTCGGCGTCGGGCTCGGCGCGTACGCATTCGCCGCCTACCAGCAGGTGTACGGACCGACGGTGAATCTCAGCACCGTGCTGACGACGGCCGGAGTCGACGCGTCCCCCGCGATCGCAAGCCGTGCTCGACGCCGAGCACCAAGGACTTGGAGAAGCTCGCAACTCCGCTCGTCGGTCACTACCTGGGCCACTAACACGACCAGGTCGAGCCCTGGAAGAGATGGCTGGCCGAGAACGTTCCCGCCTCGAGCGGTATCGGCGTCCCGATCCTCATCGCGCAGGGCGCAAACGACAAGCTCATGCACCTCGCGACGACGATCGCGTACGTTGCGTCCCTCTGCGCGCAGCACGAACGCGTCGACTACGACACGATGAAGGACGCGAGCCAGCTGCTCGTGGGGTTCAAGGCCAGCCCCGAGGTACGCGCGTTCTTCTCCGATCTTCTCGCCGATCGGCGCGTCCTACTCCCGCATCACGCCGTCGGCATACACCACCACCGATGGGGTCCGGCTCACCGACGCTCACATTCCCGTGGCGATTCGCTCACAGGAGACTGTAAGAGTCGCCCCCGGCCGGACAAGATTTCCGGGAACCTGGGGAGAGGGACGTATGCGCTGGATACGAAGGATCGCGCCGCTCGTTGCCGTGGTCGTTGGGCTCGGGGGCCTGACGGCCTGCTCGACGCTCTTACTGCCGGGAAACACCTCGTCGATTGCGCTCGTGAGTTCGAGCACGACCGGCGGCTGGAAGTACGACTATTACCGTAACAGCACGTACCCGTGCGCGGTGAGCGGATACCAGACGTTCGTCGTCGGCACCAAGGTGGGTTCGTCGACCACCGCGCCGGCGCCCCTGTGGGCCTTCCTGCACGGAGGCGGCGCCGGATACTTCGACGCTTTCGGAAATCCCGTGCCCGGACCGGGCCAGAAGGTCGAAGAGGACGCGGCCTCGCTGACGACGCATCTCACCAACAACGGTCTGCTCGCCAACGTCCGCGCCGACGCCGCCGGTTTCCGGACCGTCGCGGTGTCGTATTGCAGCCATGACGTGTACGCGGGCGCGAACTCCCCCGATCCGCACAACCCGAACACGATCCCGGGCGGCCAACCCCGCACCACGAACGGCGTCTACGCCACCAAGGCCGCGATCCAGTTCGTGCAGCAGCGCTACCCCACGACGAAGACGTTCCTCCACGGCACGAGTGCGGGCTCGGCCGGAGCTTTCGGGGTGGCGTGGGCGATGCAGCTCCAGGGCATCGCGCCGGCCGGTGTCGTCGCCGACGCGAGCATCATCAACACCGAAGCGTTCGCGGCGGCCGAGAAGGCGGGCTACTGCACCGACGACAACGATCCGGCCCGACTCGCCGCGATCGCGGCACGCGTGCAGCCCGACCTCGCGAGCCCGGCGAACGAGCCGGACAAGCTCGTGACGAGCGGACAGCTGACCGTGCCGATCATGCACATCTGGAACCACGGCGACAGCAACACGTGCGGCTCGCCGCCCATCGCCTGCCCGATGCGCAACGGCACCGTCGTGACCATGCGCTTGACCGATTGCATCCACGAACCCATGCGCCAGGCGATCGCCGCGCAGGGAGCTTCGAGCAAGTCGAAGAACCTGCCGGTATGTGTCGACAACGACGGGACCCCCGACTGCTCACTGCACGTCGTGACGTCGCGCATCCACCTGACGAACACCGATCCCGCGAGTCCGGCCGACTACCTTACGGCGATCATGACCTGGGTCCACACCCGGCTCACCGACGCGTAGTCACCGTGTTGTGATCACGCCGCCCTGATCACGACACGGGCACGAGCCGGGGTTGAAAAGGCGCTGACCGTCGGCGCCGATGCGTTCCACGGAATGTGGCGGTGGCCGAAGACGACGATGCCGGCCTCGGGGAAGCGCCTCCGCATGCGTCGGGGAGCCGGCTTGCGAGGGCACGGTCGTTGTTTCCGGGCACGGCATGCACCGGGCGACGGGTACGTTACGGACACCTGGGCGTGCAGGAGGCAAGAGGTGCGGAGACGGGCAGCGCTCATCCTGGCGTTGGCTTGTGTCGCGGCGGGATGCGGGGGGAGCGGGACGAAGCACGTGTTGCCGGCGTCGTCCGTGCCGACGACACGCCCGGCAGTGCCTTCGGCATTCACCGACAAGGTCACGAACGATGACCTCAACACGCCGACGTTGAACCGATCGGTCTGGGACTTCGTCGATCCGAATGCCGACTCGAACGTCCTGATGGACGGCACGCACGCCGTGATCAGCGTGCCGGCCGGATCCGACACCGCCACGCACGACCCCAACGATCACGGTGATCGCGCGCCGCGCTTGATGCAGGCGATTACACCCGGCGACTTCAGCTTCGACGCCAAGTTCGACTCCCAGGTCGCCCGGCAATTCCAGCAACAAGGGGTCGTCGTCGAACAGGACGCGACGCACTACCTGTACGCCAAGGTCGTCCAGAACTTGTTTCAGACGTCGTTCGTCGTGCAGGTCGTGTCGGGTACGGCGATCAGTACTCCGACGAATGCTTCGATCTACAACCGGCCGTCGATGATCCTGCGGGTCGCGCACCGAGGAACCAACTGGTCGGTCGGCTACTCCTACGACGGTCTCTACTGGACGGCCGCTTCCTCATTCGCGGCCGACGTCACGCCGCAACGCGTCGGGATCTTCGGCGGGAACGCGGGGAACACCGCACCGCCGTTCTCGGCGAAGGTCGACTCGTTCCTCAATACGGAACGATCGACGGATCCGCCGATCATCAATTTCTGGTACGGCGTGAATCAGGCGTTCGGCACGCACGGTCAGCCCCAGCAGTGGGCGAACGTCCTCGGTGACGTCGTCGATCCGAGCGGAACGTACCGCTTGACGTACTCACTGAACGACGGGACGGATCAACCGCTCTCTCTCGGCGAGAACGCGGTCCGACTCGCGGCGCCGGGGGATTTCAATGTGGAGATCGACTATCTGCAGCTCCACTACGGGTCGAACACGATAAAACTGACCGCAGTCGACAACGACGGCAACGTTTCGACAAAGAGCGTGACGGTGAACAAGGCCGTCGACAAACTGTGGCCGCTGCCGTACACGGCGAACTGGTCGGTCGCCGGCGGGAACGCCGACAACATCGCCCAGGTCGCCGACGGTCACTGGGTCGTGCAGTCGGACGGCACGATCCGCAATCAGGACATCGGTTACGACCGCCTCGTGCTCATCGGGCAGGCGAGCTCGTGGTCGCAGTACACCGCGACCGCGCCGGTCACGATCCACTCGATGGACCCCGACTCGTCTGCAGTCGGACTGATCACCGGGTTCACGGGGGCGACCTCCGACCTGAACGGCACCCCGAACCCCGACCAACCTCGCTCCGGCCATCCGTTCCCGGCCGCGTTCCTCTTCGATCAATCGGGCGGCCGACGGGCGCACGTCGAGATCTACGCGAACTCGAGCTCGCACGTCGAACAGACACTCATCGCCGACAAATCCGGGACCCAACTCGAGCTCGAAGTCCCCTACACGTTCAAGGCCAGCGCGACCGACAACGGCGCCGGCGGCAGCCTGTTCCGGTTCAAGATCTGGAAGACCGGGACCGCGGAGCCGGCGGCTTGGCTTCTGGAAGCGAACGGCGACCTCAACCAGGGGTCGGTCGCGCTGGTCGCGCACCGGGCCGACGTCAGCTTCGGGACCGTCGTGATCACGCACCAACCCTGACCCGATCGAACCCTTTGGATATCGTCCGGCTCGCGGCGCGATCGATACAACCACGATGGACGGGCAGTGTGAACAGTCGGTACCGATCCGCGTTTTTCGGCGTCGAACGTGCAAAACTCACTCGACAGCTGTGGCGGATGCGACCGGACACCGATGATGGCGTCCGGTCGGCCAGGAGGGCAGGAATTGTGAAGGTCCGCAGACTCTTTGGCGTGATGGGTTCGGCGATCGTCCTGACGATGGGCGTCGGCTCGATCAGCTTCGCGTCAGCCGCCCACGCCGCCGACTACCCCCCGACGACCGCGCACGAGGTCATCGAAGGATCGACGGTTCCGGCCACCAGCCCGACCAGCGTCAGCGATGCTTCCGGAGCCCTGCCGTTCACTGGCGGGAACGACACCGGGATGTTCTGGATCGGCGTTGGCGCCGTGGGTACCGGCTCGTTCGCCGCCTGGCGCTTCCGGCGCCGGCGTAGCCCCGCCGCTGAGCGCAGTTCCTGAACCGCCGTTCTCATCTTCGCTCAGCGGAGCGCGGGCCAGAGGTCGTAGTGCACGGCTTCGTAGTCGGCGAGGATCAGCTCCGCGACCTTCGACGAGTTGACGACCGGGTCGAGTTCCAGCGCCTGGAGCGCGCAATCGCGCGACCCCAGCAGCGCCGCGTCGGCGACCAACTGTTGGATCGTCACCTCGGTGTGAAGCGCCCCGGTGATCCCAGTCGGCAGGTCGTCGGTGCGATCGCCGACCACTCCGGCGCCGGTCGCGGTCGCACTGACCTCGACCGCGGCGTTGCGGGGCAGGGCGGGCACGAGGTCGTCGTTCGGGAGGATCGCGGACGCGATGCGTTCAGGTTCGCCCGACATGGCCGCCCGTAGGATCGGTCGGAGCGCGTCGTCGGTCACCCAGTCGAGGAAGGGCGCGAGATGGAAGGTGCCCGCCAGGATCGTGTCGATGACGTCATCGATCATCGAACGCATGCCCTGCTGGCGGGCGACGATGTCGAGCGGCGCGGTGAACTCGGTCGCGCTCCGGAAATACTCACCCGCATGACTGTCACTCGTCGCGACGATCGCTCCGAACCGGTCGTGGAGATGCTTCACGAACGCGTACGTCTCGCCGTCGCCGTCCTTGAGGTTGCCGACCGCGTCGTGCATCTGACCGGTCACATCCTCCCCGGTCTCGCGATCCCAGGCCGCGAGCAGGAACGTGAAGTGATTGAGACCGGCCGCTCTCGTCTCGATGCGCCGACCGAGCAACTTGGAGAAGCGGTCGTTGGCGATCTTCACCTCGTGACACAGCCCGACGATGGGCTGGTCGAGGTGGCGCCGGAACGCGGTGCAGATTCGACCTTCGGGATTGGTGAAGTTGACGAACAACGCGTCGGGCGCTAACCGCTCGACGTCGCGCGCAATCGCGGCGACGAGCGGAATCGTCCGGAGCGCGTGCGAAAGCCCGCCGGGGCCGCCGTTCTCTGCGTAGATGTGATCGACGCCGTAGCGGCGCGGGATCTCGAAGTCGATGAGCCAGCGATTCACGCGGTCGACCTCGACCGCCACGACGACGGCGTCCGCGCCCGGCAACGCGTCGTTCCGGTCGGAGAAGCACTCGATCGTGACGTTGCGCGCCGTGGCGGCTTCGAGCGCGGCCGCGAGTCGCGACATGCGTTCCAACGGCGCCGGCTCCAGGTCGACCAGGCGAACCGTGGCGTCGGTGAAGACCGGATCGGCATAGAGGTCGTGCATCGTCGTCAGACCGAAAGACGCGCTCCCGGCGCCGATGAGAACGATCGTGGGTGCCTCGCGCACGAGGCGAACAATAGCTTCAACAGAACATGTCATTGCCGGTCTCCCGGCCGGTAGCTACGTTGACTTCGTGAAGGCTTGGAGAGTTCACAAATACGGTGCGCCGCGGGAGATTCTGAGACTCGACGACGTCGACCCGCCGACGCCGGGCGACGGCGAGCTCAAGATCCGGGTCACGTCGGTGACGTTGAACTTCAACGATCTCGACGGCATCCACGGTCGGTACAAGACCGTGCCCCGGCCGGTTCCCTATATCCCCGGTATGGAAGTGCTCGGCATCGTCGAAGAATGTGGCGCCGGGACCGATTCGTGGCTCGGACGGCGCGTGGTCGCGATCCCGTCCGGCGCGTTCGGCGGGTACGCCGAGTACGTCGTTGCACCCGCGGCCATGGCCTTCGAGATGCCGACCGACATGCCCGAACGGGAAGCGGCCGCGATCTTCATGCCGTTCCATCTCGCGTGGCTCGCGCTCTACGAACGGGCCCGGGTGCAAGCAGGAGAGACGCTCCTCGTACACGCGGGAGCGGGCGGCGCGGGCTCGGCCGCGCTGCAACTCGGCGTGCACGCCGGTGCCCGTGTCATCGCAACCGCGGGATCAGCCGAGAAGACGAAACTATGCCTCGAGCTCGGTGCCGAGATCGCCGTCAACTACCGCGACACGGATTTCGTCGAGGCAGTGCTCGACGCGACCGATGGTCGCGGGGTGGACGTCGCGTTCGACGCGGTGAGCGGTGACGTCACCCTGCAGACATTCCGGTGCATGGCGTTCAACGGTCGCCACATCCTCGCAGGCTTCGCGTCCGGCATCGAGCTCGAAGACGAAGGTCTCGTGCCGCGGCCCGTGCTTTTCGGGAACTTCTCCCTCGTCGGCGTGTGTCACGCCTACGTCGACGATCCGGTCGTGTTCAAACGCATGACGGGATTCAACTTCCCGTCGCACCACGACGGCGAGCAGCTGCACAACGAGCTGCTGGCCTTGCTCGCCGCGGGCAAGGTTCGCGCGGTCGTCGGCCAAGAGGTGCAGTTCGACGAGTTGCCTGCAGCACTCGAGGCCATGGAAGAACGCCGGACCATCGGTCGCACGGTCGTCCGGGTCTAACTCTGGTTCGTTCGTTCGAGCGCGGCAGTGTCCTGTCCGATCGCACTCCTGTGCGAGCATCGAACTGTGCTTCGCGGTCGGTGGCTCGGGCGGCCGGATCAAGTTCGGGACTGTGGCCATTCTCGGGCGGTCATAGAGAGACACGAGCGGCGAGACACATAGGGGTGCCAACCCCCCTGTCGGATCACCGGCGTGCGCCCTGTCGTCGGAGGCATCGCGCCGGTACCTTTCGAAGATGCGGGTCGCGGTCATCCTGTTGCGCGAAGGCTTGCGAAAGGTGCTCGCGCTCGTCGCAATTGCACTCGTGCTCGGTGTCGGGCTCGGTGTCGGGTTCACGAGCCTCGAGATCGCGCACCGGACCCAGCGTGCGTACCCCGACTACCTGAGCCGCGAACACGTCGGCCAGCTCGTCATCAACGCGAGTCTCTCCACGGAGCAGGCGGAGTCGGTGATCCGATCCGTCCCCGGCGTCGAGCACGTGACGTCGGACTCGTTGCTCGAGGTCTCCGGCAAATCCGACCTGCAGGACTCGGTCGCGGCCGCCTTCGGTCAGGTGCGTACGTCGAGCGACGGTCGCTACGCGACCCGGGATCGACCGGTCGTGCTCGAAGGTCGGATGGTCCGGTCCGGTGCGGAAGCTTTCGTCAGCCGGGAGACCGCCTCGACGCTCCACCTTCACGTTGGCGCAATGATCCCGTTGTCGTTCTACGAGGCGGTCCGGGGCCCGCCGGGCGCGAAACCGACGGGGCCGAATCCGCCGATCGGCGAGGCGACGGTGCGCGTCGTCGGCATCGGGGTGTTCTCCGACGAAGTCCTCGCCGACGAGCTGTACCCGCGGCTGCGGGTGCTGTTGTCGCACGATGTAACGGCCAAGTACGACTGCACGCTCCACACGCCGAGACCGGACGACACCGGATCGATAGGCGAGGTCATCAGCGCCGTCGTCCCACCGCGCTGCTCGATGGACTATCGCTACTACTCGCTGCAGATCGCGGGTGGGAACGCGGGCGCGAACCGGGTCGCCGACGAGCTCGGGCGCCGCTTCCAAGTACTCAACGCGCATTTGCCGAAGGCGTTGCGAGACATCAACGTCGGGTACCAGATCATCCCGTCGTTCACTGCCGACGATGCGGCCAGGGTCTCGGAATCGATCTCCCCCGTGGTCACTGCACTGCGCGTCTTTGGCGTCGCTGCCGGTATCGCGACTCTCGCGATGACGCTGCTCCTCGTCAGCCGCGTGTTCCGCCGCCGCGCGCGGGACGTCGTTGTATGGCGCGAGCTCGGTATGGCCCGACGGTCACGCGCCCTCGCTCTGCTCCTACCGGTCGGCCTCACGGTATGTGCCGGCGTCCTCCTCGCACTCGGGACCGCATGGATCGCGTCGCGCATCGGAGCGATCGCAAGCGTCCGGGTCGTCGATCCCGAACCGGGACGCGCCCTGTCCGGCATCGTTCTGCTTGCGGCGCTCGCAGCAGTGATACTGCTCGCGGTCATCCTCCCGGTCGCCGGCACCTTCGCCGCACGCGCCACCGAGAAAAGGTCGCGCCCGCGAACGGCCCCGGGCCGGATCACCAACCGCGGCTCTCCTGCTTTCGCGCTGGGAGTCCGGGCCGCGACACGCGATCGGAGCGCGGCGGCACTGATCGTCGGATGCGCCGTGGCGGTGGCCGCGGTCACCGCCTCCGTCGTTTTCAGTACGAGCGTCATCCATCTCGTCCACACTCCTCGAGAGTTCGGTTGGCAGTACGACATCGGCGCGGTCGTGAACGCGGGATACGGACCGATCGATCAAAAGGCGCTCGCAGCAAGCCTGCATCGCCCCGAGGTCGAAGGCTTCGGCACCGCAGCGATCGCCGCGGGCGTGTCCGTCAACGGCACGAACCTTCCGTCGATCGCGGAGAGAGCCGGTATCGCCGACCTGAACGGCGGCACGACCGTGGTGTCGGGGCGCGCGCCGACTGGCATCGACGAGGTAGCGCTGGGTTCGCAGACCGCGCACGAGCTGCGGGTCGGCATCGGTGACACGGTGAAGGTGAAAACGGCCTACGGAGAACATTCGGCGCGGGTCACCGGACTGGTGGTACTCCCGGCGATCGGGCCGCTCGAAGCCGATCGCACCGGCCTCGGCACCGGTGTGCTCCTGCCGGCGCCGCTGTTCGTCGCCACCCTGCACGATGCGCAGCATCTGGCCGGCGTGACCCCGGCCGCACTCGCCGATCAGCTCGCGGCGTTCGTCGGCATCGATCTCGCGCCGGGTGTCGACCCGGCGGCCTTCGCCGCGAGCTTGAACCGCGACGTGCGGAAGTGGGATCCGAGCGGATTCGTGATCGTCATACGTGCACGTCCCGTTCGGCCCTCGACCGTCGTCGACGTCGACGACTCGCGGCCGGTCCCGATACTCCTCGCCGGTGTGTTCGGGCTCGCGATGCTGGCCGGTATCGCCGCAGGTATCGGCAACGGGACCCGCGCCCGTCGTCGGGAGCTCGCCATCTTCCGCGCGCTCGGCGGCACACCTCGACAGGTGCGGATGTCGGTGCGTTGGCATGCGATCACCGTCGTGGCGGGTGCTCTACTGATCGGTCTGCCGGTAGGGACCGCGCTCGGCCGTTTCGCCTTCGATCGGTTCGCGACCGACATCGGTGTCGCGCCCCTCCCCACGATCCCGGCCCTGCTGCTCGCCGCCGTTGCGCTCGCCGTACTCGCGATCTCGGTCATGGCCGCCGCGATGCCGGTCCGCCGGGTCTCCGGGCCCAGCGTCGCGGGCACGCTCGGCGTCGACGACGCCGTCCCGCGCGTATGAGCCGACGCGGCCGGACTCATCGGCCGTGAACTCGACTCGGGGTGCCGGGCGCGCCCGTTGGCTGCCAGGATGACCCGATGGGGAACGACGGCCTCGACTTCAAGGGCGGGTGGCACGATTTCTGCGATCGGCTCGCCGCAGTGGGTGACCGACTCGGCCGGGAGCCGTTCCCGGACTCCGAGGCGGAGCGAGCCATCTGCGCCCGCCACCTCGGGCGCCAGGTCGTGATGGCACTGCAGGCGGAGCTCGAGCACAGCGACGCGACGAATCCCACGTTCCATCGCTACGAGGAACCGTGGGGGCAATGGGGAGGCCCGAATCCCGACAACGTCTACAGCCGCGCCGCGATCGATCCCGCGGCGACCTACCGCGTGTGGGGACCGGTCACTGCCGTGCACTCCATCTTGTTCTCGCTCGTCGACGGCGACATGCACCTCGGCCACTACGGCGTGTTCTCGGAATGCGCGCTGAGGGATCTCGAGGTCGGGCCCGACGGCGCGCTGGAACTGTGGATCTCCCCCGATCGGTGTGACGGCAACTGGATGCCGTCACACCCCAATGCCCGCCTCCTGTTGATCCGCCAGTACTTGTGTGACTGGGAGCGCGACCGCGCCGCAACACTTTCGATCGAGCGTGTCGACACCACCGGCATTCCACCCGAACCGCCGAGCGCGCTCGTTCTCGCGGGCGCGCTCGATCGCGCCGCAACCTGGGTCGAGCAGTCGATCGAGTACTGGTGCGCGTACGTCGAGAGGGCCCGCGAGTCGTTGCCGCACAACGCGGTCGCGCCGCCATCGACACCAAGAGGCGGGGCGCCGACGATCGCGTACGGCGCCGGCTGGTGGCAGCTCGGTCCCGATGAGGTGCTGCTCGTCACGACCCACGTTCCCGACGCCGACTACTGGGGTTGGACGCTGCACCATCGGTACCGGCTCGACTCGGGCGACTTCGCCAATCGTCAGACCAGCTTGAACCTCGCCCAGACCGTCGTCGACGACGACGGTCGGATCCGGATCGTGGTGGCGCACGACGATCCCGGCACTCCCAACTGGATCGATACGGAGTCTCATCCCGAGGGGATGATCGTGTACCGCTCGATCGGTACCCGGTCGCGGCCGGCGCCCGACGCGCGCGTCGTTCCTGCGGCCGAGTTGCGGAATCATCTACCGCCGACTCATCCGATCGTCGACGAGCACGAACGGCGCTCCCAACTAGCACGCCGGCGCGCGGCCGTGCTCACGCGGTACGTCTGATCCATGGTGTGGACGCCGAAGCCACGTCCACAATGGGTGAGCGAGCTCAACGCGTTCGGGCGTCATCTCGGTTCACCGGCCGCGCTCATCCCACTCGACGAAGACTCGATGCTCGACGCGGCGCGCATGGCCACTGGGCTCGACGATTTCGGCGCTGAAGGCTGGCACGAGCCGTTGCACATTTTCGTGCGCGCCCTCGAGGAAGAGGCCGATCTCCATCTGCTCGGTCGGATCATGGCCCGCAACGAGATCGTGCGGGCTCTCGTCAATCGGCTCCAGGTCCAGGCGTCGGTTGCAGCCCACCCCGAGATCCTGTGTGAGGCGATTGCGGCGCCGGTGCTGGTCGTCGGGACGGGCCGATCGGGCACGTCGATCCTGCACGAGCTACTCGCGCAGGATCCTGCACACCGGGTGGCGCGCACGTGGGAGCTGCTCCATCCGTGCCCTCCTCCCGAACGGGCGACCTACGCCACCGATCCCCGGATCGCGGCCGCTGATCAGGAATACCGGTTCTGGCATCTGCTTGCGCCCGAGTACCAGACGATGCACGAGAACGGAGGCGACGTCCCTAACGAGGACCCATTGATCGACGAGCTGCAGTTCGCGTCGGACCACCTCATGGGCTCGTATCCCGTACCCAGTTATGCACGCTGGTTGGCGCGCGCCGACCCCACGCCCCTGTTCCACGCGCATCGCCGCTTTCTCCAGCTCCTGCAGTGGCGCTGCCCCGGCGAGCGTTGGGTATTGAAGTCGCCGTCGTATCTGGCGAAGTTGCCCGCATTCTTTGCCGAGTACCCCGACGCGTACGTCGTGCTCACCCATCGTGATCCGTTGAAGGTCCTGCCGTCACTCGTGAGCCTGATGGCCACGTTGCGGTGGATGCACAGCGACACCGTCGACGTCGGCGCAGTCGTGAAGAGCGCAGTGGGGGGCACGGCCATCGCGATGGACCTTGTGATGCAGTGGCGCGCCGACGGGACTCTTCCGAACGACCGTATCGTCGACGTGCGATTCGACGAGCTCGTCGGCGACCCGTGGCCCACGTTGCGCTATGCCTACGAACGGATCGGATCAACTCTCAGCGGCGCCACCGAGCGGCGCATGCGCGGATACCTCGAAGCCCGGCCCCGCGAACGGCACGGCCGCCACGAATACGACTTCGCCGACACCGGCCTCGATCTCACCGAAACCCGGGCCCGGTTCGCGGCCTACCAGGACTGCTACGCGGTCCCGTCCGAGATCTGACGGCGGAGAAGAGATGAGCACGAAGCCCGTCAGCAAACTCGGCACTCGTTTTGGCAACCCCCTAGTCCCCGACCCTTTCGCGCAGGATCAACCCGTCGAACGCTTCGGGCACCATCTCGGCGCCGGCGATCGGCGCCCGGAACTCCGCGTCGGATTGCAGTTCGGCGTAGAACTCCTTCGCTTCCGGCGCGGCGCGGAGGCGGTCCCGGCGACTGGCGGGATTCGTCGCTACGTGAGACCGTGCAACGTTCGGTCATGCGGTTCGTTCGGCACCAGGAGCACGTTGTGAGCAACGATCGTCGGTTCGAGGGAAAGGTCGCGCTGATCACGGGCGCGGCGTCGGGCATCGGGCGGGCCGTGTCGCTACGGCTCGCCTCCGAAGGCGCGCAGGTCTTCGGTCACGATCTCAACGGCGAGGGCCTGGTCGAGACGGCCGAGATGGTCACGAGCGCGGGCGGAACGATGGAAACCCGCACGGGCGACATCTCCCAGCCCGCGGAGGCGCGGGCCTCGGTTGCCGCATGTGTCGAGAAGTTCGGTCGGCTCGACGTCCTCGGGAACAACGCCGGTATCGCCCGGGCCGACCACGTCGCCGACGTCACCGAAGAGCAATACCGGCGCATGATGGGCGTGAACGTCGACGGCTACTTCTTCACCGCGCAGGCGGCGATCCCGCATCTGCTCGAAACGAACGGAAACATCGTCAATCTCGCGTCGAACGCGGGCGTCATGGGCCAGGCGTACACCGTCGTGTACTGCATGTCGAAAGGCGCGGTCGTGCAACTCACGCGGGCGCTCGCGATGGAGTTCGCGAAGACGAAGATCCGCGTCAACGCGATCGCGCCGAGCGGCATCCAGACCACGCTGTCGGAGAACTTCCACATTCCGGCCGATGTCGATGCCGACCTGATGCGGCCCTACATGGGGTTTCGCCGCATGGGTACACCCGACGACATCGCGGCGATGTTCGCATTCGTCGCGTCCGACGAGGCCCGCAGTGTGCACGGTGCCATCCTCGCGGTCGATCGCGGCGTGACCGCGGGCTGACGAGCGCCTCGCAACGTTCCGGCTTTCGTAGACTGCAAACCGTCGCGTAGCGTCGAGTCATGGCGCGGTGGTTGGTGAAGTCGGAACCCGACATCTTCTCGTACGACGACCTCGCGCGCGCCAAGCGCGAGGGTTGGGACGGGATTCGCAGCTACCAGGCCCGCAACTACCTGCGGGAGATGCGCAAGGGGGAGCAGGCGATCTTCTACCACTCGAACGCCAAGCCGCCCGGCGTGGCCGGCATCTGCAAGATCGTCAAGACGGCCGAACCCGATCCGACGCAGTTCGACCCGACCACCAAGTACTACGACCCCGCGAGCAAACCCGAAGATCCCCGCTGGGACTGGGTCACGTTCGCACCCGTCCGCGCGCTGCGGTTCGTCTCTCTCGACGAGCTGCGTGCACTTCCCGAGCTCGCGGAATGTCGCCTGCTGGCAAAGAGCAATCGCCTCTCGGTCCTCCCGCTCACCGACGCCGAGTTCGACACCATCGTCGCCTTCGCCAAACGCCGTCGGCCGTAGACCTCTCGTTCGAGCAGCGCGCGCGACGTTCCGAAGTTGAGGCGTCAGTTCCGTCGTGTCGGTCTCGACGACGGCTGCGCTCGGAAATTGTTACTGTTTCTTCACGCGCGGTCGTCGGGAATGGAGCAACCATGTCGGAGAACCTGCGGATACTGGCCAAATAGAGCGCGGCGATGGAATCCGACGACCGCAACGGCGTGTTCGAATTCTGGTCCGAGGATTTCGCGAGTCACGTCACCGAACGCGTCAGCCCGGAGAAGGTCGGCACCGACGTTCGGGGCCAGGAACAACTGTGGTGGCAACAGGTGAAGTCGGCGTTCCCCGACATGACCTTCAGCGTCGACCTCCTGGTCGAGTCGGCCGACATCATCGTGTCGAACTGGACCGTCAAGGGAACGCACACCGGCACCGCGTTCTGAGCTACGCGTGATCCTTCGGTTCGCGAATTGCGAGTTGGATCTGGCCCGCATCGTCCTGCGCCGGGACGGGAACGAGGTCAAGCTCGAACCGAAGGCCTTCGACGTTCTCGCGTACCTCGTACAACGCCGGGGCACAGTCGTCCGCAAGGAGGAACTCCTCGACGAGATTTGGGGCGATCGCTTCGTCAGCGAGTCCGCGCTCACTACCCGTATCAAGGTGATCCGCCAGGCCGTCGACGACGACGGCGCCCGGCAGGCGATCATCCGCACGGTTCACGGCAAGGGCTACGAGTTCATCGCGCCGGTCGACGCGACCGTGGCCGCGATCGCGCCCACGAGTCCGCCACTGCCGACCATCGCCGGACTGGGAACCTCCATTCAGCCGTTGATCGGTCGCGACGCGCTCATGGCCCGCCTCGTCGCCGCGCTCGCCGCCCATCGCTTGATCACGCTCGTCGGCCCCGGCGGGGTCGGGAAGACCTCACTCGGGCTGGAGCTCGCGCGCGCGGCTGCGGCCGACTACTCCGACGGCGTGCACGTTGTGGAGCTCGTGAGCGTCGTCGATCCGGAGGCGACGTCGGCCGCGTTCGCCACCGCAATCGACGTCAATCTTCGGCGGAGCAGTTTGATCGACGACACGATCGTCGACATGCTGCGGCCTCGAAACAGCCTGCTGCTGCTCGACAACTGCGAGCACCTCGTCGAATCCGTCGCCGCGCTCGTGAGCCGGATCCTGAGCGAAGCCCCGTTCGTGTCGGTCGTCGCCACGAGCCGCGAACCGCTGGCGGTCGCCGGCGAGCAGGTGTGGTCGGTCGAGCCGCTGTCGACGGCGGCCGAGAACGCGGTGTCCCCAGCCGATCTGATCGCAATTCCCGCGGCCGCCCTGTTCGTCGCCCGGGCACGCGCCGCCGACCCCGGTTTCGTCGTCGACGATACGACGGCGCCCGTGATCGTAGAGATCTGCCGTCGCCTCGACGGCATCCCGCTCGCGATCGAGCTCGCGGCCGCACGCGTGCGGGCGATCGGCGTCGCCGAGCTCGCGCACCGGCTCGACGAGCGCTTCGTGCTCCTCAAGGCGATGCGGCGCGGCAGCGACCCGCGCCATCGCACCATGCACGACGCCCTCAGCTGGTCGTACGACATGCTCGACCCGGACGAGCGGGAGCTGTTCACTGCGCTTTCCGTGTTCGCAGGATCCTTCGACCTCAGTTCTGCGGAGGCAATATCCGGCGACGCGGAGGCGCTCGATGTCCTCCAGCGCCTCACCGAGCGTTCGATGCTGACGGTGCGCCCCCAGGCCGGCGGCGCGACCCGTTACGAATTGCTCGAGACGCTCCGCGACTACGGTCACACCCGTCTCGACGACGACCGAGCAGTCGAGCTCTTCACGTCCCACGCCGAGCACTTCGCCGGCGAGGCAGAGCGCATCGGGCGAGAGTTGGGTCTGCCGAGCGAACCGCAGGCGATGGCGCGCGCGGAATCGTCGTTCGCCGACCTGCGCTCTGCACAACGCTTCGCGCTCGAGGTCGGCGCGCTCGACGACGCGTTCGGGTTGATCGCGTCGCTCCGAGAGTTCGCGATGCGGGCCATGCGCTACGAGGTCTTCGCGTGGGCCGACTCGGCCTGCCGCGCCCCCGGTGCGCTCGAGCATCCGTTGGCGCCGTTGTTGACGGGCATGCGCGCGTACGGGGCGTGGGTACGGGGCGAGTTCACCCTGGCCGTATCCCTGGCCGAGGAGACGCGCGAGCTCGAGACGGCGCTCTCGTCCGTCCCGAGCGGCCTTGCGGAACGGGTGCTCGGCAACGTCCTCTTCATGAGGGACCGCAGCGATCTCGGCCACAAAGAGGGCGATCGTCAGATCCAGCTGGCGAAAGCATCCGGCAACGACTCGCGACTCGTGCACGCGTTGTACATGGGCGCAGTAGCACTGAGTTCCGACGGCCGTTACGACGAGGCACAAGGTGTCGTCGCGCGCGCTCGCGGTTTGGCCCAGAAGACGGGTTGTCCCACTGACCTCGCCTCGGTCGCGGTAGCCGAAGGATTCGTGAGTCGGGACGAGTCCGACGCCCTCGAAGCGTTCCTCACCTCCGAACGCATCGCTCGCTCTGCGGGAAATCGCTGGATGAGCGCCTTCGCACGCACCGAGTCCAGCGGCTTGCTGGTCGCTCGCGGTGAGCTCGAAGAGGGCTGCGCAGGTCTCGCGGAGACGGTCGCACTCTGGTCCCGCTCGGGCGAATGGTCTCAGCAGTGGCACACTCTCTCCCGCTGCGTCATCGCGCTCTATCGGATCGGGAACTCCGACCTCGCCATGGAGCTCGTCGGCACGATCGAGACGCACGCAACGCTCGGTGTCGCGCCGATGTCCACGATCCTGCGGGGCGTCGCGATGGCGACGCGCGACGCGATGATGGAGGATCTCGGAGCGGCGCGGGCCGAAGAACTTCGGGCGACTGGCGCCGTCTGTCCCATCGAAGACATCGTGCTCCGTACGCACCGAGCCTTGCAGGCGCCCTCCGCACGATAGCGCCGGATCACTTCGACAGCGCTCGCGCACCGATCTGCTGATCGACGTAGGTGCGCAGGTGATCGCACAGATCGGCCGCGTCCGCCCCGAACCCGGCGATGAGGTTCGAGCGCCGGCGGCGCAGGAACGGCAGGCCGAGGAAATAAAGGCCCGGGATCGCGCCGACCCCTCCGTCGTGGATCACCCGGCCGCGATGGTCGAACGCGCTCGCAGGCAACCACGAATACGTCGGCCGGTACCCGGTCGCCCAGATACACGTCGAGAACCTTCGCAGATCCACTTCCGTCGCCGTCTTCCCGAGAATCGTCTGCGGCGGGTCCGAAGCCTCGATCACCTCGTCACCCAGACCGTGTTCAACGACGAACGCGTCGATACGACGAAGCAGGCGCGCGTGCTTGAGGTCGGCGTTCTTCGCCAGGTTCGCAAGCGAGCCGGAACACTGCCCGTTCTTGCCGCTGATCGCCATCAGGCGCCCGACGACCTGGACACCCTCGCCGTGAAGCGCATTGAGATCGAGGTTGCGTTGCTCGTCGTTCCCCACAAGTTGCACCGACGCGTGCCGGCGGGCGCGATCGACGTCGTCGACTTCGTCGTAGCGCTCGTCGAGTTGTCCGATCCGATCGAGCCACCAGTAGATGTCGCGGCCCCGGTAGGAGCGGGGCAGCCGCACGTGCTCGCCGACCGCGATCGTGACGTCGCGTCCGGCCCGACGGAGCTCGTCGGCAATCTGCACGCCCGACGACGACGCGCCCACGACCAACACCTCGCCGTTGCCGTCGAGCTGTTCGGGTCGCCGATATTCCAGCGCAGTGAGCTGTTCGACCGTGCCGGGCACGGCCGCCGCGAAGTCGGGCACACGCGGATTGTTCGACGAGCCGCCCGCGGCCACGACGGCGTCGCACTGCCAACAAGCCTGATCGGTGTGCACCTCGAATCCGTTGTCAGTACGACACACCGACTCCACCGTGACCCCGGTCAGCACGGGCGGACCGAATTGCTTGCCGTAACCGTCGAGGAATGCGACGACCTCCGCCGAGCGCATGAACCCATTGGGGTCGTCGCCCTGGTATCGATAGCCGGGCAATGCCGTCATCCAGTTCGGCGTGAGGAGCCGCAGCGAGTCCCAACGTTCCTCTCGCCAGGCGTTCCCGACCTGGCCGCGTTCGAGCACCACGTGGTCGATGCCGGCCCCTACGAGGCGATGGCTCATCGCGAGCCCACTGGGGCCGGCACCCACGATCATGACCGTTGCGCGCATGTCGATTCCTCGGTCGGAAGTCGTCGAGCTGCGGCTCAGGCCAGCGCGACCTGGACGGTCGTCGGGTTGGCGACGATGTCGAAAACGGCCGAACGCTTCTGCGACTGCGCGACGATCGCCTCGATGTCGGCCCGCGGCGCATCCGCGTCGATGTCGTAGGTCACGCTGATCGTGTCGAAGCCGTTGCGCACGTCCCCGTCGATGCCGAGGATCCCCTGAAGGTCCATGTCGGCTTCCACGGTCGCGGTCACCGAATGGAGTTGCACTCCGCGGTGGGTCGCGACGGTCGCGATACCCGCGGTCAGGCACGACGCCAACGCGGCGAGGACGATCTCGGGCGGGGTCGCGCCGTTGTCTTCCGAGGCGAAGACCTGCGGGTGGTCCGCGTCGATCGAGAAGGCCTGCCGGTGTGCGTGTTGTGCGCCGAGACCGGCGAACTCCGTGATCGTCGACCGGCTGTGGGTGCCCATGACCCACTCGCACTGGGCCCGCCACACGAACTTCGCCGCCTCCGGGGCGTCGGTCAGCGCCTGGCGGGCGCCTCGCAGTGCTTCGATGTTCACTCCGTTGTCGACGGTCGGTGCGTCGGTCTGAGTCATGTCGGAATCCCCTGTCGTCCGGCGCGGCCGGTTGCCGGCGCCGGAGTCCACCTTCGACGCTCGGCGGCTACACGTCATGCAGGTGAGGTGGCGTTGGCCTGACGGGACTCCTCAGCCGATCGCCACATGATCGTCAGGACTGGCGCCCGGCCGGACGCCAGGATCCGCCCTATGACGATCGAACAGCACGACACCACGGCGACGCCGGACGGTAACGACTGGAAGGCCGCGGGCGAGGCTTGGGGCAGTCGCGCCAACGACTGGTCGTGTCTTTACGAGCACTATTCCATCGACGTGCTGATCGCGCTCTTCACGGGACTGGGCGTGGGGACCGGTACCAACCTGCTCGACATCGCCTGCGGTTCTGGCCTGGGCGTACGCATCTCTGACGCAATGGGCGCGATCGTCGCAGGCATCGACGCGGCCGCGGATCTCGTCGAGGTCGCGCGCGAACGCACACCGGCGGCCGACGTGCGGGTCGGCTCGATGTACGAGCTGCCCTGGCCCGACGCGTCGTTCGACGCCGCGGTCTCGGTGAACGGGATCTGGGGCGGCTGCGAGCCCGCGCTCGACGAAGCGTTCCGCGTGCTCCGCCCCGGAGGTCTGATCGGCATCAGCTTCTGGGGACCGGGGCCGCCGCTCGACATCCGAACCTTCTTCCGCATCTTCGCCGTACACGCACCGGACGAACACCGCGGGTCGATGCGGACGCTGAACAACATCGCCAAGCCCGGCGTAGCCGAGGACATGCTGACCGCGAGCGGATTCTCGGTACTCGGCCGTGACGGTCGCACCTCGGTCGTGGAATGGCCGGACGCGGAGATCGCATGGCGTGCAATCTCGAGCGTCGGACCCGCGGTTCCGGCGCTCCGCACCAACGATGTGTCGCTCCTCAAACGCGACGTGCTCGAGGCCCTCGAAGCGTGCCGCGATCATCGGGGCATCTACCGCACGAAAAGCGACCAGCAACTCGTGATCGCACGCAAGCCCCTCCTCACGACGTAGCGCTTCTGGGGAAGAATCTGACCCATGGGTCGCACACGGTCGAGGCCGGCATGACGACGCGGGTGACCACTTCGTATTGACGTTGTTGACGATGTCGAACACGATCCGCTCGGCACGGGTGCAAAAGATCTTCGGCGACGACGGCATCCGGGGGCTGACGTGGGGGTGCACAGGTCGAGAAGGCCGACGGTGTAAGCCCACGATCCGAATCCGTCGTTCTCGCCGGGGCCCACGAACCCTTGGATTCCGTAGCCGTATCCCGCGATGTGCGCCGCGTCGAGAGCGACCACATCTTCGATGCTGCGTCCTTCGCACACTCTGCACATGCCGGCCGCCTGTCAATGAGGTGTGACATCGACGCCTCATGCGAATCGGCATGATTCGCGGAGGCGTTGTCGGGGTACTTGTGGCTCATGGCGACAACCAAACGCACCGCAAAGCAGACCACACGCAAGGCGACCAAGAAGACGGCGAAGAGCGTGGCGAAGACCGCGACGAAGGCGCGGCGGACCCCCGCCGCCCGGAAGGTCGCCCGAACCACGAAGTCGGCGACGCGGCGGACGACCGCGGCCGCCAAGAAGACCGTCGGAGGTGCTCGGGCGTCCTCCCGCTCGACGGTCGCGAAGAAAGCACCGGCGCACCGGCGGGCCGGAAGCGCTCCCGTCGACGCGATTGCTCTGCTGAAGCAGGATCATCGTGAGGTCGAGCAACTGTTCAAACGGTTCGAGAAGTTGGGCAGCAACGAGCACGCCGCGAAGCGGAAGCTGGTAGCCGCGATGATCGAAGGCTTGTCCGTGCACGCCGAGATCGAGGAGTTGGTCTTCTATCCGGCCGTGCGCGCCGACGCCCGGAAGTCGAAGTCGGACGTGTTGGAAGCGCTCGAAGAGCACCACGTCGTGAAGGTCGTGCTGAGCGAGCTGGAGGATCTTGCTCCTTCCGCCGAACGCTTCGACGCCAAGGTGACCGTCATGATGGAACTGGTGCGTCACCACGTGAAGGAAGAGGAGGGTGAGCTCTTCCCCGAGGTTCGGGAGCAGATCTCTCGGCGAGAGCTGCTGGAGCTAGGCGACCGACTTCGTGACGCGAAGCGTGTCGTACCGACGCGTCCGCATCCCTGGGCGCCCGACGGACCTCCGGCCAACGCCGTTGTGGGCGGAGCCGTCGCCGTCATGGACCGAGCCCGCGGAGTAGGTCGGCGCGCGATCGACCGGGTGCGCGAGGAACTCCCCGGTTTGTGAGGTGGGAGGCTGTCCCTCTCGAACTCTCCGGGGGCAGGCCGTAACCTGAGCCGTGATCCTGATCGATGCTCAAGGCGTGCGGGCGTCCCGCCCGAATCGCCCGCTGTTCACCGATCTCTCGTTGACCCTCAGCGACGGTGACCGTATCGGTGTCGTCGGGCTCAACGGAAGCGGCAAGAGCACGCTGCTCGCAATGATGAGCGGCGAGCGCGAGCCCGAGGCGGGCATCCTGCGTCGCGGCCGCAACGCTCGGGTCGGCGCGCTGGCCCAGCTCCCGGTGTTGCCGGGTGGCACCGTGCGCTCCGCCGTATGCGACGGTCTCGATCGTGACGAGTGGCAGGGCGAGGCGATGCTGTCGCGCCTCGGTATGGGCGGCCTGCTCGCGGCGTCGACCGAACAGCTCTCGGGGGGCCAAAAGAAGCGCGTCGCACTAGCCGCGCTGCTGGCTCGCGGGTGGGACGCACTCATTCTCGACGAGCCGACCAACCACCTCGACCTCGACGCCATCGCCTACCTCGAGGAATGGCTCGCCGCGTTTCCCGGCGGCCTGCTCCTCGTGACCCACGACCGCCATGTGCTCGACCGGGTCACCAACAAGGTGCTCGAGATCGACCGGGGCGCCACCTATCTGCACGTCCCGCAAGAGCGCACCGGCGGGTCCGGGTACGCGGCGTATCTCGCGGCGCGCGCGGAGCGCGAAGTGCAAGCGGCGACCGAAGAACAGACACGCAAGAACCTCGCCCGACGTGAGCTCGCATGGCTGCGGCGGGGGGCGCCCGCGCGTACGTCGAAGCCCAAGGCGCGCATCGACTCGGCCAACGCGCTTCTCGCGCGTGGCCCTCAGGCTGCGGCCCGGGAGGGAGAGATCGGCCTCTCACTCGGCAGCACCCGGTTGGGATCGAAGGGCGTCGAGATCCACGGCGTCGGCTTCTCGTGGCCCAACGCCCGTGATGGTGACGACGGCGGATCGTTGCTCGTCCTGCATCCGTTCGATCACATGTTCGAACCGGCTGATCGAGTCGGTGTCGTCGGTCCCAACGGCGCAGGAAAGAGCACACTCCTGGATCTCATGGCGGGACGGTTACAACCGACGCAGGGCTCGATCGAGACCGGGCGCACGGTCAAGATCGGTTACTACGACCAGTTGGGCCGCTACCTCGACCTGAAGCAACGAGTGCGCGATGCGGTCGCGGGCGACAAGCGCGAGCCCACGCTCGACGACGTCAAGCTGATGCGGCAGTTCTGGTTCGACGGCGATGCGCAGTTCGCGCCGATCGGCACGCTGTCCGGCGGCGAGCGTCGGCGCCTGCAGCTACTGCTCACGTTGATCGAACAGCCCAACGTGCTGCTTCTCGACGAGCCCACGAACGACCTCGACCTCGACACGCTGCGAGCACTCGAAGAGTTCCTCGACGACTGGCCCGGCATCGTCGTTGTCGTCAGTCACGACCGGGTGTTCCTCGATCGCACGGTGACCGAGGTCCTGGCCCTCGACAACAACGGCCGCGCCGCGATCGTGCGCGGCGGAGTCGCCGGATGGTTGGCGCAACGCGCCGCCGCACCCGCCCTCGCCGCAGGGTCCGCCGGATCTACTTCAGCGCCGCGCCCGCGCCCTACGGCTTCGCCGTTGACGCCGGTATCGAAGAGGAGTCCCAGCACGCTGCGCCGGCAACTGGATCTCGCCGACAAAACGCTCGCGGAAGCGATCAAGACGCGCGACGGAGTGCAGACCGAGCTGATCGCAGCCGGCGCCGACCACGAGAAATTGACGAGCCTCAGCGCGAAGCTGGCCATCACCCAAGGTCGCGTCGACGCCGCCGAGGAGCACTGGCTCTCACTTGCCGCCGAAGCCGAATCCCTCCGCATGGACTTCTGAGTCGAGGCTCAGTCGTTCAAGCTGCGACGGCCTGACCGGCCGCTAGGCCGTCTGAAACATTCGAGCGCGTTCGGCCGGAGTGGCGAGCGCAGCAAAGTGATCGAGTTTGTCCAGGGCCGGGAACAGCGCGGTCAGGAACGGCGCTGTAGGTCGTCTACGGCAACCTGGTCGGCATCAGCGCTGAGGTCCCACATGAGATCGAGGCGTGATGCTGCCATCCAGCTCAGGACGTCCGCGGCGCCTGTCCATTCCATTTCGGTCTTGATTCCGGTCAACACGTGGCGCACAAATCGAATGGCGTGTGCGGCTACGGGTTTGGTCGACAGATCCGGTTCTTCTCGGTCGTCGAGCGTCCCGATGCTTCGACGAAGCCCGTCAACGCGACCGACAGACTGAGATTCACTCGGGTAATCGCCTGCAAGGTGATCACCTGGTCGGTGCAGATCACCTTCGGCGCGTTGTCGCTCAGGCCCGCCGACGCACAGTGAACGTGCAGATCTTCAGGACTCGTCGGAATCGATCCGTGTTCGAGCGTGATCGCGACGCGGCCGATGCGCTTCACGTGGCCGAGTCTCACGACGTTTTCGATACGACGGAGCTGATCCAGCTCGCCGGCACTCGCGGTCGCGCCCCTCAACATGGACGGCCGGACGGACCTGTCGATCCGCGACGCCACACCGACTTCCTCGAGACGCTCGTAGACCTAGTCGACGGTGTCACACTCGGCAAGTGCTTCCAGCTCCAGCACCACACCCGCGAAGGTCCCAACGACACCGCGTGCGGGTTGGAAGAGGGCGCGGTTCAAGATCCACGAGTCACGAGCGCGGATCCAGGTGATGTCGTCGGGTGGAGTGCCCTGATCGAGGAGCCGACACGCGGCATCGATCGCCCGTTTTGCCGGCACCGATGATGACGTATCCGGCAGGGGGCTTCGCAACGCTTGTCAGCGCACCGACGGGAACACACGTCGTCCCGTCGTTCACTTCGAATGGGGGCGGATCCGTCGCCGGAACGCGCGACGCCATGTACGTGGCATCGACGATCCGGCGCCGCACGGTCGCGTCCGTTCGTGTGTCGGTCACGCGGGATCGGATCAGGTTGTCGTCGACAACGTTGTGTTCCACGACGTTGTACGAGCTGGGGCCGTAGTCGTCGGTGAGGACGATGCCGTCGGAGTTGCCGTTCACGGTGTTGCCACTCGCGACGGAGTGAGTCGTGACGTTGAAGTGAATCCCGCCGCCGCAGTCACCCGGATATTTGCAGTTCGGCATCTCGGTACCGTTAAAACCCTTGTTATTGTTCAGCACGTCGTTGTCGTCGATCGTCACGTGATCGAGAATCGGACCCGAAGCCGGGAGGAGATGCTCGTCGGACGGCGCGTCGACCCCGACGAGGATGCCTTCTCCGTTGGCGTTCTTGATCGTGAAGCCCCGGACGCTCACGTGCGACGCGACGACCTGAATGCCGTTCTCCAAGCCGGTCGCGTCAATGAATGCATCGTGTCCCGACAGGGTCAGCTTCTTGTTGACGAGCACGTCTTCCTTGTACGTGCCCGCGCACGACCACCGTGGCCCCAACACGTGCGGCGGTTACGTCTGCCTCGATCGAGCTGAACGTCGCGCTCTTGCACGATCGTCCCGAGTTCGACGGGGAACCGTGAGGCGCGACGAAGATCACGCCGTGCTCGTGTCCCCGGTCTCCGCCGGAATGTTCCGCCCCGTCGCCAACCGGAGCGTGATGCACCCCGCTCGGCCGAGGCGCGCGCCACACCGACCAACCCGAAGACCAATACCGACGCTGCACAACCCGTAAGAACCAGCACGGTTCGACCAAGCTTCACAAGCCACACCCCCCCGACATTCGAACGACACAATACGGTCGCACTG
This sequence comes from Acidimicrobiia bacterium, assembly GCA_038239145.1. Classification (GTDB taxonomy): domain Bacteria; phylum Actinomycetota; class Acidimicrobiia; order IMCC26256; family PALSA-610; genus PALSA-610. The sequence goes on from JBBSFB010000011.1 coordinate 78,792, forward strand.
CGTATGGAGGGACGTTGTCCAGCGTCGCCAACATGTCAAGTCAGCAGCACATTGTGTCCCGAAATGCCCGAGGTCCGGCCAGTTTGACTAGCCCGTCGACTGCGCACGGCTACGCCAATTCGCGTTCACCAACGAGGCCAAGACGCGGGTAGTTCACCGCTTGGTGGACCGTTTGCGATGCCGCCCGGCGCGCCGACGGACTGAAGAAGTTGGGAAAAGTTGTATCCGAACGCCGAGGAGCTCGATCCGTTGAACTGCCCGTACGTGCGCGCCATCGTGTCCGGCAACCGAGAGCCATTCGCCCAACCGGTCTCGATGCCGTCGGGGCCGGCATACATATGACCGATGACCGTGCTCGAGGTAACAGTCGCACCGACTTGCACCGTCGGTTCAATGTCCTCGGCGGCAAAGACAACGAGTCCACTTGCCGGGCCCTCGGTCAACCGGTAGGCGATGAAGGTACCGCCGGGCCATCCGGAGCCCACCGTGTTGACGACAACACCGGCGCCGATCGCGTAGATCGGCCCGAAGCCCGCGTAATCGACTCCCTGATCGATCCGCTCGGGTGTCAGCGCAGTGATGTCTCGAAGCGGATTGGCGTACGCGCCGGAAGACGACGGCGGCGAAGACCGCTGGCCCGGAGGGGGAGAGGGCGGGACGACGACGGCGGCCGGCGTGCTGAGTGCGGGCGGGACGAAGGGTTCGAAAGCGCGGGGTTGCGCGGCCGTAGCGAGCGCCCGCTCAGCGGCGGCTTCCTTGGTGCGGCGTAGCGCTTGGGTCGCGGCCAGAAGAGACCGGAGGTCGCCCTTGGTGCTGATGAGCTTCGCTTCGTTCGCCGCAATGGCCGCCGTCGCGGCATCGTGCGCATCCGTGAGCTCCCGCAGAGTCGACTTTGCCTGGGCCTGCTTCGACCGCAAACTGCCTTGGGCTTCTTCGGTGCGGGCACGATCTAGTTGCAAAGCCGTCATGGCGGCATCCCACTTGTTGCCAACCGACCCGAGGTAGTGATTCTGCTCGAGCAGTGTCGTCAGGTTTGACGTACCGCTGAACATGGCCAGTGCCGCCGAGTCCAGAGCGCCCCCAGAGACATACGCCTTAACGGCCAACCGCCGCAGGCGGCCCAGCGTCACACCTTCGACGGCCTTATCTGTGGCGACGATCCTCTGGTCGCGCGCGATCTGTTCATCGAGTGCGTCGACCTGGGTCTGAACCGCGTTGAAACGACTGACGAGCGACTGCGCGTGCTCTCCCTGCGCGACGATCTGCTGCTCCAATTTCGCGATGTCGGCTTGATCAGAACTGACGCTGGCGACCGCAGAACGTTGAGTTCCGACCAGCATCGCAAGGACCAGAACGACGGCACTCAGCAGCATCACCGCGGACCGGCTGTACCGCCGGTGGAACACAGGCAACTTCGTCCCCAGCCGCATCAAGACGCGACAAGCTAGTAGAGCAGTCTGGAAAGGATCTCATCGGCTACGACAGTCAGTCGTTGCCAGGTTTGCTTGTGCCGCGACCGAACCGTTATCTCAGCGGCCGGGCAGGTACTCACAGTGATCCTTGCGTTTCCTGACGGAGCGATCGCGGTGGCACCTTCGGGCACCGGGGGTACCGGTGGCGGGCAAGGTCGCTGTATGCGACCGACATGGAGGTTATGAAGTAGTCCACGGACGGCTGAAGTCGTTGTCGAACTCTGTCCGCGCTCGTCGCCTGGTGGTGGGAGCCGTAACTGCTGTCGTCGACAATCAATGGGCGACGCAACTCACAGCGGCGTCTGACCTGCAGGCACACGGGATGGCCGGCACGTTCTACGTGATCTCCGACTGGCTCGGGCTGCCGGGTTTCATGTCACTCGCCGACGTGCAGTCGCTCGCAGCCGCGGGCAATGAGATTGGCGTGGCAGCGGAACCAACCCGGCGTGCTGGAGCCCGGCTGGTTACGGGACGAACACTGCACCTTCACCTCGAGCCCCACCGGCGGACAGGGTGGCGGGCAAGAGACGATCAACATGCGCAGCTGGGCGTCGGGCGACGCCAAGCTGGTCAACACGTTCGGCAACGGCAACTGCTCGCCGACAGTGACACCTCGGGACGCGTACACGCTCAGCGCCGAGTACACCTCGTCGGTACCCGTCTTCTTCACGCTCTACAGTCGCGACGCCGCGACCGGCGCCTGGGGTTACTGGACCCAGAGCCCGACCTTCCCGGCGACCGACAAACCGACGCTTGCGACACGGACCGCTCCGGCGGTGCCCTCAACCGTCAATGGCGCCAGCTTCGGAATGACCATCGACAGCGTGGGGACCGTCACCACCTCCCAGTACTCACGCGTTGACAACGGACCGCTCACGCCGCTCACGCCGCTCACGCTGCAAACGATCGCGTTCACCGGACCCGGCACCGGCACCGTCGGCGCAAATCAGGCGCCGGCGCCGGCGCAAATCAGGCGGGAAACACCGTGTATGCCACCGCGGCGCAGGTCCAACAGTCCGTCACCGTCAATCCGGCGCCCGTCGCGCAGAACATCAGCTTCACCGCATTGACGGCCCAGACGCTGGCGCAGTCGCCGGTGACCGTCAGCGCCACCGCGTCGTCGGGACTCGCGGTGACGTTCACCACGACGACGCCGACCGTCTGCACGGCGGGCGGCACGAACGGCGCAACGATCGCATTGTTTGCGGCGGGAACCGGCACGGTCAACGCCAACCAAGCCGGTAACGCCGGCTACACGGCCGCGACGGCGGTTACCCGATCCTTCACCGTCACGAAAGCGGGCCAGACGATCACTTTCCCCGCGCTGCGCACCAAGTTGCGCGCCCAGTCACCCGTGACAGTCGCGCCAACCGCGTCCTCAGGACTTGTGGTGACGTTCACCACGAGGACGCCGACGATCTGCAGCGCCAGCGGAACGAAGATCGCTCTGATTCGGTTCGGGATCTGCACCGTCGTCGCCAACCAAGGCGGCAACAGCGTGTACAACCCAGCCTCGGCCGTCAGTCGAAGCTTCCTCGTGTTGTAGGTCGCAACGCGTTGACGTCGCGACTTCCGCAAATCGAAGCCGGTACGCGGCTGGTCGCGTCCACGACAGCTCTCCTTGCACGGGAACAGCAATATCGGATGCCGAACTCCGCGGTGATCACGTTAGTGAGCTGAACAAGCAGCGCACCACGGATCCTGCGTGTCGCGAACAGGTTCGCGGGTGCACTCCCCTAGGCTCGCCGTACCATCGCGCTCGAAGGAGCCAAACAGACGTGACGGAACGACGGCCGACCGGCGGACTCGAGCAAGAGGTGTTGTTGCACCTTTGGACACTTGGGCATCCCGCGACGCCCGCCGAGGTCCTCGAGGCACTCGACGACGATCTCGCGTATACGACGATCATGACCATCTTGACGCGGCTGTGGCAGAAAGGGCTCGTCGAGCGCACGCGGAGCGGCCGAGCGTTCGCATACGAACCAACGGTGTCCGAAGCTGAGCTCACGGCGCGCCGGATGCACGACTCGCTCGCGTCCGCCTCGGACCCGAAGGCCGCGCTCGTCACCTTCGTCGGCACTCTGTCTCGCCCGCAGGCGCGTGCATTACGAGCGCTGCTCGGCGAGGCGCAGAGCCGGCGCCGGAGCTGAGATCATGGACCACGCTCCGATCGTCGCAGCGACCGTATCGGCGTTCACCGCGGGGGCCGCGCTGCTCGTCCCACGCCGGCTTCGACCCGATCTGGTGGCCCGCCTGATCACCGCGCTCGTCGTGTTGTCGTTCGGCGCGGCTCTCTGGTCGCTGCTTCTCATCGTCGCCGCGAACGTCGTGCAGTTACACGGCGTCGCGGAGCGCCTCGCCTGGTGCTCGGGCATAGCCGACAGCCACCGAGGCTCGTTCACACCGCTCGGCCTCCTCGCCCTCGGAACCACGCTCACGACGTTCGCGTCCGTAACCCGGGTCCGCCTCCGCCAAAGACGGCAACGCGCACCGAGCGACGGTCAAGAGCTCGCAGTCATCACGTCGGACCAGCCGCTCGCGTTCACGCTCCCCGGACGACCCGGACAGGTCGTCGTCTCGACCGGAATGTTGCGATCGCTCGACGTCAAGGAACGTCGCGTACTCATCGCGCACGAGCGATCTCACCTGCGCCGCCATCACCACCGCTACGTCCGGCTCACCGAGCTCGCGGTGGCAGCGATACCGGTCCTCGCGCCCCTCAACGCACGGCTGCGGTTCGCGATCGAACGCTGGGCCGACGAGGACGCAGCCGACGAGATTGGCGATCGAGCACTGGTCGCGACCGCGATCGCACAAGCTGCGCTGGCGTCGCAGTGTCGAGCACAACCCGGACTGGCAATGGCAGATGCCTGCGTCGTGGAGCGGGTGCAGATCATGCTGGCCGGCCCCACCCACGACTCGCCGCTTGTCGCGTCCGTCTTTGGCACCCTGGCTGCTGCCGGTCTCGTCGGCCTTCTCGCGTCCGTCGTGTTGATCGAGCCGTGGGTCCTCAGCCTTCTGGGGCTCTGTCACTGACGTACCCGGTTCTTCTACGACAGCCCGTAGTGGTTAGGTTGGTGCCACTGACCACCGAGGAGTGCATGAATATGCAACGAGCTTTCGTACTCTCGATGGCTGGGATTGTCGGAATGGCACTCGCCTTCACGGCGTGCGGTGGAAGCACCAGCGCCTCATCGTCTCCGTCGTCGTCCTCTTCGAGGAACACGTTCGTGCTCAGCGAGTTCACGATCGTGCCGCCGACGAACGCGTTGCACGCCGGAAGCGTGCCGATCACGGCCGACAACGTGGGCGGCGAGGTACACGAGCTCGTGATCGTGCGAGCCGCGACCGCGGACGCGCTCCCGAAGAAGGCGGACGGTTCCGTCGACGAGGACAAGATCGCGGCAGCCGACAAGGTCGGCGAGATCGACAAAGTCGCCGCGCGGTCGCAGCAGAGCCAGACGTTGGACCTCACGTCCGGGACGTACGTGGCCTTCTGCAACATCGTCGACACCATGATGAGTACGAACAGCGCGTCCAGCACCATGGGCGGCATGGGTTCCGGTACCGGCCACATCCACTTCGTCAAAGGAATGCACATCACGTTCACAGTGCAGTGATCGGGCCTCGAGTCCCTACGCACCCCGCTGTCACTCGGCGCGCGAGCAACCACCGACCGTCCGACGTGTCGAGAAGTCGACCTTCTCCTACATGACGTCGTAGTCTGGTCGGATGCCCGACCACGTGGTCGGGTATCCGCGCGAACAGCGCTCCGCAAGGACCACCGACCACAAGTCAGGAAGTCCCCATGAAGCACCGTGTCGCACGCCTCGCGAGTTTCGGGATGTGCGTCGCCGTTCTGGGCGTCTTGGCGGCCCCTGCGACGGCGTCGGCGTCGGCGTCGACCATCAATGACAAGAAGTCTCAGGCCGAACACCTCCAGCGCGAAATCGACGCCAACGGGGAGAAGATCTCCATGTTGGCCGAGCGCTACGACGCCGCGAAGCTCGGCCTCGACGCCGCGACGGCCAAGATTGCGAACGTTCAGGCCCGCACGACCGTCGCGCAAGCCGAGACCGATCGCATCTCGAGAATGGTCGGGCGTCGCGCCGCGGCGATCTACATGAACGCCGGCATTCAGACGCCGCTCGACTCGATCAACGTCTCGAGCGCCACCGATGCCGGGAGTCGCGCGAAGTACGCCGAGACCACGGCCGCACGCGATACACAGCTGCTCGCTCAACTCACAGCGTCTCGCCAAGACCTCCAAGCAAGTCGCACCGAACTCGAATCCGCGCGCAAGACAGCGCAAGCTCAGGTCGACGCGATTGACAAGAGCCGAGCCGACGTCGAGACGGCCGACCGTGCCCAAGCTCGCATGCTCTCGCAGGTGAACGGCGAGATTGCGACCCTGATCAAACAAGACCGGGCGCGCCAGGCCGCCGCCGAGAAAGCGCGCAGCGACGCCCAAGCCGCGCGACTTCATCTCCTTGCGACGCAGAGGACAATCCCCGCGTCGGGCAACACATCGACACCACGCGCGCCCCGCGGCGCACCGGGAGCCGATCCCGCGAACCTTCCGGTTCCCAACGCGCCCGCGCCCTCGCCCGGCGCGGCAACCGCAGCCGGCTACGCCAAGGCCCAACTCGGAAAGCCCTACCGATACGCGGGTGTAGGACCGGACTCCTACGACTGCTCCGGCTTGACGATGATGGCCTGGGCGCAAGCCGGCGTGGCCATGCCCCATGGTTCAATTGCCCAGGGCAACATGTTCCCTCGCGTTCCCGACAGCGCACTGCAACCAGGCGACCTCGTCATCTACTACCCCGACCACCACCATGTCGGCATGTACGTCGGGAACGGCATGACGATCTCCGCCACCCACACTGGCGACTTCATTCGACTCCAACCAGTGTTCCGAAGCGGATACCAGTTCGCGGTCCGGCCGTAGCCCACGGCACGCACTCGGCACTCGGCACTCGGTGCGCGGTTCAGCGCGCCGCGTGCGCAGACCGCATTGCGTTACTGAGGAACACGACGGACATCAGGGTCACGCCGCCAGCCCAGAGGAACGCGCCCGAGAGCACAGAACTCGGGGCCCCGCTCGCGTGCGAGAACCCCGCGGCGATGACGACGCGAATCCCGGGGTATCCGGGGAGGACGACGGCCCACGCCGGCGGCTTGCCACTACCGAACATGGGGTTCTGAATAACACCCAGGTCGAGCATCGCGAGAAACAACAAGAGGTAGGTCGCACCGATGCGCCCGAGCAGGGTTCCGGCCAAGGCCCCGATACCTGCGTAGGTGACGGCAATCGTCGCGGTACCGACTGCGAACCACAACCAGCTCTGCGGTGTGAAATCGCGACCGGTCACGGCGAGCGCGATCAGGAGTGCGACGCCGGTGGCGGCGAAGAGGACGATCAGGCGAGCGATGACCGTTTCGATGCTACGGAAGCCGGCCAGCACGAGCCGGCGGTCGGCTTGCCTGGCAGCCTGCATAGTGAACACGCCGATGAGGCCGCCCAGAAACGCCACCGTGATCGCCGCCATCACTGCGCCGTGGATGTCCCGCATCGTCGTCAGCACCGTGGCGCCGCCGGGAAGCGCTATTGCGCGCGGTATCCGCTCCGTCAGCGATATCGCGCGGGTGATAAAGACCAATGGGGTGACGACGAGCAGCACGAGTAGTAATGGGCGGCGTCGGAGGTCGTGCATGTCCATGCGGGTGGCGAGCCAGATGCGTCCACCCATGTCAGCCTTTTCGCCGGGCGGCCAGCCAGAACACGCTGACCCCTAACGCCGTTGCCACCGTGGCCGCGGCTGCAGTCGCGATCCAGTCGCTCGTCGAGGAGCGCAAGCCCGCGCCGGCGGCGAGCAGCAGCTCGGCGGCCTTGCGGCTCGGCGAGAGCACTGCGGTCAGACCGTGCGCCGGCTTGGTCATGCCCGGGCCCGAGAACACGTCGAGGATGAAGATGAACACGACTGCGAGCGAGCCGGCGAGGGCATCGCGAACCAGCGCGCCTACGGCGATTCCGATGGCCAGATAGATCGACGCGAACGCCAAGATCGCGAGCGCGGTGTGCGCCGGATGGACAAGCCCTTGGTGTACCCATAACGCGAGAAGCGAGGTCACCGTGACCGCGAGCACCAATGCGAACGCGCTGACGAGACGAGCGACTGCGGTGCGCGCAGCTCCCAGGCCTGCGAGCGCGAGACGCCGATCTGCCTGACGCGAGGAGACGGTCTGAAAGAAACCGAGTGCGCCGGCCAGGAACGCCGCCGCCCAACCTGCACCAAGCGCAGTCGCGGCGTGGCCCGACGCGGATCCACCCAGTGCCTTTGCAAACGGTCCGAGAACTGCTGCCGCGGCAGTCACGAACAACGCGGGAAGCACCAACAGCAAGACGAGGTTCAAGGGAGAGCGCAGCGGCTCGCGAACGAAGACTCCCGCGGTCCGAACCGTCGCCCTCAGCTCGAGACGCATCGCCCATCCTTGAGCGTGTAGATCCGATCCAGTCGCTCACGTTCACCGAGAAGATGCGAGACGATCAGAATCGCCATACCGGCATCACGGCGCGCGGCGCTCATGTCCCAGAACCGCAGGTACGTGTCCCAGTCGAAGCCCGCGTACGGCTCGTCGAGCAGCAACACCTTCGGCTCGTGCAGTAGTGCGATGGCGAGGTTGAGCTTCTGGCGTGTGCCGCCGGAAAGGGCTTCGATCCGGTAGTCCAAATAGCGTCGGAAGCCGAGCTCCTCGAGCAGTCGATCGGTGCTTCGCTTTGCGGTCGCGTCGTCGAGGCGGTATGCCGCGGCGAACATCCTCAGGTGCTCGGCGACCGTGAGTTTCTCCCAGAGCTCGGGCAGCTGCGGGCAATAGCCGAGCGCACCGCGGAGCTCCACGCGGCCACTGTCGCGCTTCGATAGCCCGACGATGATCTGCATCAACGTGCTTTTCCCGGAGCCGTTCTCGCCAACGAGCCCGACAAGCTCGCCGGCGCGGACGTCGAGGCTCGCGCCCTGCAACACCGCGACTCGCGCCCCGACGGGCCACAACCCGTGACGAAATGACTTCGTGATGTCCGAGACACTGAGGAGCGGTGCGGCGTCTGCGGCCAGGCCGCTCCCAGCCGGGGCGGTGGCGCTCACCGAGATGCGCGGTTCACGCGATAGCACCAGCCAACCGCCTTCACGGCGAACGCAGCCCCGCGCCCGCGGGCTCTGCATCCCGGGGCGCGTCGGAAGGTGCGGTTTCGGGCTGCGGAAGTGGCAGTCGCTTGAGAAGGAGCGCGTTGACGGCAACGATGAAGCTCGAGCCCGACATCGAAAGCGCCGCGATCTCGGGACGCAGCACCAAGCCGAACGCGGGTTCGAAGACGCCGGCCGCGATCGGGAGCGCTATGGCGTTGTATCCAATCGCCCAGCCGAGGTTCTGGCGCATCTTGCGCAACGTGCCTCGACCGATCTCGATCGCGGTCGCGACGTCGAGCGGGTCGGATCGCATCAACACGATGTCGGCGGTCTCGATCGCGACGTCAGTACCGGCACCGATTGCAATACCGAGATCTGCTTGCGCGAGCGCGGGAGCGTCGTTCACGCCGTCGCCGACCATCGCGACCCGCTTTCCGGCCCGCTGCAGCTCGGCGACTTTCGCCGCCTTGTCGGCGGGCAGCACCTCAGCGATCACCGTGTCGATGTGCAACTCACCGCCGATGCGCTGCGCAGTTGCCGCGTTATCGCCGGTCAGCATCACGACCTCGATATCGAGGGCGTGCAATGCGTCAATCGTGGCAATGGCGGTCGGCCGGATGGCATCGGCGACGGCGACCAAACCGATGAGTTTGTCGTCGACCGCGACGCAGATCACGGTGCGGCCCCCCGCCGAAAGGTCATCTTGTCGGGATGCGAGCGCGCCGAGTGCGACCTGCTCACGCTCCATCAACCTCGAGTTGCCGACCGCGACATGCGCGCCGTCGACGTTGCCGAGCGCACCGTGACCGGGGACGTTTTCGAATCCACTCGCGGAAGCGTCCGCAACGTGGAGCTCGGTGGCTCGAGCGACGATCGCGCGCGCCAACGGATGCTCGGACTCTCGTTCGATCGCGGCGGCGACTCGCAACACCTCGGCCTCGTCCACGCCGGCAGCCGGCGCGACCTCGACGACCTCCGGCTCGCCCTTGGTGAGGGTGCCGGTCTTGTCCATCACGACGACCTGGATACGCGCCGCGCTCTCGATCGCAGCTGCATGTTTGAACAGAACACCTCGTGCGGCTCCCAGCCCTGAACCGACCATGATTGCGGTCGGCGTGGCTAGGCCCAACGCGTCAGGACAGGTGATGACAACGACGGTGATCGCGAACAACAGCGATTCCGAGGCAGAGCGACCGGCGACGAAGTACCAGGCGAAAAAGGTGCCGAGCCCGCCGAGGAGCGCGACGAGGACGAGCCAGAACGCGGCGCGATCGGCAAGTCGCTGGCCCGGCGCCTTCGAGTTTTGCGCTTCCTGGACGAGCGCAACGATTTGTGCGAGCGCGGTGTCGCTTCCCACTTTTGTGGCTTTCACCCGCAGGGTTCCGTTGCTGTTGATCGTTGCGCCGATTACTTCGGCGCCGGTTGCTTTGTGGACCGGCAGGCTCTCGCCCGTCACCATCGATTCGTCGACGTCGCTCTCGCCGTCGACGACGACGCCGTCAACCGGAATCTTGGCGCCCGGTCGTACCAACACGACATCACCGACGGCGAGTTCCGATGTCGGGACCTCGACCGGCTGGCCGTCGCGCAGGACGAGCGCCATCGGCGGCGCAAGATTGAGCAGGTGACGAATCGCCTCGTTCGCACCGCCTCGCGCTCGCATCTCGAACCAGTGACCCAATAACACGAACGCAGTCAGTACCGTGGACGCCTCGTAGAACACGTCACCGCCACCGGTCAAGGTCACCGCCAGCGAGTAGATCCATCCCGCGGCGACGCCAACCGCGACCAGCACCATCATGTCGAGCGTCCGAGCCCGCAACGCCCGCCACGCCCCATCGAAAAAGATCGACGCGGAATACCCGATGGCGGGCAAGCTCAACAGGAGCTGAAAGACGTCGTCACGTAAACCGAACGGCGCGGCGACGTGGAAGTGCAGCACGTCGCGACCGATGCTCGACCACAACAGGATCGGGACCGAGAACAACGCCGCAACGAGGAAACGGTTACGCATATCGGTGACCATCGCGGCCATGGACATCTCGCCGTGACCGCCGTGACCCATCGCGTCGTGAGGGGACGCCATCCGAGTAGGGACCGCCGCAGGAGGGGCGGGCGCGTGGCCGAGGACCATCGGATCACACACGTGCTCAGGCACCGAGATGCCTCGGCAGTGAAGACCGCAGTCTTCGACCCACTTGCGTAGGTCGGTTATCGAAGCGATCTTCGGATCGAACTCAACCGTCGCGGTCTGCGCGACGGCGTTCGCCTCCACATGCAGCACGCCCGGCCGACGGCCGAGCACCTGCGCCACGATCGACTGCTCCGTCGCCCACTGCAATCCCCGCGTCTCGAGGACAACAGTCGCCGACGATCCGTCCTGCCGCGGAGCGGTCACGGTCATCGACGTCCACCCAGGACTTCACGCCGGTGCTCGTACTCGCCGACGTCGATCTCGCCTCGGGCAAAGCGCTCCGCGAGCAGATCATCGGGTGTCACCTTGCCCGCAGCCCAAAAGGCCGCCATCCCGACGGCTATCCAGATCCAACCCCACGAGCCACCGTGCCAGTGCCACATGCTCGACCCTCGCTCGCCTGAGATCATCAGGGTTCCATCATGCTACGACAGGGTGTCGTTGTTAGATCCGTTTGCCAGAATGTCGCCGGGACCTTGGTCCCGGTAGCCGGCGCGGGACTGGCGTCAAGTATCGCTCCCATTTGCGGCGCACCGTCTCGCGTCCTCGATCCGGCGTTCCTCGGCGCCGGTTCGCTTCCGATCTCAGGGGTCAGGTCCGGGTGCGATATCGGAGATACACGGCGTTGCCGAACCGGTGCTCCTCCTGCAGCTCCAACTGGATGCGAGCGTCGCGGGGGAATGCGGCCTTGCCTCCACCGACGAGCACGGGAGAAACAAAGAGGTGGCACTCATCGACCAGCCCGGCGATGAACGCGTGCGCCGCGAGGGTCGGCCCGCCGACGGTCAAGTCGCCGGCGGCGGACTGCTTCATGTCGCGGACGACATCGGGGACGAAGCGGCGCTCTAGCCGCGTGTTGGCAGTCGAGAGCGTGCCCAGCGTCGCGGAGTAAACGATCTTGTCGGCCGTTTGCCAGACGTTCGCGAAGTCGGCCCCGCGGTCTGACTGGGCGGCGAGGGTGGGATCGGTTTCCCAAACGGCCATCGTCTCGTACATGCGCCGCCCATAGAGGTAGGTACCGACCGGGCGCACAAGATCGGTGATGAAGGTGAAGTCCTCGTCGGTGGGCCGGGTCCATTCGAACCCGCCGTGCGCGTCTTCGATATAGCCGTCAAGCGAGACATTCGCGACGTAGATCAGCTTGGCCAGGTCGCTCCCTCCGTGCCCGCGTGACGACGTATGGCCGAGAATCTAAGCGGCACGCGGAGTCGGTCTTTACCGCCTCCCGACCGCCCTTCGGCGTCGGCCCCAAGAGTGCCGACAGGCACGCGCCAGATTGCCTGCGATCTGTTGTCGTGCGGCGAGCGCAATCACTCCGACGTGTGTCGATCGCAGCACTATGGGTAGAACGCACGCGGCTATTCAACTACCGCAGGAGGGTTTCCGCGATGCGTATTCTCATTCGACTCGCTATCTGGGGGCTCGCCGGATTCGGCGCCAAGGTGCTGTACGAGCGCTACGAGTCATCGGTTCCGAAGGTCAAGGAGGCGGGACGTTCGGCCGTCGATCGTGTCGGGCGCGCGTCCGATCGGGTGAAGCGCCAGGCCCAGGGCGCCGCGAGGGACGTCGCGGGCCGCGCGCGTACGGCGTCGCAAGAGATCAGCAACGCGGCGTCGGATGTCGTCGACCTGTCACAGCCCGCAGCGCCGGGCGGCTCGCAACCGGTCACGCACGACTCGTAGCCACCAAGTCGGCAACAGCGCAGCTTGCCTGATACGGCGACGCAAGGCGATTGCCAATCGGCTTATGTACGCCGCGCGGGCGAGCCGATCCGGATGACGTTGCCGTCCGGATCGACGTGTAACCCTTCGTTCTTGCCGTAGTCGTAGACGGTCGGTCCCTCGACCTGCATTCCGGCGCTACGCCAGTCCGCGGCAAGTTCGTAAGCGTCGTTGACATGCATGTAGATCGAGCCGGGCTTCGCGGTCGTTCCGTCATCAGGCGGACCGGCGAGATGGATGGTGAGGTCGTCGCGGTGAGCGAACGCGTACGTCTCGTCGTGTTTCGACGTGTGGAAGCCGAGCCGTTCGTAGTGGCCGATCGCCCTTGGAACGTCGGTCACGGCGAAGATCGGTTCGACCCCGACCACTCTGACAGTTCCGGAGTGCGCGGCAATTTGCTTGTCTCGTTCGGCGTTCAAACAGTCGAGACATTCATGACAGATGTTGATCTCGCGATGGGCATGGAGTTGTACCGTCGCCCGTCCGGGCGTGCCGCAACAGGTACACGTCGCGTTCATTGTGCTGTCATCCGAGTCCAGTCCGTGAGGTCGGCCAGCGACGGCAGCACAGCGGTGCACGCCGGTTCGCGGATCGCCGGCGCGCCCGAGCGGTTCTGCCCGTCGATGAGTACGGTCGGCGACCCCGAGAACCCGGGAGGCATCGGCTGCGATACGTCAACGACGCGCGGCTCGATGGCCACGTCGCCCCGCCCCGCGCTCGCCTCCCGCAGCAGGTCCAGCACACGGCCGGCGTTCGGACAGTCCGGTACTGACAACACCACGATGTTCACCGAATACAGAATGCCCTGATGAAGGATCGGGTGCACGTCGTTGCGGTGTTTCATAGCGCCGAGGGTGGCGGTGGGTGGTCTCGACAAGGCCCTGCCGCCTTCGGGTTGGCTTCCGAGCGACGGGGCGCCCTCCTTGCGGTGTCGGAGGAGGAGGTGGATGAGTCGGCTCGACGCATCTTGGTGAGTTGAAAACGGGAAGTGGTGCGTGACGCGTCCCGGAGTGCTCGAGTCCAGATTCTCTACGGACACACAATCTTCGCGATTCGCCTCGCGCGCGAGCCGGAACGTTCGTATCCTCCGCTCGCATGCCGGAAGAGGACGGAACTCCAGCCGAGCCGGGTTCCGATGTGGACCGCGCGCTCAGCCTGATTGCACTGCAGGCCAACTGCGACGAAGTGGAAGCCGACGAGCTTCTGCGACAACGGGCCGATGTGTTGCACCGGACACTGGACGACACGGCCCGGTTCGTCGTCGAGGGCATCGTCCGTTTCGACGGATAGATCAACCGCCCTTGATGCGCTCGGACCCCGTCACGAGGTCACTGGCGTCCGTCTCATTGCCGCCGCCAAGCACGGTGCAACCGTGGAGAACCCGAGACCGACGGTGACACCGATCACGCTAACGACCAAGAACCGTCGGGGGTGGCGTGATCGCAGCGCGGACGCGGCTGGTGGGCGTGGCGGGCAGGTTCGTGCGGGGCAACAGGGGAGGTGGCTAAGGGTTAGCAGTCGTGATTGGCGGGGGCGTCGTCGTAGGCGCATGCGTCGTTGCGGAGCGAGGCGCCTTCGCTGCGACTTTCGGGTGTGCGGCGAGGCTCCCCGCCACGGTCGGGGCAATCGGCGCGGGCGTCACACTGGACAGTACGCCGGAGGGACCGGATGTCGTGAGGTTCCCAACGGTGTCGATGGTCACGAACACTGCAACGATGCACAGCAATGCAGCGAGGCTTTTGTTCACGAATGATTGCGCAGCTGACTCCGTCGGCCGTGCCCGCTCCGCATGCGGATGCTCGCCGGGCGACGCATCCGTATGAAGCTGGGGCGTGGCATACCGAGGTGAACACCCGCAAGGTTCGGGCTCGTCTGTGAACAACCATGCGAATCCGGGCGTCGGCTGACCCTCACATTGGCCGGGTGACGTCGCAGACGTCGACGTCGGTTCATCGAACAGCGAAGTACCGTCGAAACGGCGCCCAGCCTCGGACCTGTCGATGTGCTCCACCGTTCGTTCCCCTCACTGCACCGTACTGAGCGAGCGCCGAAAACCAAATGCCTGGCCCGTCCGACCAATCAGTCAGCCTCATTCACCTGTGCGGGTTGCCCTTGGTCGCTGCGCCGGAGCGCGCCCGACGAGCGTTCAGCCGATCGAGATGCTCACGGTTTTACAGTTGTTGCTTGACACAGGATCTGTGTGACCGTCGATCAACATCGCGCAGGCCGTGATGCCGACACTCGTGACTCCAGGTTTTGGGGTCACGATGAGCGCCGCACCTGTGGTCTTCCCGGCCGCGAGTCCACCCGGCTCGCAGGCGGGCGTGTCCGGGTTGATGAGCGTGTGATTGCTCGTCTGAGGACAGAGGTAGTCCTCGTAGGAAGGCGTCGTCGTGTTTGCCCACTTGAACAAGATCTCGATGTCGCCCGCGTTCGTCGTGGTGCTGTTGTTCCTGATCGTGAAACTCACCGGGAGAAGCGGAAATCCACCTGAGTGGGTGAACCCGCTGACTGTCCCTCCCGTGATGCTCAGATCGACGCTGGTGGTCGCCGCCCCGGTCGCGGTTGCGCCGGTCGCGAGAGACACGGCAAACAAGCTGCACGCCAATGTTATGACGCCGACGACTGACATGATCGCGTTCTTCCGCATGAACGTGCCCCCCGTAGCCGATCGAGCCCAGGAACCATAACTCTGGCCCGGCGAATATGGAAGAAGTCGAAGCTAGTACGAGACCGCGGCGAAACGCCACGGCAACCGTTCCCGGGCTTACCACCACCAAGAGCTACACGTTTACCGTCGCCGCGAAGAACAGCCAAGGGAACGGCCCACCGTCGTTGCCCCCGAATGCCGTCGTACCAACGTGACGTAGACGATGTACGGCAAGGAGCGCACGCACTGAAAAGGCCACTGCCGCGTCGCTCGACGCCATGCTCACGATGACCCGCGACCCGAACGCGGCCTCGAACGGAATCGACGAGGCGTCGGCGTGAGGCTGCTGTGTGCCCAAGCGGTGCCCCCCGCTGCAGTAGGGCTGACCTGCAGTCCGTTGCCAAACGGTTGCCAATCTTCGACTTCCTTCAACTGGGCAAACTCGGGGGTTTGGAGGGTCGGGGCGAGTCAAGTGACGTGGCCCAACATGCGACTCCGCCACTCTGACGCCGATGTCGTTGACGGGAGGGTCGTGTCCATGAACTCGGTGAGGACTGCGCCGAAGCGACGCGGTTGTTCGCGGTGGGGGAAGTGCCCGGTACCTTCGAAGATCACGAGTTTGCTTCCCGGAATCTGTTCGTGGGTCGCCCGACCCTGATCGACCGGGATGATGTTGTCGTGGTCACCCCAGATGATCAGCGTTGGTACTCCGGCGGCGAGGTAGAGCCGATCTGCGGCGCTCACGCGCTGGCCCCCCACATCGATGACGGATCGCAACGTCTGGAGAAAGGCAGTCCGCGCCTCGGCGTCGGCCAACGATCCGTAGCTGTCCCAGATCTCGGCGACGTTCGGCGGCGCGTGAATCCCGACGCGCGCAATCCAGCCCGCGACGTTCACACCGGCATCATGGATCACACGGTTGCAACCGAGTCCGAGTACGAGCTCTGCGCCTGGTAGCGCGAGTGCGCGCAACAACACGTTGACTTCCTTGCCCAACCCACCGCTGGATACGAGGACCAGCCGTTGACAGCGCTCCGGGAACTGATATGCGAACTGCAGCGCGATGCCGCCACCGAGTGATTGGCCGACCAAGGTCGCGCTCTCGTGTCCGAGCGCCAAGATGAGATCGCGCACCCCGCTCGCGAACGCTCCGAGTGAGTAGTCGGTGCGCGGCTTTTCGGAGACGCCGTGACCGACGATGTCGGGGGCGATGACCGTGAACCGTTCGGCGAGCAG
>JBBSFB010000012.1:0-85484 GCA_038239145.1 Acidimicrobiia bacterium
GCGATCGGCGCCTCGTGCTTACGGGCCACCGCGACAACGTCACGACGGAACTCCTCAGGGAATGCCTTCGGCATGTGAACATCCTTCCAGTGAGGATCAAATCCTCACACGTCAGGAGTCAACCAAACCGACAGCAGACCCTAATGCCCGGTCTGGAGCGATATTGCGAGCGTCGATGGTCGTGGTTCGGGGCGGGCCTTCGTGTTTGTGGGGGGTACCTTTTTTGGCGTGTCGGTTGATTTGCTTCGTGAGGCGTTGCTCAGTTTGCCGGTTGGCCCGGTCGACCGCGACGGCGTGCTCGACGTGTTGGCGGGTGCGTGGGATCGTCTGGATCGGGACGACACGAGGATGGCAGCGTTCAAGCTGAACCGGCTCGAGGCGCCGCACTGGGACGGGTCGGTATTGACGTTCGCGGTTGAGCGTCATGGTGGGCGGATGTTGGGGAGCACCCGAGCCGAGGTGCAGCACTGGGAGGTCGACCCGCGGGCTGCGACGGCGCGGGTCGTGCGCAGCACCCATCGGCAGCTGTCTCCCATGTCAGCGCGGCTCGACGTGCGGCCGTTGGCGGCAGAGGTCGCGGCCTTGATCCTCGCGGGCGCGCACGATGACCGCCTGAAATGGTCGGCGGACGGAACGACGGTCAAGGTGCAGATCGGCAGGATCGTCCCGGCCGACTCGGCTCGTCAGACCGTGACTGGGCGTCGGCGACGGTTCCGTGCGGCGCTCGACGATGAGCTCGCGGGCCGGTGGGCCGGTGCTGCGTGGAAGTACACGCGACCCGCCAGCGCGTGAGGCACCGTCATGGCACGGGCCGTCATCGGGCGGCTCCGGCGATGAAGGTTGCGACGATGTAGGTGGCGTGTCGGTCGAGGGAGACGCGGGCTCGGTCGTAGCGCATGGTGGTGCGCGGGTCAGCGTGACTGGCGGCCTCTTGGACATCTCGGAGGGGAACGCCGGCGTCGAGGGCAGCGGTGATGAACGCGTGACGCAACGTGTGCGGACCGACTCGTTTGGTGATCCCTGCGTGGCGGGCGGTGCGGTGCACGATCCGGCTCGCGGCATGACGATCGAGGCGGCCGTGGTCGGCTCCGCGGAAGATCGGTCCGACGCACCGTTCCCCGACGGCGAGGTCAACCGCGCGGGCGGTGCGGGGTGCGAGCGGGACGGTGACGGTCTTGCCGCCCTTGCGGAGAATGGTCAGCGTCCGGTGCCCGCGTTCGAGGCCGAGGCGCTCGATGTCGGCTCCGGTCGCTTCGGAGACCCGCAGCCCGTTGAGCGCCAGCAGCGACGCGAGGGCATGATCCCGCGCACTCGCGAGGCCAGCGGTCACGAGCATCGCGCCGACCTCGTTGCGATCGAGTCCAGTGGCATGGCTTTCGTAGTCGAGCTTGGGCCTGCGGACGTGCACGGCCGGTGAACTCGGGATCAGGTTCTCTTCCTCGCAGTAGCGGTAGAAGCACGCGATCGTGCACAGCCGCCGCGCGACCGTCGCACGGGCCCGTCCGAGCTGTTCGAGGTGACGGCCGAACCGTTCGATATCCGCCCGCCGCGCACCGAATATCGCGACCTGATGTTGGGTGCACCACTGCGAGTACTGCCGCAGATCCAACCCGTACGCCTCGCGGGTCAGACCGGAATAGCCGTCCAAGAACGCGAGCAGCGCGACCTGCTCGGCAGACGTGAAGACCTCGTCGTAGACGACCACTGCCGTTGTCGGGCTCACTACCAACATGTCGGAACCTCCCAGCTCCAATGCCGGGAACGCCGATCCGGACCGCCGACGCCCGGCAACCACAGGGCCGACGACCGTACGACTGACTCGCAAGATCACGCCAGAGCGAAGCATTATGCGCTTGCGAAGGGCTGCCGATACGGAGTGATGCAGACCGTTGTTGCCGGAAGCCGCATATGACCTCGGAGCCCCGCCAGGACCACGTTGCGCCCGAGCATGGGCCAGACATGCCGATGACCGGGCGTGATCTCGCAGCCGGAGTCATCCAGTCCTTGCCCAAGCGTTCATTTCGTCAGGACATGCGGATGCTCACCGTCGACGTATCCCACCGCACCGACTGTGGACGCTGTCCGCGGTGCGGGCGAGCATTGCCGCATGGCTCCCTCGGACCTGCTTTCCAGTCGTTGGGAATGGGTGCGATGGGATTCCCTACGACTGCACAAGAACGAATCGCAGCGTGCCTCGTAGACGGCGGACGGTCGCGTGCGGCCGAGGACCTCCCGCTGGAGGACATCATCTTGGCCGCTTCGGATATTCACGTCGCTCTCATCGAACGGGGGTGGAGGCACTGGTCGAAACGGTTGGGAGCCGCGCTGATGGATACCTCCAACGCAACGAATCGGGCGGAGGGCATCGGACAAGCACTCGAAGTTCTCCGCCGCTTCGGGCCGCTCGCTCTCGAACCGGCTCCGGAGCTAGAGGTACTCGTGACGTCGCTGGCTCGTCACTGGCCGACGGTCGACGTAGCCGACTGAGCACGCCATAACATAGGAGCATCGATCGGGCGCTGGAATAACGGTGCCAGACCGGGCAACCTGTACGCGTGGAACCAATGCTGCGGCGACGGCGTCAAAGCGGCATGAACCGCGTTGCGTGCGCTGTCGTGCTCGGCCTGCTCGTTGCCGCGTGTAGCTCTACTTCCGCCGACACGACCTCGCCGACTTCGCGACCGGCCTCGCCGACGACCACTACCGGTACTCAGCCCGTGGCGCACGGCTCGACGGCGATACTCGCCTCGTGCGAGGCCGGTGCGCGCGACTACGGCGGCGTTCCGATTGCAGCGTTCCGGGACCCGTCGAACGCCGGGAAGGTCATCTGTTGGGCTGATGGCCATGTCGCCAAGTCTCCCCCGCCGAGTCCGGACGGCTCGGTGCCGCTTTCGTATGACCGGCTGGTGTTCCGAACGACGGACGATGGGAAGGGCGTCGTTCTGATCGAGGCGGGATATCGAAGTTCGTTGCCGGTGCAGTCCCCGACGTTGACTGCGTGTCGGGGCATCGTCGGTCAGGGAATCCATGCGAAAGTCGCCGCCGTGAGCGTCAGTCTGCGCATGACGGGCGGCATATCGCGCGCTGGCGCTGGAACGTCCGTAGCGGGCACAGTCGTCGCGACCGATCCCATCGGGCGGCGGTGCACACAAACTGTTGGTCCGAGTGGTTGGGCCACGATGACCGTCGATCCGAGCGAGTACTCCTTTGCGGGCACCAGCGCGTCGTTTGGAGATGGGAAGTACATGTGCTTCGCCGATGGGCCAGTTCAGGTCGACGCAGCCCCAGTCACCTCGCAGGGTCCGCCGCCCATCGCACGAGTCAACTGCGCCCGCCGCTGAGCCTCCATTCACGCGTACAGAACTGCCGATCGGGAGTCGCCTGAGCGAGCCGGATCGGGCAATCTGTATGAATGTCGGCCGCGAATGATCGACTTCCCCACGGCTATAGGAACCTGACTCGACGGGTCACGGGTGCCGCGGCCATCGAGAAGACGTACACAGGGAGCGACGCGAGGACTCGTCTCCGGCGCGAGGAACTGTGCCTGAGGCTTGTGGCCGATGTCCTCCCCGTGCCGCCGGTCTTGGATAAAGACGAGGCGCGTTGTGTCTTGCGCCTTGGGTACATCGCCGGGACGCCGGGACCGGACCAGATCGAGAAGCGTTTCGCGCGACAAGTACTCGCAGCCGCTGGTTCACTGCTCGCGCGCTTGCAGACTCACGCCTCGCCCTTGCTCATGTCTCGACTAGAAGGCGTCGGCACTGTCGCCGTACATGGGGACTTCGGCGTTCAGAACCTTCTCTTCGACGCTGGCGCCGTCTGCGTCGTTGGTTTGGTGGATTGGGAGTTGGCTCACCTCGGCGACGTGTTGGAAGACGTGGCTTGGGCCGAATGGATCGTCCGCATGCATTACCCGGCAGCGATCGAGGAACTCGACGCGTTGTTCATTGGCTACGGCGCATATCCACGATGGTCAGTACGCCAAGCTGCGATGGTCATGCAGTGTGAGCGGCTACGAGAACGGTGCGAAGGGGAAGGATCGGCCGACGCGATCAGCATGTGGCGCGCCCGCGTCCAAACAACCGAGCGCTGGACGGAGTAGAGGCGCGCTCAGATCTGCCGCTATGCGCTCCCCTCCGTCGAGCCGGAGCGGAGTCATGCATGCGTTCGGGACTGCCGATAGGAAGCGTGATGCTTCACGTGGCGCTCGGAATCCTCGGTCTTCTGTGGGGCGTGCAGTTCCTCGTGTTTCGTAAACGGTGGACGCGGTTTCTCACGGCGACGAACAGGGGTGGCGCACCGGAGTGGTTCCAGCGCTCGTTTCCGTACGTCGGCTTCGTGCTCGGGATCGTGTGGGCGCTCATCATGCTGACCACTGGACTCTTCGGCGCCTACTGAGGCCTCGCCATAACTGCCTGATTGAGTTGTTGCCTAGTTCGAGGGTCGGCGAGACGCTGACCTCTTCACCGTCGCTGCGCGCTGGCGGATCGGGGACGAGGCGAGCACGGTCGCCGGATTCGCCTTCGCGTCGATGATCGCATTCGTGCACCCTGTAACTCGGTCCGCGGAGCGGGACGCCTGCACGTGCCGCAATGAAATCGACGGCGCCGTACCCGCTCCGACTGACAGTCATTTCGTTGATGATCCGTCCGTCCGGGTTGTCGATGAAAACCGTTCCCCACCACGTGAGCGGTTCGACCGGTCCATCAAAGGTGAGCGCAACAATCGGAAGGTTACAAGTGACCTTGACGGAGGCTCCGCAGTTCGGGCAGTCAGCTTCGATCTCCACGCCCTCCGAGCCTATGACGCCGGTCGGTCAACTGTTCCGCGCGTACCGAACTGCCGCTCTGCACTCGCCGCCGAGCGCGGCGATCAGGCAAAATGCGTGCGTGCTGGCCTTCGAAGGAGTGAGCAAATCACTCCGGCGCGCGCCGTACGTCTGGCTGGCTGCGACCGTGCTCTGGCTGCTGCTCATGAACTCCGGCTTGGTCCGCATCGCGAAGTCGCCGGGACACGGTAGCAACGCTCTTGCGCTCGTCGGCCTGGCCTTCGGAACCATCGGCGTTGCGTTGTGGATACTCCTTCAGACCCGCCTGCGCCGCGACATACCGCTCCCGACGTTCATCGTCGCGCGCTGGCTACTCGCAACCGTGCCGTTCGCGTTCGCGTGGGTCACAGTCGCGGATGGAGCCGAGCAATGGGTGATCGCCTTCGGATTCCCCGTAAGCGTCCTGCTACTCGTCATAGCAGCCGTTCGAACTCGCCGCGACCGCGCGGACGCCCCGGACCTCGACACGCCGTAACTGCCGTTCGGCGTGGTGTAGTCCGGCCTAAGACCGGGCACGATTCGATGATGCCGACGCGCCTACGATCCGGTGCCCGCCGCGCGTGGCGGTGGCTATGGCTCCGGCCACGCCCGCGCGCACCCTCACCCGGACCTACGCGTGTCCGGTCTGCGGCCTCGGAGTCGAACTCGTCGGGACCGGCAAGTTCTATCCAACTTCACCGAGCGCCTCCGAGGTCGCATCGCTTTGCCGCAGCCAGAACGGCACGACCCACGCGACCCGCGTGACCGGGATCGCGTCACCGTTTCCCAATGGCGAGAGCGGAGCTCCATAACTGCCAGTGCGACTGGTGCCGGCGCAGGCTGCCGGTCGACCGGGCCCTAGCGTTGCCGGTCCTGTCGGGACTGAACTGCAGCTCACGCGGCTCGTGGACCGACTGGTCAACGAGGACATGCACCCGGGCTCGGTGCTAACGGATTGCTAACGGGACGCCTCGAAACTGCACGCGACGGCGCGAGACGGCGCGGACACCCGATCGCGAAACCCCAGGTGGGACGGCACCCCGCGAACGCGCTGACACACGTCACGAACGGCGCTTGCGCGATTTAGGTCCCGGTCTCGAAAGAGGTGGGAGTTCGAGTCTCCCCGTTCGCACTCACTCACTCACTCACTCATACGGCGAGCATCTTTTGGGTCGCCTG
Source organism: Acidimicrobiia bacterium (assembly GCA_038239145.1). Classification (GTDB taxonomy): domain Bacteria; phylum Actinomycetota; class Acidimicrobiia; order IMCC26256; family PALSA-610; genus PALSA-610. The sequence goes on from JBBSFB010000012.1 coordinate 5,987, forward strand.
CCGGGTGAACCTCGGCTCGCGTGCGATCTCGGCCCGCGACACACCATCGTCGATCAGCTCCTGCATCAGGTCGCTGGGTGTCGCGGTCAACCGGCGGAGAAGTGGGGGTTGTAGATGAAGCCCACGATCGCGCCCTGCGGCGACCGTACCGACCCGGTGACGATGCCGTCGCCGACCTCGCTCGCGGCCACGTGCTCCGTCGCGCCCTGGGCGATCGCCCCGTCCATGGCGGCCTTCACGTCCCCCACTCCCCAGTAGGTGATCGCGCCGTCGGCCGGATCGGCATCGGGCAGCAACCCGAGCTCGTAACCCGCAACCGAGAAGCCGACGTAGAAGGGCTCGTCGAAGTACGGCGGGAACCCGAGCAGTTCCGTGAACCACGCCTTCGACGCCGCGAGATCAGGCGCCTGGTAGATGACGGTACGGAGTCCGAGCAGCTCAGTCATGCGCTCATTCTTCCCCACCAACGCTCGCGACCAACGTGATCACACGCGCCGGTGTGATTGCAAACGGGTCACGATGGCGGTGTGGGGTCGGGGACGTCGTGCTCGACGTGTTCGAGCTCCTCTCCTCTCGTCACGCCCCACAACGATCCGACCACGGCCGCAGCGCCGACCGCTTGCAGGGCGTTGATCGACTCGCCGAAGAACACCCACGCACCGCCGGCAACGAGTGGAGCTTCCCCCAACAGCATCGGCGACGACACCGAAGTCGGCACGTGCCGATGGGCCCAGATCATCAGCACGTGCGCGGTCGTCCCCGCGAGCATCGTCGCGCCCGCGTACAGCAGTGCGGCGGCGGGTATGCGGATGGAACCGTGCACGACGAGCGCGATCGGCGTCATCAGCAACGCCGCGGCGGTGAGCGTCCCCAGCATGAACGCGAACGGATCGACGACGATCCGAGTGCGCAACACGCGTCCGTAGAGGAACCAGCCCGCGTTGAACACGAGGCTGAAGACGGCGATGACGTCGCCGCTCAGGCTCCACGACCCGCTCCCGGAAGCGGCAACCGCAACCAACAGCGTGCCCGTGATCGCCACCGCGGCCCGGATGAGGTGCGTGCGCGCGACGTGCTCGCCCAGGAACGCAACCGCGAAGCCGATGATCAACACCGGCTGCAGCGATCCGATCAGGGTGACGTCGAGGAGGCGGGTCTGATCGACGGCCGCGAACGTCGTCGCCGCGCCCGCCACGAAGAATGCTCCCGCGCCGGCGAGCAGCAACACCCAGCGCGCGGTCGGGACGTCGTCGGGCCAGAACGGCGCGCTGTCGGATCGGCGGGAACGCCACCCGACGATCACCGCAAGCGGCGGCAACGCGAACCAGAGTCGCCACGTGGTGAACGCCAGCGCGTCGGCGTGCGCGGCGCGCACGAACAACGAGGTCCCCGACCACAGCACGATCGCGAACCCGACCGCACCCACGGCGCGCCGTTCGACCGGCACCGAGCGCGAACGACTCGCGAGATCCTCCACGCGCGCAACCTATACGCGTGCGTGCTCGGGCGGCTCAGCGCTTCTTCTTCTTGTTTTTGCCCTTGCCCGTGTTCTTGCGGAACATGCCCCGGCGCTGCGAGTTGCGCTTCGCCTCTTGCTCCAGCAACTCGAAACCAGCCGCGTTCACGATGTCCTCCGTCGCGTCGAGGAGGGCGGCGATGTCGGCGTCCATCGCGACCTCCGGCTCCGCCGGCGCCGGCTCCATCCCTTGGGCGAGCGATCCGTAGTGCCAACCGGCGTCGATCTTGCGCCGCTCGTAGCGGGGGCAGTCGACCGGACAATTCCACGGCGCTTCCGGCGCGAGATCGAGCGTGCATTTCCGCACCGCCTCACCCGAGGCGTAGGTACGGCTCTCGTAGTGCTTGCAGTCGGTGCGCATTCCCACGTACCAATCGTACCGGTGGACGCGCGAGGCCGACCGCGCAGCACCGGCCTCGGTGTGGGGCTCAGTCGAGCCAGCCGACCGCCTGATCGAGCAGGTACCGACTCACCCCGAGGCAGCCCTCGAGCGTGTCGCAGGGGACCTCTTCCCCCCGCCGGATGCCGATCAACGAGACCTTCTGGTGGGCGACGATCCGTAACGAACGCTCCGGCGCGTCCGTGGCCGCGGGGAACGAGTCGGTGGCCGACACGTCGAGGGGGAGATCACGGCCCCCGACCCCGGCCAGATCGGTCGCGAGCACGAGCAGATCGGGGCCGTGCGCGAGCGGCGGGAGCGCCCAGGTGAAGCTCAACGGGAAGTGGAACGTGTCGGAGGGTTCCGCGTCGTCGCCGACCTCGATCACCGCGTCCTCGAAGCCGAGGAGCACCCGGGGATCGATCTCCAGCGAGAGGTACAGGTCGACCGGGCCCTCGCACCCCTCTTCGGGATGCAGGTCGACCTCCCACGTCTGGCGCAGCGAATAGCTCTCGACGAAGTGACGCTCGTCGTGCACGTGAAAGCCGTGCTCGACCGCGTGATCCTTCAGATCGGCTACGAATCCGGCGACGTCGAGTACTGCCATGTCAGTCGGAGAGCGTACCGAACGCCTGCGCCAGTTCGGCACTGATCCGTTGCATTGCGTCGCGGCTCGCGTCGAACGCCGCCGAGAGGCCGAAGAAACCGTGGATCAGACCGTCGTACGGGAGGTTCACCACGGGGACGCCTGCGGCCTCCAGCCGACTCGCGTACGCGCGTCCTTCGTCCCGCAAGGGGTCGTATTCCGCGGTGACGACGATCGCAGGCGCGACACCATGCACGTCCGGCGCGCGCAACGGCGTGATCCGCCAGTCGATCTCGGCCTCGCTGTCGTTGACTCCGATGTAATTCGCGAGGAACCAGGTCATGTCGGCCCGCGTAAGCAGATATCCCTCCGCGTTCTCGGAGTACGACGGCGTCGTGATGCAGTTGTCGACGACGGGATACACGAGCACCTGTCGCGTAATCTCCGGAGCCCCGGCGTCACGTGCGAGCAGCGCGCACACTGCTGCGAGGTTGCCGCCCGCGCTGTCACCCATGACCGCGAGTCGCGAACTGTCGCCGCCGAACGTCGACGCATTCTTCGCCGTCCACTCGAGCGCCTGCCAACAGTCGTCGAGCGGGGCGGGAAACGGATGCTCGGGTGCGAGGCGGTAGTCGACCGAGACCACGATGGCGTTGGTCGCGTTGGCGACCTGACGGGTGACGAGGTCGAACTGCGCGACGGAGCCGATCGTCCAACCCCCGCCGTGGAAGTACACGATCACGGGAAGGTCGGGGTCGGGCGACGGCCGGTAGATCCGCACGGGAACCCCGTCGGCGTCGGCGTCTTCGATCGCGAACACTGCTTCGGCGGGCCCGGCACCCATCACGACGAGCCCGGTGAAGCTGTTCCGTATCTCCTGCAGACGCGCGTCGTCGGGCGGGACGGGCGGCATCGCGTTGATCAGATCGCACAGGGCCTGCGCTTGCGGATGGAGCGGCATCACTCGACGCCCAGCGCGTCGCGCAGGGCGGCGACCGAGACGTCCCACGCCTCCCGGCCCGGCGGCATGTATTCGTGCATACCGAAGAACCCGTGGATCAATCCGTCGGCCCGGACGACTTCGGTTGGTACCTGCGCGTCGATGAGGCGCTGCGCGTACGCCTCGCCTTGATCACGGAGTGGGTCGTACTCGGCCGTGATCACGACGGCGCGGGCGACGCCGGCAAGGTCGGACGCACGCACGGGCGAGAAGCGCGCGTCGTCGAAGTCGGCCGGCGTACGCGCGTACTGCTCGTAGAACCAGCGCATCGACTCGGCTTCGAGGAAGTAGCCCTTCGCGTTGTCGACCATGGCGGCGCTGTCGAACTCGTAGTCGGTTACCGGGTAGACGAGTAGCTGCAGCTTCGGCTGTGGGAGACCTTTCGCGCGCGCGTCGAGTGCGACGACCGCGGCAAGATTTCCGCCGGCGCTGTCGCCACCGATCGCGACACGGGCTCCGTCGCCGCCGACCTCGTCGGCGTGCGCGAGCATCCACTCGTAGGCCGCGAGGCAGTCGTCGGCCGCCGCGGGGAACTTCTCCTCCGGCGCGAGCCGGTAGTCGACCGACACGACGACCGCGCCGACGTGGTCGGCGAGCAGGCGACCGAGTTGGTCGTGCGTGTCGAGCGTCCCCGTGACCCAGCCGCCACCGTGAAACCAGACCAGCACGGGCAGTCCTGTCGTCGCGCTCGGACGGAACACGCGCACCGGGATCGCGCCCCCGGGGCCGGGGATCGTCCGGTCCTCGACCGCGTGCACCGGATGCTTCGGGAACGAGGGATTTGCCGTCATCTTCGTCATCGCCGCTCGCCGCGCTTGCGGCGTCGCATCAGGCCCGGCGACGAGCCCGGAGTCGTGCAAGATCTTGACCATCATCTCGGCAGACGGATGCAACGCCATGCGATCTCCCTCTCGGCTCTTCCCCGGCTCGCTACGCGGGTCCGGTCAAGGCGTCGGCCAGCGACCGAAAGGCTCGTCCGCGGTGCGACACCGCATGTTTCTCTTCCGGCGCCATCTCCGCAAACGTGCGCCCGTCGCCCTCGCCCGGCACAAACAGCGGGTCGTAGCCGAACCCGTTCCCGCCCCGCGCCGCCGAGACGATGACACCTTCGACTTCGCCCCGGGCCGCGACCTCGAAGCCGTCGGCCGTGCGCGCCATCGCCACGGTCGCGAACCGAGCGGTGCGGGCCGCGGGTTCCACTCCCGTGAGCTCGACCAACAGCTTGGCGACGTTGTCGGCGTCGGTCGCGTGCTCGCCTGCGTAGCGCGCCGAATGCACTCCCGGCGCACCGCCCAGCGCGTCGACCGCGAGCCCACTGTCGTCGGCGATCGCGAGCATTCCGAACGCACCGGCGAGCGCGCTCGCCTTGATCCGCGCGTTCTCTTCGAGCGTGGCGCCGGTCTCCTCGACGTCGGGAGCTTCCGCCAACGTGGGCAACGCAACGACCGACCCTGCGATGCGCTCCGGCGTGTCGACGAGGAACGCGATCCCGTCGATCGAGTATGCGATCAACGGGCTTCCGGAGAGCGCGACGAAGATCTCGACGATCTCGCGGGCTTTACCGGGATTCTGGGTGGCGAGGACGAACGGGAGCGCGGGTCTCACCGATTGCGCGGAGCCGGCGGCTCGTCGACCATCTCGCTCTGGGCGGCGATGATCTCCTTGATGCCGTGCTCGGCGAGGCCGAGCAACTGGTCGAGGTCGCTACGCGTGAACGCGACGCCTTCGGCCGTTCCCTGGACCTCGACGAAACGGCCGTCGCCGGTCATGACCACGTTCATGTCGACCTCGGCCCGAACGTCTTCGGTGTACTCCAGGTCGAGCATCGGCGTGCCGTCGATGATGCCCACCGAGATCGCCGCGCACGGCTGCAGGATCGGGTGCTTGGCGAGCGTGCCCTTGGCGACCAAACGGCTACACGCGTCGTGCAGCGCGATCCAACCCCCGCAGATCGATGCGGTGCGGGTCCCGCCGTCGGCCTGCAGCACGTCGCAGTCGACCGTGATCTGCACGTCGGGCATCAGCCGCATGTCGACCGCAGCGCGCAGCGACCGGCCGATCAGACGCTGGATCTCTTGCGTACGCCCGCTCTGCTTGCCCTTGGCCGCTTCACGGTTGACGCGCTCGGGCGAGGAGCCCGGCAGCATCGAGTACTCGGCGGTAACCCAACCGTTGCCCGAGTTCTTCAACCACGGCGGGATGCGTTCCTCGACCGATGCAGTGCACAGCACGCGCGTACGCCCGAACTGCACGAGCACCGAACCGTCGGCCATCTCGGTGAAGTCGCGTTCGAAGACGACGTCTCGGAGCTCGTCGGCGGCGCGACCGGAGGCACGTGTAGTCACAGCAGTTCCTTAGAGATGGGGTTCCTCAGATGTGGGTGACGAGGTGCGGCGCCGCAAGCGTGACCGCACGCCCGAAGGCCTCGGAGCCCTCTTCCACCGAGGCTACCGGGTCGATCGTCGGCCACAAATGGGTGAGCATCAGCTTGCGCGCCCGTGCGGCGCGGGCCGCTTCGCCGGCTTGGCGGGCCGAGAGATGAATGGGCGCGCGGATGTCGTCGTGCTGGTACGTGGCCTCCGACAACACCAGATCAGCGCCGGGACGGAACGCGTCGACACTCCAGCCCGGGCCCGTGTCGGCGGTGTACACGAGCCGTTTGCCCGCGTGCTCCAGCTCGACCGCCACCGTGGGCGGCGGATGATCGGTGCGGGAGAACTTCACGTCGACGTCCTCGATGGTCGCCCGATCGCCGTCACCCACGAGGTTCCAGTCGAACGTGTCGGTCCAGTGGCCGACGATGCCCTCGAGCACGCGCTCCACACCTTCGGGGGCGTAGACCGGCAGGCCGCTGCGTTCGAGCCCGTACTTGTAGAGGACGTGCAGGCCGTAGATGTCGACGCAGTGATCGGCGTGCCCGTGCGTGATGACGACGGCAGTGAGATCTTCCGGATTCGCGTGCTGTTGCAAATTCGCGAACGAGCCGTTGCCGCAGTCCATCCAGATCACCGCGCCGCCGGCGCGCACGAGGTACCCGCTGCACCCGCCGCCCGCGGGCGAGCCGTAACTTCCGGAGCATCCCAGAACTGTCAGCTCCACGACCACGCCTCCACCTGCTCGACCTCGGGACCGAGGAACCGTGCACCTAACTCCCGGAATGTCATCGGATCCCCGCTCGTCATGAACTTCACCCGTCTCGGTTGCCCGGCGGTGCGCGGGCCGCGGTCGGGCTCGTCGAGCTCGGCCCGCACCTCGAACGCGGTCTCCTCCGCGCTCGACACCAACACCACGTCGGGTCCCATCACGTCGGCGATCGTGCGCGCGAGCAGCGGGTAGTGCGTGCATCCGAGCACGAGCGTGTCGACACAGGCTTGGCGCACGGGCGCGAGCAGACGTTCGGCGAGCACGTGCACCTGATCGGAGTCGACGTCGCCCTGCTCGACGAACTCGACGAATCCCGGGCAGGCCGCGCACGCGAGCTCGAGCTCCACGTCGGGACCGAGCTCGAGGGCCGCGCGTTGGTACGCGCCCGACGCGATCGTGCCGACCGTACCGATCACCCCGACCCGGCCGGTGCGGGTGACGCGCCGCGCCGCTCGGAGTCCGGGTTCGATGACACCGACCACGGGAATCTCGAGTTGGGCGCGCAGAAGGTCGAGCGCGGCTGCGGCCGCGCTGTTGCAGGCGACGACGATCATCCTGACGTCGTGCTCGAGCAGCAGGTCGACGATCTCGAGCGAGTACTTCAAGACCTCGTCGGCCGGCTTGGGCCCATACGGGAACCGACCGGTGTCACCGAAGTAGACGACGTCGGCGCCGGGGACGAGGTCGAGGAGCGCCCGCACAACGGTGAGGCCACCGAGTCCGCTGTCGAAGACGCCGATCGGCCGGCGGTCGGGCTGCATCGGGGCCGACGCTAGTGGGCCGCTGCGCGCCGGAGGCGATCGGCGACAGCAGCTCCGATGCCGTCGCGGTCGGCGGGCGGCACCGCGAGGATGACGTCGACCCCCCGACGATCGAGCGCCCGGAGTCGCTGGTAGAGGACCCGGGCGTAGTCGTGTATTGCCGCGGGCGCTTCCAGGATCCCGACCTCGAGCCCGGTGGCCCGGAGCTGCGCGGCCCTCGGCTCGAGCGCATCCGCGTCGACGAGCTCGACGCGCGCGTCGGGGGCGTAGTGCGAGGCGAGCGTGCCCGGCGCCGCGATCTCGCCGTCGGTCCGGTGGGCGACGTCGACGTCGGCGACGTTGGCGAGCCGTTCGGCTCCGATACCGCCGACGCGCAACACGATCGGTTGCGGGCCGCTGACGTCGACGATCGTCGACTCGACCCCGACCGAGCTCGGGCCTCCGTCGAGGATCACGTCGACGTCGTCACCGAGGTCGTCGCGTACGTGCTGGGCGGTGGTGGGGCTCACCCGGCCGAAACGGTTGGCCGACGGCGCCGCGATGCCCTTGCCGAACGCGTCCAGCAACGCCAGCGCGACCGGGTGGTCGGGAACCCGGATACCGACGGTATCCCGGCCGCCGGTGGCCGCGGCGGCGACGCGCTCAAGGTTGCGGCGGACGACGATCGTCAACGGCCCGGGCCAGAACGCATCCGCGAACACGTGCGCGACATCGGGGACGTCGACGCCGAGCTCGTCGAGCTGGGCGGCGCGCGCCACGTGCACGATGACGGGATGATCGGTGGGCCGGCCCTTCACTGCGAACAGCCGCGCGAGCGCGTTCGGGTCGGCGGCGTCGGCACCCAGCCCGTACACGGTCTCGGTCGGGAACGCGACGAGACCGCCGGCACGCAGGGCGGCGACCGCGCGCGCGATCACCGGTAGCTCGCGTTCACCAGTAGTTGATGCGCGTCGCGCGTTCGACGACCTCGTCGATCGGGTCGGTCCACGCGCCGGACGATAGGTACTTCCAACCACCGTCGGGAAGGAGTGTCACGATCGTGCCCCGGTCCATCTGCTGGGCGACCTTGACTGCGCCGGCCACCGCGGCGCCCGACGAGATGCCCGCGAACACGCCGCATTCGTCGAGGAGCCGGCGGGTGCCTTCGATCGAATCCTTCGGGCGCACGATGAGCTTGCGGTCGAGGATCTCCGGATCGAAGATCGGCGGGACGAACCCGTCGTCGAGGTTGCGCAGGCCCTGCACGAGCTCACCCGCGGGGGGTTCCACCGCGATGACCTTCACGTCGGGCTTGTGCTCTTTCAGGTAGCGGCCGACGCCCATGAGCGTGCCGCTCGTACCCAGGCCCGCGACGAACGCGTCGACCTCGGGACAGTCGCGGAGGATCTCGGGACCGGTGCCCTCGTAGTGCGCGAGAGGGTTCGCGGGATTGCCGTACTGGAACAAGAACGTGTAGCGGTCGGGCTCGTCGGCGTAGATCTTCTCGGCCATGCGAATCGCGCCGTTGCTGCCTTCGTCGCCGGGCGAAAGCGTGATCTCGGCCCCGAAGATCTCGAGGAGCTGGCGCCGCTCGACCGAAACGTTGTCGGGCATGATCACGCGCAGCTTGTAGCCCCGGAGCTTGGCCACGAGGGCGAGGCCGATGCCGGTGTTGCCGGACGACGGCTCGAGAATCGTCGCGCCGGACCCGATGGCACCTTCGCGCTCGGCCAGCTCGATCATCTTCAACGCGATGCGGTCCTTCGAGGAACCGCCCGGGTTCTGGCCTTCGAGCTTGGCCCAGATGCGCACGTCGGGGTTCGGGGAGAGTTGGTGCACGCCGACGAGTGGCGTGTCCCCGATGAGCCCGAGAATGTCGTCGTGCTTCACGCGCCGCCGGCGACCGCAGGCAGGATCGAGAGCACGTCGCCGTCGGTCAGCTTGGTGTCGAGGCCCTCGAGATAACGGATATCGTCGTCGTCTTTGTAGACGTTCACGAATTTGTGGAGGCTTCCGGCGTCGTCGAGCAGGTTTCCCCGCAGGCCCGGGTAACGCTCGACCAGCGTGGTGAAGACCTCGCCCACCGTCGCGCCCTCGACCGCGACGGTCGCCTGGCCATCGGCCTGGACCCTCAACACGGTGGGCAACTTGATCTCGACTGCCATACGTGGAGGTTACAACCCGACTCCTTCGGTCGGGATTCCGCGGAATCTCGCGTCCCCGCGATTCGTCGACACGGTTTCAGGGCCCGCCCACCACCGGACGGGCGGCGCCGGGGAGAAGTCGTCAGCCCCGGTCGAGCTCGACCCCGACCTCGGCGATCTCGCCGTGGCGGATCCGATACGCACGCAGCATTGGCACCTGGTCACGCATCGAGACGATCACGTACAACGCGGCCGGATCGAACGCCTTGGCGACGTCGGTCGGCGACGGATAACCGTCGGTATGCGTATGTGAGTGCCAGACCCCGACGATCTCGTCGCCTCGGGCCTCGGCCGCACGCGAGGCCGCCAGGAAGTCCTTGCCGTCGATCGTGTACGTAATCGCCGACGCGTCAGCATTGCGGCACGGCCGCGCCTCCGACACGAGCCCGGTCGGCTCGGAGTTCGCACCGTACGGCCCGATGAGAAGACCGCATGCCTCGTCGGGAAGGCCGTCGTAGCAGTTCCCGACGATCGTCGCGTACTGCGACTCCGTCAGGCGCAGCGTCGGTTCCGCGAACGCGGGCACTACTTCACTTCCTCCCACGAGAGCACGAACGGCCGCAGACTACCGGTGACAGAATGCTGTCGTGCGAGCCGTCCGCAACACCCAAGCCGGCATACGCGTGCTCGACGTGCCCGCCCCCGACGGCCCCGGCGTACGGGTCCAGGTCCGCGGCGCGGGAATCTGCGGCTCCGATCTCGAGATGGTGCGCACCGGCCTCGCGGCCGGGACTCTCGGCCACGAGATCGCGGGTGTGCTCGACGACGGCACCGAGGTCGCCGTGCACCCCTTCGTCCCGTGCGGCGAATGCGCGCAGTGCGCGCTCGGCCGGTTTCAACTGTGCCGCGACACGACCGCGACCATGCTCGGCGTCTTCACCGACGGCGGCATGGCCGAAGAAGTCGTCGTGCCCGAGTCGTGTCTGGTCCCGTTGCCGGCGGCCCTGGGCGCGGCCGATGCCTCCATCGTCGAACCGCTCGCGGTGTCGCTGCACGCGTGCAACCGGACCGAGATTCGGGCCGGAATGCGTGTCGGCATCATCGGCGCGGGCACGATCGGGTTGTTGACGGGCGCAGCCGCTCGTCATCTCGGCGCCGACGTCACCATCGTCGCCCGTCACGACGCCCAACGACGGGCGGCCGAGGCCCTCGGCCTCGCGCTCACCGATCCGCGCGATTGCGACGTCGTGTTCGAAGCCGCGGGAACGGCGTCGGGGTTCGATGCCGCGGCACGCGCGTGCCGGCGATCGGGCACGATCGGACTCGTGTCGACGACGTGGGAACCGATCTCGATCTCGTTCCTGAACGCGCAGATGCGCGAAGTCACGATCGTGCCGGCCTTCGTCTACGGCGAGGCCCACGGCCATCGGGAATTCGAGACCGCGGTGACGATCGCCGGCGCGCATCCGGAGATCGTCCCCGCGATCATCACCCATCGTTTCGGCCTCGACGAGGCGCCCCACGCCTTCTCGGTGGCAACCGACCGCGCCCACGGGGCGATCAAGGTCGTCCTTCACCCCTGAACCCTCGGGCCGGAATCCTCAGGCCGCGGCCCGAACCGCCGATCGGACGGGAATGGACGGCATCGCCGCGATCGAAGCGCGCATCCAGGCGATCAAGAGCCAGTTCGGCCTCACCCCGGCCGCGGGCGTGCTCGGCGCATCCAGCATCAACCTGACGGGCGGACCGACCTCGACGTCCGCCGGGCTGGGCACGGGAACGGGCACCACGGACACGACATCGTTCGCCGACGCACTCGCCTCCGCGCAGGGCGCGGCCGGGACTCTCACGACTGACCCGACCGTCCCTACGACCACGGGCGAAGGCACCAAGGCGTCGTTCAACCCGTTGGCGACGACCCGGAGCGGGTTCGCGGGCGAAATCAAGTTCAACAGCGTCGGAGTGAAGGACTACGCGACATTTCAAAAACGGCATCGACGCCAACGTGCACGCGCTGACGAACGGGCGTTACGCCAACATCCTTTCGGCCCTGCAGGCCGGGAACAGTGCGACGGCGGTTGCGCAGGCGATCGCGAACTCCCCCTGGGGCACGGACGGCGGAGTGTTACGCGTGCTCAAGTCTCAAGGGGCGTAGCGCTTCGCGGTCGCCGCGAGGATCGTCTCGCAGTCGGCCACCGTCTCCCGCAGTATCTGCTCGACGGGCAACACCTCGTCGATGCGTCCCGCGACCTGACCGCTGAACGCGAATGACGCTTCGAGGTTGCCGCCGAAGTACAGGTCGTGGACGGCCTCGAGGCTCGGGATCACCGCCCGGTTCTCGCGGTCGGCACTCGCGCTGAAGCCGGTGCGCAATACCCGAAATGCCGGAGGCGTGCTGCGGTTGAGCAACAGCGTGTCCCCTTCGTTCGACGTGCAGATCAACTGCTTCCAGTTGTCGTGCACCGGCGACTCGGCCGCGCTCACCATGCGGGTGCCCATCTGCACGCCCTCGGCGCCGAGCACCATCGCGGCGGCCATCGAGCGACCGTCGCAGACGCCACCGGCCGCGACGATCGGCAGGTCGACCCGCGACGCAATGAGGGGGAGCAACACCATCGTCGACGCGCCGGTCGGCGCCTTGAAACCACCGCCCTCGTTACCTTCCACAACGAGCCCGTCGACTCCGGCGTCGACCGCTTTGAGCGCACCGCGCAACGACGGCACGACGTGGAAGACAGTGAGGCCCGCGTCCTTGAGGGCGCGGGTGAACTTCGTCGGATCACCGGCCGAGGTGGTTACGAAGGTCACGCCGTTCTCGGCGACGAAGTCGACGATCGACGGGTCGCGCACGAACAGCTGGGCGATGTTCACCCCGAACGGCTTGTCGGTCAGCGCGCGCATCTTCACGATCTCCGCGCGCACCTCGTCGAGCCGCCCGGACGAGGTCTCGATGATCCCGAGACCGCCGGCGTTCGAGACCGCCGACGCGAGCTGCGACCGGGCGATGTACCCCATCGGAGCCTGGACGATCGGGTACTCGATTCCCAACATCTCTGTGATTCGCGTGCGCACGCGTGCCACGCTATACAGATGACGGCTACCGACGCCCCGGTGATCATCGAGGCCGCACTCAACGGGGTGACCTCGCGCAAGCGAAACGATCACGTCCCCGCAACCTCGGAAGAGCAGGCGAAGGACGCGCTCGAGTGCGTCGCCGCGGGCGCAACCGTGATCCATACGCACGCACCGAACATCGCAGTGTCGCCGGCGGAAGCCGCCGAACAGTACGCGGTCGGGTTCCGGCCCGTCGTTGAGGCGTATCCGGGCATCATCTGCTACCCGACTACGGGCATCGGGCCCACGATCGAGGATCGGTACGGCCACGTCGAACTCCTCGACGACATGGGGCTCGTGCGCGCGGGTTTCGTCGACACCGGTTCGGTGAACCTCGGAGGCACGGGGCCGGACGCTCTCCCGCCGAACAGCAGTTACGTCTACACGAACACGTTCGCCGACATCAGGTACAAGATGGAGACGTGCAGGGCGCGTGGTCTCGGGCCGAGCATCGCGATCTTCGAGCCGGGTTTCCTGCGCGTCGTGCGCGCGTACTACGACGCGGGCGCGCTCCCTGCGGGAACGCTGGTGAAGTTCTACTTCTCCGCGGGCGGTTACCTCGGCGGCGGTGAACCACTCTGGGGCGCGCCTCCGATCGTCGAAGCCCTCGACCTCTATCTCGCCATGCTCGGCGCCGCCGACATCCAGTGGGCGGTGGCCGTGCTCGGCGGATCGCTGCTCGACACGCCGATCGCGCGCGCGGCCTTGGAGCGCGGCGGGCATCTTCGCATCGGTCTCGAAGATTGGGACGCGGGACCGTCGAATGTGGAGCAGACCACAGCCGCGGCACAGTTTTGTCGCAGCATGGGACGCGGAGTAGCCGATGTTGTCGACGCGGCGCGTGCACTCGGCCTTCCCGGCTGAGAACGGCCCGGGCGCTCGATGAACCCGGCGACCGCGTCGACGAGCGCGGCCACCGACCCGACCGAGGAGCTGCTCCAGCTGCTCGGGTCCAGGATCAGAGCGCGGTCAACCCGACCGTCTAGTTCAGGCGGCCGGAGTTCAGGCGGCCGGCGTACGGAGTGGGAGCTCGCGCATGAGGGTGGGCGAGATCCCGCTCCGCCCGATGAACTGGGCGACGTCGGCGCGGATGATGGCCTTGCCCTCGTCGGAGTCGTAAAAGCGTTCCTCAAAGTCGGCGCGGCTCGCGAAGGCGAGCTCGGCGACTCCGTCGATACCGGCGCCGCCCGGTGTGTAGGTGCTGCGCACGACGTTTTGCGTGTACCCGGCCAGCCCGATGTGGTGCGCCTTCGCGATCGGCGCGTGCACCTCGGCCCAATGGCGCACGAACTGTTGGTGGGAGATCGCTTCGGCCCGGTGTACGAACGACACGTACTTGACTCCGGGCGCGTACTCGCCGTCGGGCCACGTGCGGGTCCGGGTGATCACCGGGTGCGGGTCGACGCGCAACACGTTCACCTCGCGCGCGATCGCGTAGAGCTCGTGCCGCGAGGGCAGATCGTCGAGGTCCTGGGCCCGGCCGAGCCCGAGCTCGATCAAAGCGTCACAGGGCGGCCCCGCGTACGGACCCTGATCGGGATCGGCGAAGTTAACGGTGCACGCCTCGACACCCGGGTCGCCGAGGGCGACGGGGACCCACGAGTCGAGCAACGACTCGACGTTCGCGTCGGGCGCGCGCCACAGCGCGATGAGAAGGTGCTCCACGGAGGTCGAGACTACGCGGGCGTGACCCAGGTGTCGCCGCCGACGTCGTTGCCGGACAGGTCGATCTCGTGGTCGGCGACCGCCGCGTGCTCATGGGGTTCGCTGATCGCGTTCCCGTGCAGCATCACTTCTCCCGCGCCCCAGACGAACACCCCGACCCGACAGTCGTGGAACCACGAGTCGGCGAGCACCGTTCCGGTCGCGCCGCCTTCCACCACGGCGCCGCTGTCGCAGTGCTCCGCGAGCTGCTTCTCGATCTGGTTCCCGGCGCCGCCCTCGACCGTCACCGCGCGCATCGTCTTCCAGGCCCGGTTGCGGTACAGCTCCGACGCGGTCGCGTTCAGCAAGTGCACGCCGAACCATCGGGTCTCGTAGCGGTTGCGCTCGATCCGTGCCCCGATCGTCTCGACACACCTGATCGCGCAGAGATCGTCGCGGCATTCGTTGTCGGCGACGAGATGAGTCTCGCCGCCCTGCACCTCGATCCCCGCGCCCCAACGCAGGCCGTGTTGATAGTTGGCCCGCACGACCGACGCGTTGGTCCCCATGAGCCAGACCTTGCCACCCGCGACGACGTTCCCGCGCACGACGTGCCCGCGTCCGCCGACGATCGCGATCGACTCGACGTGGCAGTCACGCACGGTCAGGCGATCGCCGCCCGCACCGGTGACACACGTGGGCGGGATCATCATGTAACCAGGCGACGCGCCCGTGACCGTGACTCCTTCCACGGTCGCGTCGTCGCCGCTCAGCACCACGCCGACATTGCCGCCCGCGTCGATCGTCACCTGCGCCGCACCCGCGCCCCGCAGCGTGACCCCGGCCGGCACCACGAGCGGAAACTGCTCGTCGTCGTACCGGCCTGCGGGAACTTCGACCACGGCACCGGGCGCGGCCCCGGCGAGCAACGCGCCGAGCATGCCTTGCGGTGCCGAGGCCGACTGCACGCGGAGCGGACGGTTGCCGCCGGCCGCGACGCGCAGGCAGTAGCGCGTCCCGAACGGGTGACGCTCGACCGCACGGCCGTCGACGGTGACACCGGCATCGGTCGCGCGAAACGCGACCGGCTCACCCGTAGGAGTCGTCACCGCGACGACGCCGTGCACTCCGGTGAACACCGGCTCCGGGACCGAGTGGAGATCGAAGGCGTGCACGATTTCTCCGGAGCGCGTGTACCACCGGCCGGCCGAACCCGGCGTGTCGTGACCGGTCGAGTCGTGGATGGCTTCGGCGTGGGCCCGTATCCACTCTCCCGATTCCCGAAGCAAGCGGGCTTGGTCGTCGGGGATGCTGCCGTCGGCGTTCGGGCCGACGTTGAGCAGGAAGTTGCCGCCCTTGGCGACCGTCTCGACGAGCATGGCGACGATCTCGCCGGGGCGGAGGAAGTCGTCGATCGTCTCGTTCCGGTTCACACAAAACGATGATCCGAGACCTCGGCACACCTCCCAGAGCCGGTCGGGCGCGGTCGCGGGGACGTCGTACTCGAAGGTGACGAAGTCGGGATCGGAGGCGAAGAAACGATCGTTGAATACGACCTCGAAACCGTGCTCGCCCGCGTACGCGCGCGTCTCGTTCACGATCGCGTCGGCCCGCCAGTGCCCACCGGGATGCCCCCAGTGCCCGTCTCCCCACAACAGCGCGGGCTCGAATCGTTCGACGAGCTCGCGGATCTGCGGCCGCATGAACTCGTCCACGTAGCGCTGCGGATCGGGATAGTCGGCGTGACTCCAGTCGAGCAACGAGTAGTAGCAACCGAACTCGTGCCCACGACGACGAACGGCCTCGGCCAACTCCGCGACCACATCACGGTGCGGACCGAGTTGCACGGAGTTGCGGCTCGTGTGGGAGGCGTCCCACCAACAGAAGCCGTCGTGATGCTTCGTGACGTGCACCAGGTACCGCATGCCGGCGTCGTCGAGCAGTTGCGCGTAGTCGTCGGCGTCGAAGCGATCGAAGGTGAGCTCGGGGATGAAGTCGTCGAAGGCACGGTCGCCGAACTGCTCCCGGTGCCACGCCACGATCTCCGGCATCGGGCACGTGGGGTGGAGCACGATGTCGGGTTTGGTCTCGAGGAAGCCCCAGTACCAGTCGGCGTATTCGTGCAGCGGGGCAAAGGCGGGCACAGTGGCGATATTGGCGTGCACGAACATGCCGTAACGGCTCCTCCGGAACCAACTCGACTCGGCACTCCGAACCCTCGGGACGGTCACGCCGACAGTCTGCACTACCGTCGCAGGCCGATGTCCCGACGCGGCGACCAGGTCGTCATTACCAATCGCAAGGCCCGGCACGACTACTTCGTGCTGGACGCGTACGAGTGCGGGGTGATGCTGAAGGGCCCGGAGGTGAAGTCGATCCGGAACGGGCGCGCCAACCTGCAGGATGCCTACGCCCATGTCGAGGACGGCGAGGTCTGGATGTACGGCATGCACATCTCGCCCTACGAGTTCTCCCGGGGCGAGCTCGACCCGGTCCGCAAGCGCAAGCTCCTCCTCCACAGCCGTGAGATCGCCGAGATCGCCCGGGCGACCGAGGAGAAGGGCGTGACCCTCGTACCCCTGCGCGTCTACTTCAAGGACGGGCGCTGCAAGGTCGAGATCGCCACCGCGCGAGGCAAGGCGCGCTACGACAAGCGCCAGGCGATCGCGACCCGCGACGCCAACCGCGACACCGATCGTGAGCTCAAGGAGATGCGCCAGCGGCGTTAGGAAGAGGCGCTGACCGGCCTAGGTCGTTCGGCGCAGGATCACGAGATCCCGGGCGCCGACCGACGCGTCACCCGCTCCCGACCACACACCGACGAGCGGCGCACGATCGAGCCCGAGCCCGGACCGATTCGCGAGCTCCTCGAGCAGTCGCAACCGGTATCCGGTCACCATTCCCGGGTCGTCGACGCGGCCGACCGCGAAGTCGGGGCCGTGACCCTCGAGCTCGTGCACGACATCGAAGCGCGGGTCGGCGTACTCGCCGGGTCGCGTGCGTCCCGCCTCGTAGTTGTCGAGCAGGAACACGCTGACAATCGCGCTACCGCCCGGGCGTAACACCCGACCGACCTCGTCGAAGTAGTCCGAGGCGGCCGCGGGAAGCAGGTGCGACCACACCGACGTTGCGAACACCACGTCGAACGACTCGTCGCCGTAGGGGAAGGTGACGGGTCCGGGCGCCGACTCGACCCGGGCGAAAGCGAACTTCGGATAGCGGGCGCGGTATGCACCGCTCACGAAGGCGATCTTCTGCCTCGAGCTGTCGAATCCGGAGTACGTGCCGTCGCGGAGCACGAGCCGGAGCGGGAACGCAACCCGACCGAGTCCGCAGCCGATCTCGAGCACGTCGCTCGTGGCGCCGACCCCGGTGAAAACCCGAAGAACGACGCTCCACTCCTCGGCCTCCCGGAACCACGTCTCGATCACGTCGGTACCCTCGGTCCGCATCAGCGAAAGCGGCGGAACGAGTTCCGGATCGTCGGTCAGCGTGTAGTCGACGTCGGAGTCGATGAGATCGATCTCGTTCTCGACGAACTGCCGATCGACCCCGACCGGCGGGTCGGGTTCCGGATCGGGTTTGGGAACGGCTCGGTTGCGGGCGGCTTCGGCCGCGACGCGGCGTGCGGCTCCGATCGCCCGACCCGCTCGCCGCCCGGCCCTTCCGCCGAAATCGTCAGCCACTCAGTTCCCGAGCGCCGGCTCCGGCTCCCGCTCGGGAGCCTCGGTCGGCGACACCGGCGTTCCCTCGACGTGGATGCGGGGCAGCCATTCGAGCTTCTTCGGGAACCACCAGTTGCGATCGCCGAGCAGTTCCATCGTCGCGGGGACGAGCACGAGCCGCACGACGGTCGCGTCGATGAAGACGGCGAAGGCAAGACCGAAACCGATGAGCTTCAGCACCCGCAGATCCGACAGCACGAAGCTCCCGAAGACGCAGATCATGATCGCGGCCGCCGCCGTGATCAAGCGGGCGGTCTTGGCCAGACCGTGCGAGACCGCAGTCGCGTTGTCGTGATCGCGGTCGTACTCCTCCTTGATCCGGGACAGCAGGAAGACCTCGTAGTCCATTGAGAGGCCGAAGACGATCGCGAAGAGCATCATCGGTACCCACGCCTCGATGGGGCCTTCCTTCCCGATACCGACCAGGCTCTTCAGCCAGCCGTTCTGGAAGATCGCGACGATCACTCCGTACGCGGCACCGATCGACAGCAGGTTCATGATCACCGCCTTCAGCGGTACGAGCAGTGATCGGAACACGAGCATCAACAACACGAAGCTCAGCAACAGGATCGCGAGGAACATGTAGGGCAATCGCGATCCCATGGTGTCGGCGAGGTCGACGCCCACCGCGGTTTGGCTGCCGACATGCGCGTTGAGCGTGCTCCCCTTCTCCGCGGCCGGGATCACAGAGTCACGCAGCTTGTGCACGAGCTTGGTGGTGCTCGCGTCCTGCGGTGATCCCTTGGCCACGATTTGCATAAAGACGGCCTGACCGTTGGCGCTCGGGATCACCCGGCCGACGCTCTTGACACCGGGGGTCGATTTGATCGCGTCGGCGACACGCGACATCGCGGCGACGTCGCCGGGTGCATGCGTCTCGCTCGCGATGATCAGCGGACCGTTGAACCCGGGCCCGAAGCCCTGACTCAACAGGTCGTAGGCGCGCCGGGTCGTGAGCTTGGTCGGGTCGTTGCCGGCGTCGGCGATGCCGAGTCGCAGCCCCATCGCCGGGACCGCCAGCACGAGAAGGATCGCGAGCCCGATGATCGCGACCGGCCAGGGCCGACGCTGGATGATCCGGGCCCACTTGGCCCAGATCGTCTGCTCCGGGTCCTTTGGTTGTTTCGCCGTCGGGAGCGACCATTTGTCGATCGTGTGACCGACGAACCCGAGGACCGCGGGCAACAACGTGACCGCGGCGGCCATCACCAACAACACCGCGAGCGCCGCGCCGATCGAGAGCCCGCGGATGAACGACAGCCCGATCAGGAAGAGACCGAGCAACGAGATGACGACGGTGCCCCCCGCGAACAGGACCGCGCGGCCACTCGTGTCGATCGCGTGCACGACGGCACGCTCGGGTTCCAGGCCCTCGTGCAACGCTTCTCGATAGCGCGTGCTGATGAACAGCGCGTAGTCGATGCCGACACCGATGCCGATCATGGCCGTCACTTGCGGCGCGAACGACGGAACGTCGGTGAAGCGGGCGAGCAACGTGACCACCGCGAGTCCTATGCCGATACCGAACAGAGCCGTCATGATCGGCAGTCCCATCGCAAGCACCGAACCGAAGGCGATCAGCAGGATCAGAACCGCGGCGAGGATGCCGATCGCTTCGCTCTTGGGCTGCGTCTGGTCAGTGAACATGGAGCCACCCAGCTCCACCTGCAGCGTCGACGAATTCGCCTTCTCCACGAGCGAGCGCATGTGGTTGGAGACGTCGACGGGCACGTCGTTCGACTGCACGTCGAACTGGATCTCGGCGTAGGCGATCTTCCCGTCGGTCGAGAAGAACCCAGCGCCGCCGGGCTCGTAGGGTGTCACCACCGAGACGACGTGCTTCTCCTTGCGGAGCGCGGGCGCGAGAGTGTCCTGGATCTCGTCGAACACCGCGCGCGACTGCACCCCGTTGGATGCGTTCGACTTGAAGACGAGGTAGCCCGTGTCTCCGGGCTGCTTGAAATCGTTCTTCATGATGTCGAACGTGCGCTGCGACTCGGTGCCGGGCAGCGACAACGACTTCACGAGATCGCCACCGGCCGATTTCGCCAGCACGTTCACGCCGACGAGCACGACGATCCAGGCGATCACGACCAGGCGACGGCGTCGGTAACACCACGCAGCAAGCTTGGGAAGCATGACGCGCACGCTATCGAAGCGGTGCGCCACCCAGAACCTAAACAGTTGCTAATGCAAAAGTTGCGCGCAACCAGTTCCGGGGCTCAGTGGGCGTGATCGTGATCTGCATGATCGGGCCCGGAGTGGTCATGGTCGTCGCCCGAGTGGTCGTGCTCGGCCTCGTGCGCGGCGACCGCCTTGTGCACCTCGTCCATGTCGAGGGCGCGGACCTGCTTGATGAGGTCGTCGAGCGCCTCGGACGGGAGCGCACCGGGCTGGGAGAACACCAGCACGTTCTCACGGAACACCATCAGCGTCGGGATCGACATGATGTTGAACGTCGCCGCCAGCTGCTGCTGGTCCTCGGTGTCGACCTTGGTGAATGTGAGGTCGGCGTTCTTCTCCGACGCCTCCTCGAACACCGGGCCGAACATGCGGCAGGGGCCGCACCACGAGGCCCAGAAGTCGACGAGCACGATGTCGTTCTCCGTGATGGTCTGCTCGAAGTTGTCGGCCGTGAGCTGCATCGTCGCCATGCCGGTATTCAACTACCCGAACCTGGGAGTCATTCCCGCCCGTTCGGCCGACCCCTAGACGGGTTTGGGCGGATCGGCTTCGATGATGACGCGAATCGGGCGATCGAGGCGCAGGTAGTACCAGGCCCAGCGCATCATGACCCGGAGCCGGTTCTCGAAACCGATCAGGTAGTAGAGGTGCACGACCAGCCAGACCACCCAGCCCAGCAGCCCGCGGAAGCGCAGTGGGCCCACTTGGCCGACGGCTGAACGGCGGCCGATCGTCGCCAGAGTCCCCTTGTCCCGGTAGCGGAACGGATGCCGAGCGTCGCCGGCAACGATGTGCCGGGCGACGTAGCGGCCCGCTTGCATCGCCGGGGGCGACACCATTGGGAGCAGTGTGCCCTGCTTGTCGTGCGCCGCGGCGACGTCACCGATCGCGAACACGCCGCCGGCGCCGACCACGCGCAGGTGGTCGTCCACCTCGATGCGCTTCGGGTGCTCGTCGACGGGGTCGTTCGGGACGACGCCGGCCGTCCAGACCATCGTCGCGGTCGCGATCTCGGTGCCGTCGTGCAGCACCACACCGCGCTCGTCCGCGGACGAGACGAGTGTGTTCGTGCGCACGTCGACGCCACGGTGCTCGAGCTCGCGCCGCGCGTATTTCGACAGTCGTGGAACGAACATCGGGAGGAGGCGGTCACCGCCTTCGAGCAACAGGATGCGCAGGCACGACGGCGGCAACTCCGGGTACTCGTGCGGGAGGACGAGCCGGGCGAGCTCACCGAGTGCGCCCGCGTACTCGACGCCGGTCGGGCCTCCGCCGACGACGCAGAACGTGAGAAACCGCTGGCGCTCCTCCTCGTTCGGCGCGGTCGTGGATCGTTCCAGGCACTCGAGCACATGGTTGCGGAGTCGCAACGCCTCGCCGAGATCCTTTAGTCCGAGTGCATGCTCGCGAACGCTCTCGTTGCCGTAGTAGTTGGTCGTGCTGCCGGTGGCGAGCACGAGGAAGTCGTAGGGCAGCTCGACCGGTTCGTTCCTGTCCGGTCCGGCAACGCGTACGACCTTGCGTTGGTAATCGACGCCGACCACGTCACCTTCGCGGTATCTCACGTTCGCCGAGTCCCGGAAGACCTTGCGCAGCGGGGCGGTGATCTCCGACGGGTTCAGCAGGCAGCTCGCCACCTGGTAGAGCAGCGGTGTGAAAAGGTGGTAGTTCTGGCGGTCGACGAGCAGCACGTCGACCGGCCTGTCGCGCAGGGCCTTGGCGCACTGCAGGCCGCCAAAGCCACCGCCGACGATGACCACGCGGGGATGCGGTCGCATATGCGAAACGTACCCGTGCGGTCGCCAGGTACACTCGGGTCCCGCCGACGGCCACGTACACGCACCGGCCAACGGCGGTTTGACAAGGGGGTGCGTGGCTTCGATCTCGAGGATCGAGGTGGGGGAAGCGAGCCGACGTCGCCGAATCGTCGTGAAAGAGTCGGCACAACCAATACACGCCAATAACCAAATGGCAATGGCTGCCTAGAAATAGGTGTCCCGCCCGCGAGGAATTCGTCATTCGTTCCTGCGAGGCGTCATCCAGGATGGCTCACCGGTAAGTAAGGCCTCGGGGCTTATCGGGACATGAAACGAGGATGGCCCGCCGACGGCATGCCGTTGAGCTGTCGGCGGGTGACATCTACCAACGGCTGCGCTCGGAGAAGTCCCACCAACAGCTCGGGAGACGCGGGTTCGACTCCCGCCACCTCCAAGAGTGCTCAGGGTTTCGTCCGTGAGCATTGTTGGAGGTGCCCCCGGCGGCCGGGATTCTCGACGTGGACGCGACGTCAGGGCAGGTCGGGCGCCCACGGGGCGCCGTTGATGTGCGACCCACCGTCGACGTACAACGTGTTACCGGTGAGATAACAGCTGTCATCGCCCGCCAGGAACACGGCGACCGGAGCGATGTCGGTCTCCGGGTCGCCGAGCCGTCCCATCGGGTTCGACGCATCCGCGACCGCTTCGAGCTCGGGGTTCTGCGCGAACACCCGTCGGCTCG
Source organism: Acidimicrobiia bacterium (assembly GCA_038239145.1). Classification (GTDB taxonomy): domain Bacteria; phylum Actinomycetota; class Acidimicrobiia; order IMCC26256; family PALSA-610; genus PALSA-610. Next base: position 28,662 of record JBBSFB010000012.1, read on the forward strand.
CGGCCGTCTTCGCGCCGGGGCAGATCACGTTGGCCGTGATCCCGTATTGCGCCCACTCCCGCGCCGCGGTCCGGGTCAGCGCGCGCAACGCCTCCTTGGCCGAGTTGTACTCTGCTGTCCCGATGTGTGCGTTCACGCCGTTGAGCGAACACATGCTGATGATCCGGCCGAAGCCCGCTTGGCGCATGGCGGGAAAGACCGCCTGCATCGCCCAGAGCGGACCGTAGAAACCAACGTGGAAACCGGCGTCGAACAGACTTTCCCGCTTGTTCTCGAGCCGGCTCAGCTCGCCGCCGCCCCACGCGTTGTTCACGAGGATGTCGACGGTCCCCCATTCGTCGAGCGCACGCTGCACCATCGCCTCGATGTCGACGCGCACGGCCACGTCGGTACGGACCGCAACGGCTTCGACACCGAAGTCGCGCGTGAGCATCGATGCAACCTCGTCACCGAGCGCGCCGTCGATCTCGGCCACGACGAGGCGCGCGCCTTCGGCCGCGAAGCGGCGAGCCACACCACGGCCGATCCCGTCACCCGCGCCGGTGACGATCGCCACCCGATCCTGCAAGCGCCTCCCCGTCATCGTTCGTCCTCCGGGTTCCAAAAGGCGCGCCACGTCGGCCACTGCTCGGGAACGGTGCCCATCCCGTCGTGATGTTCGGGCCAGTTTGCGGCGGCAAGGGTCAAAGGATTCACACCGACGTCCGCGCCGTACCAGAGCCGGTGCACGCGCCGGACGAACAGCCAACGTCCCGCACGACGCGCGTAGCGATCGGTGTACAAGATCGCCTGATGAATCCATCGCTCGCCCACCTGGATCTCACCCTTGCAGTACACCGAGCCGATGGCGGTGTCGTCGTCGACCAGGTCGATCACGTGGGTGCCGACGAGCAGGAACGTACGTTGCACCTCGCGTAATGATCGGTCGAACTCCGCTCGCAACGCATCGCGGCCGATCGTTGCGCCGGCGACAGCCACGTCGTCGACGAACAGCGCAACGAGCGCAAGAAGATCACGCGAGTCGAGCGCAAGCGCGTACCGCGATGCGAGCTGACGAATCTGCTCGTACGCGAGCAGCTGCTCGACATTTCGGTCGCTGCTCACGCGGAGATCCTTACACAAGCCCGCTACTTGATCAGGGGGTCGCGGGGCAGACCGAGGATGCGTTCGCCAATCTGGTTGCGCTTGATCTCCGACGTGCCACCCGCAATCGACATACCGCGGTGCATCAGGACGAGCATGTTGCTCATCCCGCCCGCGCCGTCCATGAACGCGGCGTCGGGGCCGTTCAACTCGGTCAGGATCGCGGCCGCTTCGTGACCGATCTCCGACAGCACCAGCTTCGTCATCGCCCCCTCGGGACCAGGCGCGCCGCCCGCGACGGCGCGGTTCGCGCTGCGTAGGTTGAGCAGGCCCATGGCCTGATGCTCGGCGATGTAACGACCGATCCGACCGGCGCCACCGGAGAGTCGTTCCGGATGCGCGTCGAACGGCGCGATGAGCGCCGAGCCTGGCATCGACATGCCGCCCTGGCCGCCGCCGATGCTCACGCTCTCGTTTCCGAGCGTGGCCCGGGCGACCGTCCAGCCACCGTCGACCGGGCCGACCACGTCGTCGTCGGAGACGAACACGTCGTTGAAGAAGACCTCGTTGAACTCGGAACCGCCGGTCGTCATCTTCAGCGGCCGCACCTCGACGCCGTCGGCGTGCATGTCGATCACCATCGTCGTGATGCCTTCGTGCTTCGGCACGTCGGGGTTGGTGCGCACGGTCGCGAAGCCCATCCCGGCCACGTGCGCGCCACTCGTCCACACCTTCTGGCCGTTGACTCTCCAACCGCCGTCGACCTTCGTGGCCTTCGTCTTCACTCCGGCCGCATCGGAGCCGGCGTCGGGCTCACTGAACAGCTGGCACCAGATCACATCCTGATTCAGCGCCGGATTCACCCAGCGGGCGGTCTGGTCTTCGGTCGAGTACTGGATCAGCGTGAGGATCACCCAGCCGGTGATGCCGTACGCGGGGCGCTTCACCCCCGCGGTGCCGAACTCCTCTTCGATCACCAGCTGTTCCACCGCACCCGCGGCCCGGCCCCACGGCACCGGCCAGTGCGGCATCACATACCCGGTCTCGATGAGCTTCGTGCGCTGCGCGTCGGCGGGAAGATCCGCGATGCTCGCGGCGAACGCCTTCACCTCGTCGCGCACGGCTTCGGCCTCGGGCGGGAGATCGACGGCCTTGGCCCGTACTACACCCTTGCGGGTCAGCGCGGTGACGTCTTCGGCCGCCTGCTCGGGTTGGAGCAAGGTGAGCAACGTCGTGGCGCGACGCATGTAGAGGTGCGCGTCGTGCTCCCACGTGATCGCGATGCCGCCGTGCACCTGCGTGTTGAGGTTCGCGCACAGATCGGCGGCCGGGGCCGACAGGGTGGCGGCGATCGCGGCGGCGTAACTGAGTTGATCCCCCCCGGTCCCCGCGGCGCGCGCCGCGTCCCACACCGCGCTGGTCGCGAGCTCGGTGGCCACGACCATGTTGGCGCAGTGGTGCTTCACCGCTTGGTACATCGCGATGACGCGCCCGAACTGCACGCGCTCCTTCGAGTACGCCGCGGCCTGCTCGGTGCACTCGCGCGCGATGCCGACGGCCTCCGCCGACAGGATCACGCGGGCGAGATCGACGAGCGCCCGCTTGGCGCCCGTCAGCACGACCGCAGGCGCGCCGTCGAGGGTCACGCGCGCGGAACGCCTCGTCGCGTCGAGGTTGACGGGCGTCTCGACGGTCACGCCCGTGCCCGCCTCCACGACCACGACGTCGTCGCCGACCGGTACGAGGAACGCCTGGGCCAGCCCGCCACCGAGCACGGCGCCGACGTTGCCCGACGCTTTGCCGCTCTTGATGGTGACCGAGCCACCCAGCGCCACCGCGCCGGCGACGGAACCGTCGGCCAGGCCGGGCAGGAATCGCTGCTTGGCGCGGTCGTCGCCCGCGGCCGCGATGACTGCGCTCGCGATGACGGTCGGTACGAACGGGCCGGGCGCGACTGCGCGCCCCATCTCCTCCACCACGAGTATCAGCTCTTCGATTCCGTAGCCGGAGCCTCCGTACGCTTCGGGCACGTGGAGTCCGAGCCAGCCCAGGTTCACGAGCTCACGCCAGAACGGGGGCATCTCCTCGGTGCGGGCTTCGAGTGTCGCGCGCGCCGCGCTGCGGGCGTTGCGCGTCGTCAAGAAGTCGGAGACCGTCTCGACGAGGGCGCGGTGGTCATCGGTTATGGCGATCGACATGGGTCAGGTCCTCGGTTCTCGACGCGACACGTCGCGTCGTACTGATAGCTGCGGATGGTTCACCCGACGGACTTCGCTGTCGGCGTGAACTGCACGGGCAGATGCTTGATGCCACCGACGAGCGGGATGCCCATCGCTTCGAGTGGTACCGGATCGCCGACGACTTCGATATCGGGCAACCGAGTGAGCAGTTGGCGGAACGCCACGGAGACCTCGCGTCGGGCCAGGTGCGCGCCGAGACAGAAGTGCGGCCCGGGTCCTCCGAAACCGACGTGCGGGTTCGGGTCGCGCCGCACGTCGAAGCGCTCGGGGTCGTCGAAGACGCGCGGATCGCGATTCGCGGCGCCGTAGAGAAGCACGACCTTGTCGCCCTTTACGAAGTCGTGCTCGGAGATGCTCACGGGTCCCGTCGCAGTTCGGCGCATGAATGTGACTGGTGACGCAACCCGCACGATCTCTTCGACCGCCGTCGGCGTGAGCCCGTCGAGATCGGCCTGCCAGGCCGCGCGCTGATCGGGATTCTTGGACAGGAGATGCATCCCGTGGCTGATCGCGGTGCGCGTCGTGTCGTTGCCGGCGACGGCCAAGAGGATGAAGAACGGCGCGATCTCGCTCGGCGCGAGCATGTCCTCGCCGAGATCGTTGTGCACGAGCGCGGAGGTGAGGTCGTCGGCGGGCTCCTTACGACGCGCCTCGGCCAACTCGCTCATCAGCCCCGACAGCTCCACGCCCGCCTCGAACATGGCTTGGAACGGGTCGCGACCGCCGAGCATCTCGGGATCGCCGGCGCCCAGGATGATGTTCGTCGCGCCGAGCACGGTGCCGAACTCGCTGCGCGGGATGCCCATCATGTCGCAGATCACCAGCAGCGGGAACGGCTGGGAGATCGCTTCGACGAGATCGACCGTGCCGCGCTCGCACATGGCGTCGATCACTTCGGTGCAGATGGTCTCGACGGAATCGAGGACGCCCTGCAACTGCCGCGGGGTGAACGACCGCGCGACGATGCCGCGCTGACGGGCGTGGCGGGGGTCGTCCATGTTGATGAACGAACCGAAGAACTCCATCGCCTCGGCCGGGAGGTCCGGGATCGAGACCGCACCTTGGCCGGAGCAGAAGTCCTGCGGCCGTCGACTGATCTCGACGACCTCCGCGTAGCGAACCACGGCCTGGAACCGCTCGGTCAATCCCGACATCGGATTGTCGAACTCGACCGGCAGGAACGGCCCGGTCTCGCGCAGCTCCGCGAGCGCCGCCATGCGGTCGGCGAGCGGTTGGCGCCAGAACCCGACTTCTACGAGCGGCGATACAGCCATGGCCAACGAGTCCCCCTGTTGAGTGACCGCAAACTAGCGACCGGCGGGCGTACGACGCGATTGCCGGTGCCGGGCACGCGGCCCCACTCGTTAGCCTCGAGAACCGGGCCCCGGCACGAGAGGACACCCCATGGACAATCCGGTCGTGCACTTCGAGGTCATCGGGACCGACCCGCAGGGGCTCCGGCGCTACTACGCCGATCTGTTCGGGTGGACGTTCGACACCAGCGGTCCCGTGTCCGAGGAGGTCTCCGAAGCCGGCAACTACGGCTTCGTCGACAACGAGGGTGACGGGATCCCCGGCGGTGTGGGCGGCGGCGCGGCCTACGACGCCCACGTGATGTTCTACGTCGGCGTCGCCGACGTGGAGGCCGCGCTCGCCGAAGCCGAGCACCTCGGTGGAACCCGACTCGTGGGACCGAGCAAGGCACCCGGAGTCGACCTGGTCATCGGTCACTTCCGCGACCCCCAGGGCAATCTGATCGGCGTCGCCGGCGTCGCGTAACGCGCCGCCCCAGTGGTGCGCTGCGCGCGCGACGATTCACGCAGATGGCGCGCACCCTGATCGTCACGATCCGCTTCTGCGATCTGGTCGCGTCGACGGAGCGCCGGACGCGCCTCGGCGACAAATGGCATGCGGCCGGGAAGACTGAGACGCGCACCCTCGCCGAGGCGTAGTCGCCGGGCCCCCGGTACTCAGTACTCCGGCTCGGGCCTAGTACTCCGGTTCTGGATCGCGCTCCGAGCCGAGCACACGGCGCGAGCTCGACGAGCGCATCAAGCTGCCGAGCACGATGTCGACCATCCCGAGCCCACCTTCATGGTCGGAGTACTGATACTTGATGTCGGCGAGGTAGGTCGTCATCACGTGAAGTCGCTCGGCCAGGAGCCGAGCGAGCGCGAGCGACAACCGGGGCTCGGCTTCGAGCATCGCGTCCGCGTCGTCGATGACGGCCAGGACCGACGGCGCGTTCGCGGCGACATCCGCCGTCGCGGAGATCCCGAGCAGCAGCGACATCTCTCCGACGCACGCGCCCGGCTCCGTCACAGTCGCGACGGTCATCCCGCCCTTCTCGATGCGAAGCGCTCCTTCGATCAGCACGTACAGCGCGGGTACCGGCTGCCCGTCGACCAGAAGCACTTCGTCGGCGGCGAGCGAACGGCGGGGGAGCCCGTGCGTCAGGGTGAGCAATTCATCCACACCTCGGAGTGTCGCGCACAGCCGCCCACACCGTCGCACTCACCGTCCGGCTCCGGAGTGGGCCCGTCATGTTGCGGTTCGGGGGGCTAGAGCTAGGCGATGGCGTCGCGGACGCGCGCGTCGTGGAGATACGCCGACGTACTGCCGTCTTCCCGACACCGCTCACCGAGTGGAGCTCCGCACGCGGTGCAGGCAACGAGGTTCCGGACCGCGAGCGCCACATCCCCCACCACGTCGGTGCGCAGCTCGCGGGGATCGAACGTGATCAGGCGCAGGTTCGGACGACCCGCCGAGGGCGCGGCCGGCGCGCTCGCGGCGACTTCTTCGAGGAACGTACACGCCTCCGCGAGATCGATGCTCCGCCGCAGCGGTGGCATCGCCGCGAGCAGCTGGGCCCGGTAAGACTGTTTCGCGAGCCGCGGATCCAGGACGGCCACCACGCCCCGGTCGTCGCGTGTACGGATGAGTCGCCCCGCGCCCTGCGCGAGCACGAGCGCGGCGACCGGTAGATCCACGGCAACGAACGCGTCGAGACCGCGAAGTTGTGCGCGCGCTCGGCGCGCCGCGTGCAGTGGTTCATCGGGGACAGGAAAGGGGATCTTGTCGATCACGACGAGCACGCACGACGCCCCGGCCGCGTCGATCCCGGCCCAGAAAGATCGGGTCCCCACGAGCACCGACGTCTCGTCGTCGATGAAGTCCTTGGTCAATGTCCCCGAGTCGCGATCGCCTTGCGTGAGGATGTGATGCCCCGTGCGCTCGCGCAATACCTCGGAGAAGCGTTGGACGTTGGCATGGGACGTGCAGAGCACGAGCGCGCGCCCACCCGCCGCGTTGACGAGCGCGCAGAGACGGTCGGCCGACTCCTCCATCCACGCGTCGCGCGCGCGCGACGGATCGGGCAGATCCTTGCCCACGTAGAGGATCCCCTGCTCCTTCCACGAGAACGACGACGGCGTCTGCACCGCGGCGTAGCCACGACCCGCACGCGAGGTCCACCGCCCTTCGTCGTCCTTCTCGCCCCACGTTCCCGGCGCCGCGTCGGACTGGAACCCCGTCTGGAACGCGAGCGCCCGGTACGGCGGTTCCCCGCCCAGCGTCGCCGACACTGCGATGACGGGGTGCCACATGAGCAGCGCGTGCGCGATCGTCTCGCCCGCGGCAACCGGCGCGATGCGGAGCCGCTTCGACCTCCCGGCCGGCTCGACCCACACGACGTCACCGTCGTCGGGCGCCGCGAGCCTTCGCAGCACGTCGAGCCGACCGAGCGCGAGCCGGGCCGTGCGTTTGGCGTACTCGCTCTCCGACGTGACGATCTTGGCGTTGGCCCGGGCGAGCCGCTCCGCGGCACGGAGCAAAGCCTGGTCGAGGTCGGGATCGCGACCGACCGGCACGCTTCCATCGCGGTCTTCGATCACCGCCGACAACGACCGGCCGGCCTCACTCAGCCCGTTGATCAACTCGGCGTCGACACCCGATCGGGCGAGCATCCCGCTCAGCCGCGTGATGGCATCGGCGGACATGTCGCCGGCGAACGCGTTCGTCGCGTTCTCGGCGAAGGCGTGCGCCTCGTCGATGATCACGATGTCGTGATCCGGGAGCACCCGGCGCTCCGACGACAGGTGCGCGCAGTACAGCGCGTGGTTCACGACGAGGATCGACGCGCCCTGCGCGCGCTCGCGGGCGCGTTCCGCGAAGCACGCCTCGCCGTCCTTGCACTCCGCCTTTCCCGGGCACTCGAGGCTCGTGCACGTCACTGCTTTCCAGGCCGCGTCGTTGATCTCGCGCGGAAGCTCGGACCGGTCGCCCATGGTCGAACCCTCGGCGAACGCACGCAGTCGTTCGAGCTGGCGCGGGAAGTCGCGACCGACGGGCGTCTCGAACAGGGCATCCGGTCCGCCCGCCGCGTTCAGTTTCGCCCGACACAAGTAGTTCGAGCGGCCCTTCAACAAGGCGTACGTGAAATCGATCCCGCCGTGCGCCTTCAGCGCCGGGAGATCCTTTCCGACCAGCTGCGTCTGCAGCGCGATCGTCGATGTGGCGATCACGACCTTGAGCCCGGACGCGACCGCGGGAACCAGATACGCGAGGCTCTTCCCCGACCCGGTCGGCGCCTCCGCAAGCAGGTGATGACCCTGCGAGATCGCGTCGGCGACGGCGCCGGTGAGGTCGTGCTGGCCGTCCCGGCGCTCGCCGTTCATGCCCGAGACGGCCGCATCGAGCACCGCATGCGGATCGCCCCGCCACGTCACCCGCTCCCCCGAATCCGCGCTCACCCGATCACGCTAGACACTGCGAACGCCATCGACGGCGACCGACCCGAATCGCGGCGGCGCGGCTTCCCTCGCCGACCTCGACCGGCTATGACGGGGCCATGCGACTCAGCGCGAGGAACCAGTTGCCCGGCACCATCGTCGAAATTCACGCGGGCGCGGTGACGACCACGGTAAAGGTCCGGCTCGAGGGCGGCGCGACGATGACCTCGTCGATCACCAAAGAAGCCGCCGACGAGCTGGGCCTCGAGCCGGGCAAGGACGTCGTCGTCGTGGTGAAGGCGTCCGACGTCATCATCGCGGTCGAGTAGGCAGGTTGACTTCCGGCGATCGACCCGGGGTGGTCGGACAGGTCGACGAGCTGACGATTGCCGTCCGACCCCGGACAACTTATTGTCGGTGCAATGGCGACCGAATCTTCAGGCCCGAACGGCGACACCGCGATACGCACACTCCTCGCGGCGTTCGGCGAAGCGTGGAATGCGCACGACCTCGATGCCGCGCTCGCGCTCACGACCGACGACGTCGTCTTCGAGAGCACCGGCCCGGCGCCCGACGGCGAACGCTTCGTCGGGCGGGCCGCGGTGCGGGGTGCGTGGGACCCGATCTTCGCTGATCTCTCGGCGTACTTCGACGGGGAGGAACTGGTCGTCGCGGGCGACCGCGCCGCGCAGTGTTGGACGTATCACTGGGGCGACGGCCACATCCGCGGCATCGACTTCTTCACCCTGCGCGACGGCAAGGTCGCGGAGAAGCTCTCCTACGTCAAGGGCTGAGTCCCGAGCGTTACTCGGGCGCTGATCACTTCCCGGCGCGGCCGATCGTCGCGACCTCGGCCGCACTCAGCGTCACGGCTGCGGCTGCGATGTTGCTCTCGAGGTGCTCGACCGAACCGGTACCCGGCATGGGGAGCATCTCCGGTGAGCGGGCGAGCAGCCACGCGAGCGCGACCTGGCGCGATGTCGCGTCGTGCTCCTTCGCGATCTGTTCCACCGCGTGGTTTTGATCGAGGTCGAGAATGGGCGCCCACGGCAGGAACGCGATCTCCTCCTGCTCGCACAGGTCGATCATCGACTCCTACGCGCGATCGCTCGTGTTGTACCGGTTCTGGACCGACACGATCGCGGTCAGCTGTTGCGCCTCGTGCAACTGCGACTCGGTGACGTTGCAGAGGCCTATGTACCGGATCTTTCCTGTGCCTTCAGCTCGACCAGCGCGCCGATCGACTCCTCGAACGGCACGGTGCGGTCGGGCCGGTGGAACTGGTAGAGCGCGATCTGATCGACCCCAACCGTTGCAGGCTGACGTTGCACGCCTCGACAAGGTGGTCGGGCCGGCCGTTCTCGGTCCACACGTTCGGGCCCGAGCGTTCGAGGCCACCCTTCGTCCCGATGACCAGGTCGTCCGGATACGGCGCCAATGCTTCGGCGATCAGCGTCTCGCTCACGTCGGGGCCGTACGCGTCGGCAGTGTCGATGAAGTTGACACCGAGCTCGACCGCGCGGCGCAGGACCGCCTTGGCGACCTCGCGGTCCGGCGGCTCGCCCCAGATCCCCGAGCCCGTGATGCGCATCGCACCGAAGCCGAGCCGATTGACCGTGAGATCGCCGCCGAGATCGATCGTTCCCGAAGTTGCCGCCGTCGCCGAGCCCAAATCTGTCATGAAGATCTCCTCCGTCGCTGCGCGAGTCTCGCGGATCACAAATACCCAACGGTCATCGAAAATCGGCGGCGCCGACGCAACGCAATTCTTAGGATCCCCACGTGGACCCGATCCTGCATCTCTCCTTCCCCGTTCGCAATCTCGCCGAGAGCATCGACTTCTACGTGGAGACGCTCGGGTGCGAGCTGGGGCGGGTCCGGGACGGATTCGCGGACATCTGGTTCTACGGGATGCAGGTGACGTTGCACGACCGGCCCGAGCAGGTGTTGCCGTCGGGAGAGAACGGCGTCCGCCATTTCGGGGTGACGTTGAGCGCGGCGCAGATGGACGCGCTCATGGCGCGGGCCGAGGCAAGGGGCGCAGTGTTCGCGAGCCCGGTGTCGACCGATGATCCCGGCACCGACCGGGAGCAGACGAAGGCCAAGATCCTCGACCCGAGTGGTCATGAGATCGAGATCAAGACCTACGTCGACCCCGCCGCGGCCCTCGGCCGGGCCTGACGCCCGCCCGGGAACGGATTTTCGAACCGGGTTGACTGAGAGCGCGCTCGAAGTCATACCGTCGGAGCTGTGACCACACTCTCCATCGCCGCCACAGCGGAACGCACCGGCGTCTCGGCCCACACCCTGCGGTACTACGAGCGCATCGGCCTCATCGATCCGGTCGGTCGCGACGAAGGCGGGCGCCGGGTCTACAGCGACACCGACCTGCTCCGAGTCGACTTCCTCCGCAAGCTCCGCTTACTCCCGCATGCCGATCGCCCGCATGCGGGAGTACGTCGAGATGATCCGCCGGGGCCCGAGCACCGAGCCGGCCCGCCTGGCCCTACTCGAAGAGCACCGCCGACACGTCCTGCACGACCTCGAGCACCTCAACGACTGCTTGGGCGCCATCAACTACAAGATCGACATGTATCGAAGGAGCACTTCATGACCGCCACACCTGACTCCATTCGCAGTCCCATTCCCACGCGCACGCTCGGTCGCTCCGGCCTCACCGTCTCGGCCGAAGGCCTCGGCTGCATGGGTATGAGCGACTTCTACGGCACCGGCGACGATGCCGAGTCGACCACCACAATCCACCGCGCCCTCGACCTCGGCGTCACCTTCCTCGACACCTCCGACATGTACGGACCGTTCACGAACGAGCAGCTCGTCGGACGCGCGATCAAGGGCCGCCGCAACGACGTCACGATCGCAACGAAGTTCGGGATCGAGCGCTCGGCAACCGATCCGACCCGCCGCGTCGTCCGCGGCGACGCCGCCTACGTCCGCACCGCGTGCGACGCGTCGCTGCAACGTCTCGGCGTCGACACCATCGACCTCTACTACGTGCACCGCACCGACCCGAAGACCCCGATCGAGGAGACGATCGGGGCGATGGCCGAGCTCGTCGCGTCCGGCAAGGTGCGCTACCTCGGGTTGTCCGAAGCCGCCGCCGACACACTCCGCCGGGCCCACGCAGTGCACCCGATCTCGGCGTTGCAGAGCGAGTGGTCGCTCTGGAGCCGGGACCTCGAGACCGAGATGGTCGGTCTCTGCCGTGAGCTCGGCGTGGGCATCGTTCCGTACAGCCCACTCGGACGCGGATTCCTCACCGGACAGATCGCGTCCCTCGACGACTTCGAAGCCGGCGACTTCCGGCGCCACAGCCCCCGCTTCCAGGGCGAGAACTTCGCCAAGAACCTCGACCTCGTCGACCGGGTCCGCAAGCTCGCAGCCGAGAAGGGCTGCACACCCGGTCAGCTCGCGCTGGCCTGGGTACTCGCCCAGGGCGACGACGTCGCGCCGATCCCCGGCACCAAGCGGGTGAGGTACCTGGAAGAGAATGCTGCGGCTGTCGATGTCGACCTGACCGCCGCCGACCTCGCCGCCATCGACGCCGCATTCCCCAATGACGTCGCCGCCGGTGCCCGCTATCCCGACATGAGCCCGATCGAACCCCTCACCCCGAAGGCGCACGCATGAAAACCGGCCTACACATCGTCACCTGGGACTTCCCCGGCGGTCCCACCTCGCTCGGATCCACGCTCGCCGGGATCGGCCAAGCGGCCGAGGAAGCCGGTCTCTCCGACATCAGCGTGATGGATCACTGGTACCAGATGGACGCGCTCGCGCCCGCGACCGAGCCGATGATGGAGGGCTACACGACCCTCGGGTTCCTCGCCGCGCACACCGAGACGATCAGGCTCGGACTCCTCGTCACCGGCGTGACGTACCGCTATCCCGGGCTCCTCGCGAAGACCGTCGCCACCCTCGACCTCCTCTGCGGTGGTCGGGGCCAGCTCGGCATCGGCGCCGCGTGGTACCAGCGCGAGCACGAAGGCCTCGGGGTCCCGTTCCCACCGATCTCCGAACGCTTCGAGATCCTCGAAGAGGTGCTGCAGATCTGCTTCCAGATGTGGAGCGACGAAGACGGACCCTTCACGAGCAAGCACTTCCAGCTCAACGAGACGATCTGCAACCCGCACCCGATCAGCAAGCCGCGCATCCCGGTGCTCATCGGTGGTGGCGGTGAGCGCAAGACGCTTCGGCTCGTCGCCAAGTACGCCGACGCATGCAACCTGTTCGCCTCGGATCCCGACGAGGTCGCGCACAAGCTCGACGTACTGAAGCAGCACTGCGACACCGAGGGACGCGACTACGCCACGATCACGAAGACGATGCTGTCGCGCGGCAATCCCGCCGACGTCGATGCCGTCGTCGACGAGATGCGCATCTACGCCAAGCTCGGCATCGACACCGTCATCTTCGTACCGGGTGGCGACCCGGTCGCCTACACGCAGCGACTGGGCGGCGACCTCGGCGCACGCCTCGAGGAGCTCTAGCTCTCAAACGAAGAGGGCTTTGACCTCGAGGAACTCCTCGAGGCCGTACTTGCCGTGCTCGCGGCCGTTGCCCGACTGCTTGTAGCCACCAAACGGTGCGCCGCCCACGTACCGGCCCTGGTTGACTTGCACCTGACCGGCCCGGAGCTTGCGCGCCACCTGCTGCGCGCGCTCGTCGCCGCCCCACACACCCGCGGCCAGCCCGTAGGTCGTGTCGTTGGCGATGTCGATTGCTTCTTCCTCGGTGTCGTACGGAATGATCGAGAGCACGGGACCGAAGATCTCCTCCTGGGCGATGGTCATCTCGCGCGTCACGTTGGAGAACACCGTCGGCTTGACGAAATAGCCCGTCGTCAGATCGTCGGGCGCCTCGGCCCCGCCGGTCACGAGCGTCGCACCCTCGGCGATGCCTTTCTCGATGTAGCCACGCACGCGGTCGCGTTGGACCGACGAGATCAACGGTCCGAGCCGGGTGCCGTCGGCGAAGGGATCGCCGATCGTGTACGTCTCCGCCGCGGCGCGGGCAAGTTCCTCGACCTCGGCGAGCCGGGCCCGGGGAACGAGCATGCGCGTGAGCGCGCTGCACGTCTGTCCGGAGTTCGCGTATGCGGCACCGACCCCGCGCGCCACTGCGGTTGCGAAGTCGGCGTCATCGAGGAGCACGTTCGGCGACTTTCCGCCGAGCTCCAGCGCCACGCGCTTGATCGTCGGCGCCGCGAGCTGCCCGACCCGACGCCCGGCCCGGGTCGAGCCGGTGAACGAAACCATGTCGACGTCGGGGTGCGCGGCGAGCGCCTCACCCACCACCGGGCCCACTCCCGTGACGAGGTTGAACACGCCGGGCGGGAAACCGATCTCGTCGATGATCGCCGCGAGGATGAACGCGTTGACGGGCGCGACCTCCGACGGCTTCAACACCACCGTGCAACCCGCCGCGAGCGCGTACGCGACCTTTGCGCCGATCTGGTTCAGCGGATAGTTCCACGGCGTGATGCAACCCACCACACCGATCGGCTCCTTGACCACGAGCCCGTTGCTCGTGTCCTCGAAGGCGAAGGTCGACGCGAGCTCAGCCGCAGTCGAGAACGCGGCGATCCCGGTGCCGACCTGGATCGCGGCCGACAACCGTTTCGGCATGCCGACCTCATGGGCGATCACGTCTGCGATCTCGTCCCTGCGCGCTTCGAGGGCCTCGGCCACCCGCAGCAACATTTTCCCCCGCTCGGGCGCCGGCTCCGCCGACCAGCCCGGGAACGCGGCCTTTGCCGCCGCAACCGCCCGATCGATGTCGGCCGCCGTGCCCTCGGGGATGGTCGCGAACAACTCCTCGGTAGTCGAGTCGATCACGTCCAGCGTCCCCGTCCCGTCCGGAGCGACCCAGGCGCCGTCGATGTAGAGCTTCTCGAAGATCTTGGCGGTCGTCATGGTGCTTCTCCTGCCGATACGACACTTTTCGATTCGACACTACCTAGGCCCCGCGTGCCGGAACAGGGGCCGAACCATCGGGAAATAAGGCATCTGCCCGATGCGAAGAGGGGGTTCTTAGGCCGACTCTGTAGGAGTACGAAGAGGCAGGAGACGCCATGTACGAGAACCCCGAAATCACACGCCAACTGGTGAACGAACGGATCGACGAAGGACGTTGCCTCGCCGCGAACCGCCGCCTCGCCGGATCTGCCCGGCGCCGGGATCGACGACCGTTGCGCTCACGCCTGACGCACCGATTCGGCACCCTACGCCGGGCGATACCGACCCCGAAGCCCGCGACCGCGTGAGAGGTGCCGCGTCCGTTCCTGACCGCAGCGGGTGATGCCCGCCCCGGTGCGGGTGAAATCGGGCGCAACACGGCTCGGGACTGGACCAAACTGCACGGTGTGCCCGACCGCGTCTCCAGCTCCCGTTTCGTCGGTCGCCGCGCGGAGCTGACCCGGCTCGAAGAGACGTGGAAAGCCGCCGTCGCCGACGAACGGGCCGGCGTGGTGCTGATCGGCGGCGAGGCCGGCGTCGGCAAGTCCCGGCTGGTGACCGAGTTCGTCGAGCGGGTGCCCGAGCCGTCGGTCGTGCTCTGCGGACAGTGCTTCGATCTCGCGGACCGGGCGCTGCCTTTCGGCCCGATCGTGCAGGTGTTGCGCACACTGCACCGCACGCTCGATGCCGACGACCTCGAGATCGTCATCGGACCGGGCCGGGAGGAGCTCGCCGCGCTCCTCCCCGAGCTGCACGCTCCCGTCCGCGAGGGCATCGTCGCCGGGGCTTTGTTCGAGCAGCTGCTCGGCGTGTTCGAACGTTTGAGCGAGCTCGCGCCCACGCTGCTGTTGCTCGAAGATCTGCACTGGGCCGACCGGTCGACACGCGAGCTGTTCGCGTACCTCGCCGGCAGCCTCCGGAGCGCGTCGATGGTGCTCATCGGCACGTACCGATCCGACGACCTGCACCGCCGTCATCCGTTGCGCACGATGATCGCCGAGCTCGACCGGTCCGGATCGGTCGAGCGCATCGATCTCGACCGCTTCGACCGCGACGAGGTGCGCGAGCTCATCTCCGCGATCGTCGGGACCGAACCGACCGCAGAGCTCGTCGACCGAACGTTCCTGCGTTCGGACGGCAACATCTTTTTCGCCGAAGAGCTCCTCGCGGTCGAGGGCGAGTACGGCTCGCCGATCCCGCCGACACTGCGCGAGATCGTCCTCGCGCGCGTCGACGGCCTGTCCGAGGCCGCCCAGCAGGTACTGCGGTGCGCCGCCGTCATCGGTCGATCTGCCGATCACCGCCTCCTGGAAGCGGCCGCCGGCTTGTCGCCGACCGAGCTGCTCACGGGCGCGCGCGAAGCCGTCGTCCAGCACGTCCTCGTCACTGAGGGCGACGGCCTCGAGTACCGCTTCCGCCACGCACTCGTACGCGAAGCCGTGGAGGACGACCTCCTCCCGGGCGATCGGGTCGCGCTGCACACGCGCGTCGCCGAGGTACTGGCCGAGCATCGTGACTGGTTCGACGGCGGCGACGCCCAGCTGTACGCGCAGCTGGCGAGTCACTGGGACGCGGCCCGCAACGCGCCGCGCGCGCTCGTCGCCGCGCTCGACGCGGCGCGCGCCGCCGAGCACATCTACGCGTACGGCGACGCCCTCGACCATGCCGAACAGATCCTCACCCTCTGGGGTCAGGTCCCCGACGCCAACACCCTCACCGGCATGCGGCACGTCGAGATGCTCAGGTACGCGGCCCTGCAGGCCGAGATGTCGGGCACCACCGACCGGGCCCTCGACTACATCAAGGCCGCGGCGGCCGAGGTCGATCCGGTCGCCGACCCGATCGTCGCAGGCCTCTTGCACGAACGATGGGGTCGCTACCTCTGGATGCTGTCGCGCGAGTGGACGGAGATCATCGAACACTGCCGCCGCGCGGTGGCACTCGTTCCCGAAGCGCCCAGTCCGGCGCGCGCCCGGGTGCTCGCGACCCTCGGCCAACAACTCATGCTCGCCGGTCAGAGCGACGAGGCGATCTCGGTCTGCGAGCAGGCGATCGCCATCGCCCAGGAGATCGGCGAGACCGCCACCGAAGGTCACGCGCGCAACTCGCTGGGCACCGCGCTCGGGTCCATAGGACGGAGCGACGACGGCCTGGCCGAGCTCCACCGGGCGCGCGAGCTCGCGATCGAGACCCAGTCGTGGGGCGACATCGCGCGCGCGGCTGTCAACGAGGGGGGTGCGCTGCAGACGCTGGCCCGCCACGAGGAAGTGGTCGCCATCTCGCTCGAGGGCGCCGAGATCGCGCGGGCGCACGGCCTCGACCGCGCCTTCGGCGCGTTCTTGCGCCTGAACGCGATCGAATCACTCCGGATCCTGGGGCGCTGGGACGAGGCCGAAGAACAGCTGCGCGAGGTCGAGAGCGTCGACCCGCTCGGCATCGACGCCTGGCGGGTCGCCGAACAGCGCTGCATGTTCGCGGTGGCCCGGGGCGAGTTCGCGCTCGCACGAATCGAAGCGGCACGCATGGCAGAGCTCATCGGTCCGGTGCTGCACGAGCGCGATCTCCAGACCGTCGACCAGGCGTACATCGCGATCGCGGCGTGGAGTGGCGACGAGGTCGGCGCGTTGCATCTCGCATACGACTCGACGCACAAGGAGATCGTGGACCCGACTCTCTGTTCCGACGTGAGCATCGACGTGATCATGCAAGGACTCGTTGCGGGTGGGACGGCCGCACTCCGCGCGCGCGACGAGGGCTATCGGGCGACGTACCTGGCGCAGGCGCGCGAGCTCGCGGGCCTCCTCGACGAGTGGATCGAAGGCGGTCGGTGGGACGGCGGGAAGCCGGGCGCGATCGACGGACTCCGGGCGCTGTTCGCTGCCGAGATCGCCCGCGCCGCCGGCACCGACGAGCCCACCGACTGGCTCGCGCTCGCGCACATCTGGGCGGGCTACGGAATGGCGCCGCGCCAGGCCTACGCCTATTGGCGGGCGGCCGAGGCGTTCGTCCGCGACGACGAGCGCCGGGCCGCGAGCGAAAGCGCCCGCGCCGCGTTCACGATGGTGCAGTCGATGGGTTGGCTCTGCGTGCGCGACGCGCTCGCGAGCCTGGCCCGCCGGGCTCGTCTCGACCTCGGCCCCGGCGACGAGACCGTGTCTACGCCTGCGGATCGCTTCGGACTCACCGCACGCGAGCTCGACGTGGTGGCGCTGCTCGCGGAAGGGCGCACGAATCGCCAGATCGCCGACGCGCTCTTCATCTCGGCCAAGACCGCGAGCGTGCACGTCTCGAACATCCTGGCCAAGCTCGGCGTGAGCAACCGGGGTGAGGCGGCCGCGGCCGCGCGCCGGCTCGGGCTCTGACGCCTTCACGACTGCGCACGAACTACGGGCGCGCGCCGTTCATCATCAGCGCGACAGACGCTCGGCCTGTTCGTCGCA
The DNA here is from genome assembly GCA_038239145.1 of Acidimicrobiia bacterium. GTDB lineage: Bacteria > Actinomycetota > Acidimicrobiia > IMCC26256 > PALSA-610 > PALSA-610. The sequence goes on from JBBSFB010000012.1 coordinate 46,130, forward strand.
GTCAAGCGCATCTTCGATAGCCATCCCGATCGCGTTGACGAGCCGCACCAGATCGTCGATATCGGTGTCGGGCCGCGCCGCGCCGATTTCCTGGGCGCGGGCCAACAGCTCGGCCGCCGTCGGCGAAGACGAACGGGTCGCGTAGCTCCCGGGGGCTTCCGGTACGGTCGGCGCCGCCGACGAGACGGCGATACGCCCGGTACGACGCCGCGACCGTAGAGGAGCCCCATGACGAAGATTCCCGCCCGCACGCTCGGAACCGGTGGACTCTCCGCGGGCGCCATCGGTCTCGGCTGCATGAGCTTCAGCCCCGCATACGGCGGCTACGAGGGTGTCGACCCGACTGAGGTCATCGGGCGGGCCATCGACCTTGGCTCCACGATGCTCGACACTGCCGACATCTACGGCCCGCACATCAGCGAGGAAGCGGTGGGCAAAGCCATCGCGCGCCGGCGCGACGAGGTCGTGCTCGCAACGAAGTTCGGCATCATCTCACCAGCACGGAACGGCAAACCGGGAGTGGTGATCGGCACTCCGGAATACGTGCGCTCGTCGGTCGAGGGCTCTCTCAGCCGGCTCGGCACCGATCACATCGACCTCTACTACCAACACCGCGCGGATGTGAACGTCCCGATCGAGGAGACGGTCGGCGCGATGGCCGAGCTCGTGGTCGAAGGCAAGGTGCGCTACCTCGGATTGTCCGAGGCCTCGGTCGACACGATCCGCCGGGCGGCGGTGGTCCACCCGATCGCGGCATTGCAGAGCGAGTGGTCGTTGTGGAGCCGCGACATCGAAGACGAGGTCGTGCCAACGTGTCGGGAGCTCGGGATCGGCATCGTGGCGTTCAGCCCACTCGGACGAGGCTTCCTCACCGGCCGCATCAACACCGTGGATGATCTCGGCGAACGCGATCTCCGCCGGGCCCAACCGCGCTTCCGTGACCAGGCCTTCGACGCGAACCTGGCGTCGGTCGAGGCCGTACGCGCAGTCGCGGCCGCCCACGGCGACACGCCCGGACAGATCGCGCTGGCCTGGGTATTGGCGAAGGGTCCCGACGTGGTGCCGATTCCGGGAACGAAGCGGATCCCGTACCTCGAGGAGAACCTCGGCGCCGTCGAGGTCGTGTTGTCGGCCGACGACATCGCCCGGCTCGACGCCGTCACCGTCGTCGGCGACCGCTCCCTCGATCCCGAATGGATCTACCGCACGACCCCGCCCCTCGACCCGATAGCCGAAAGCCGATAGGCCGAGGGTCGAGGCATCGGTTTCGCCGCAACCGGGTAGAGCAGACGGCATGCCTACCGAACCCGACTCCAAGCGCATCCAGGAACGAGCCGAAGCCCTCCTGCCCGAGGAGCAAGAGGCCGAGAGCGACGACCCGATCGCGCAGGCCGGGCAGATCCTCGCGGAGTCCGACGCCCGTCTGGCCCAGCACGCCGTTCCCGGCGCCGCGCCGATCGAGCACCGCCAGTCCGAGGACACCGTCGAGCCCGTCGACTGACCCCGATTTCTGCGGCCCGGCTTCAGTGGGCCTCGTCGGCCCAGACCTCCATCGTCACGAGTTCGGCTGCGCCCCACGTCGTGACCATTGCGCCGTCGAGCGCGTCGCGCCCCCGGGAGATGACGACGCGCCCGATGCGCGGTTCGTTGTTGCGGGGGTCGAACGTCCACCAACGACCGCCGAGCCAGACTTCGAACCACGAGCAGAAGTCCATGGGCAGATCGGGTGGCGCGACGCCGATATCGGGCAGGTAGCCGCCCACGTAGCGGGCGGGGATATTGAGCGCCCGGCACAACGTCATGCCGAGCTGCGTGAAGTCGCGGCATACGCCGGTTCGCGACTCCCACACGTCGTACGCCGTCGTCACTGCCGTGCTCGCGCCCACCTCGTAGGTGATGTTGCCGTGCACCCAATCGCTCACGGCCTGTACGCGTGACCATCCGGGCGCGGAACCGCCGAAAAGCTCCCAGGCGGCGTCGTGCAGCACGTCGGGCCAGCAGAAGCGGCTCGGGAGCAAATACACGAATGCCTCGCTCGGGAGGTCCTCGATCGGGCTCTCCGTTGCCGCGAGATCCATGTCGTCGGGAACCGACGGAACCGCCACGGTTGCGTCGTAGCGCAGCAGCGATCGGCCCGCCGGGAGCGTGATGCGATCGCACGCGTTGCCGTACGTGTCGATGTAGTACCCCGCGGGCGCGGGCGGCCACCACGCCTCGGCGACGATCCCGTGCTCACCGTCGGGATGCGGACGGACCTGCCACAGCGACGGCGTGCGCTCGAGCGTGTCGTATTCGAACTGGCAACCGATCTGTACCAGCATCCCCCCAGCTTGCCCGAAGGTCGTGAAGTGTTCGCCGCGCGCGCGTGTCGGCCGCGTGAACTCGGGCGCCGCGTGACCGGAAACCGGGTCAGTGGGTCGAGGTGACCGTGACCGTTTGCGTGGCCGGGTTCCCGGTCGCGCCGTGGGCGGTGAGTATGTAGGAGTGCGGTCCCGCGCATCCGTACTGGATCGCGACCGTGCCGGATGCCCCGATGTTGCTCTGGTACACGCCCTGACCGTCGACGGAGACGTCGACCGACGTGGCGTTCTGCGTCGACCAGACGAGCGTGACCCGTTGCGGGTTCGAGGGAACCGAGGTGGAGGCACCGGACGCGGCAACCGTGCAGTTCGGCGCGCCCGAGGTCGCCTGGAAGTTGGTGATCCGCGCGGGCGGAGCGGTGGTAGTCGTGGTCGTCGCTTCGGTCGAGGTCGTGGTGCTCTCCGACGTCGTCGAGGTGCTCGACGACGAGGACGACGACGTGCTCGAGCTGGAGTCGGTCGTGGTGGTCGCGCTCGAAATCGACTTGTCGGAGTGGGTCAGCGCCACGATCAGCGCGCCGATGGCGATTCCGACGACGAACACTCCCGCGACGATGAGCCACAGAATGCGGCGGCGGTTGTCGCCCTCGCCGGAACCCGGGCCCGGTCCGTACGGCGGCGGGGGTGGGGGCGGGCCCGAGGGCCCACCCGCGCGAACGGCCCGGATCATCTGGGTCGGCTCGCCCCCGATCGACGGCGTCTCGGCCGTCACATCCAGGTCGTCGGGCGCGCCGAACGCGGCGGGATCTTCCAGGTCGTCCGGGTCTCGCAGATAGTCCGGCTCGTCCGGCGGCGGAACGCTTCCTGTGCCCATATGGCCATCGACGCTAGTTGTCCGGAGTCACGCATCCGACGATCGGGCGCTCGTGGTGGTGAGATGGCGAGCTATGGGCATGGGCATGGGAGGCGGCGGACGGGGCGGGGCGGGGGGCCTCGGCCTGATGCGGTCGTTCCGTCGCGACGAATCGATCAAGGACTACAAGCTTCCGGCCGGTATCACCCGCCGCATCTTTGCGTTCGCGCGTCCGTACCGCCGGCTGCTCGAGCTCTTCCTCGGGTTGATCATCGTCGACGCGGTGCTCGGCGCCGCGAACCCGTTGATATTCCGGGCGATCATCGACGACGGCATCATCAAACGCGACGGCGGGCTCGTCGTCACGCTCGCGTTCGTCGTAGGTGGCATCGCAGTAGTCGACGCCGGACTCTCGCTGTGGCAGCGATGGGTGTCGGCCCGGGTGGGCGAAGGCCTGATCCTCGACATGCGCACGCGCGTGTACAGCCACATACAGGACATGCCGATCGCGTTCTTCACCCGCACCCAGACCGGCGCGCTCGTGACGCGGTTGAACAACGACGTGCTCGGCGCCCAGCAAGCATTCACCGACACGTTGTCGTCGGTCGTCGGGAACGCGATCGGGGTCGGCGTCACCCTCACCGCGATGTTCGTGCTCTCGTGGGAGATCACGCTCGTATCGCTCGCAATCCTCCCCGTGTTCCTCGTCCCGGCCCGGTGGGTCGGGCGCCATCTCGCCGCGCTGACCCGCGAGTCGTACGGGCTCAACGCGCAGATGAACACGACGATGACCGAGCGATTCAACGTTTCCGGAGCGCTGCTGGTGAAGCTGTTCGGCGACCCGCGGGCGGAGTCACGACTGTTCACCCAACGCGCCACTCGCGTCCGCGACATCGGCATCACCCAGGCGTTGTACACCCGCGTCTTCATGATTTCGCTGTTGCTGACCGCATCGCTGGCGACGGCGATGGTCTACGGATGGGGCGGCCTGCTCGCAGTGCACGGCGAGCTGCAGCTCGGCACCGTCGTAGCACTCACCGCCTATCTCAACCGGTTGTACGGACCACTGACGGCGCTCTCCAACGTGCAGGTCGACGTCATGACCGCGCTGGTGTCGTTCGATCGCGTCTTCGAGGTGCTCGACCTCGAACCGATGATCGCAGAGAAGGCCGACGCAACAATGATCCCGAGCGGTCCGGCAACGCTCGAGTTCGACCACGTCGAGTTCAGCTATCCGACTGCGGAGGAAGTGTCGCTCGCGTCACTCGAATCCGTGGCCGTCCTCGAACAGACGCCGAGCCAGCAGGTGCTGTTCGACGTGTCATTCGTCGCCCGACCCGGTCAGCTCGTCGCGCTCGTCGGCCCGTCGGGCGCCGGCAAGACCACCATCAGCAACCTGGTACCGCGCCTCTACGACGTGCGCTCAGGGGCGATCCGGATCAACGGGGTCGACGTACGTGACGCGACGGCGGACTCGCTGCGAGCGTCGATCGGAGTCGTGACCCAGGACGCCCATCTGTTCCACGAGACGATCGGCGAGAACCTGCGTTACGCCAAGCCGGACGCGACCGATGCCGAGCTACGCGACGCGTTGGCAGCCGCGCAGATCCTCCCGCTCGTCAGTCTCCTTCCCGACGGGCTCGACACCGTCGTCGGTGATCGCGGGTACCGGCTCTCCGGCGGGGAGAAGCAACGCATCGCGATCGCCCGTCTCCTGTTGAAGGCGCCGCGTGTCGTCGTGCTCGACGAGGCGACCGCGCACCTCGACTCGGAGTCGGAGGTCGCGGTCCAGCGCGCACTCGAGGTCGCGCTCACAGGCCGTACGTCGTTGGTGATTGCGCACCGCCTGTCGACGATCCGCCAGGCCGACCTGATTCTCGTCGTCGACGACGGCCGCATCGTCCAACAAGGAACCCACGACTCACTACTGGAATCGGGCGGCCTCTACGCCGACCTCTACCGGACCCAGTTCCAACGCCAGGATGCCGATCACGAGTCCGAGGTCCCCTGACCCGACGTCGAGTTCGCTAGCGCAGGCGCGACGCGGGCTGATAGTTCGGGCCCGCGGTGATGTCGACGCGACGCAACAACGCCTCACACGGCGGTTCGAAGTCGGCCGCGAACTGCATCGCGGCCGAGACGCCGATCCGCTCCCACGGAGCGGAGCTGAGCCGGTCGGTTTCGTCTTCGATGTGCTGACGCAGTGCGACGCCATCGGGAGCGACATCGCTCCCGCGCGCCAGCCCCTTTCGTTCGAGCGAAGACCAGCCGCGTTCGAGATCCGCGGGATCGGTTCCGCGCGACTTGGGAAGCCAATCGCGTTCGTAGCCGAGCCAGGCGTTGTGCAAGATCGAGGCTTCGACGCCGTCGAGCCCGTTTGCGGCGACAATCGCCCAGTGCACGTCGCCGCGCCACTCGCGGACGCAGTTGACTGCGTGCCAACCGGAGAGGACCGGATCGGGAGGACGGGGCATCCGCAGATGAGCCGCGAAGAACACGCGTCCGACCGCGGGCAACGACTCGACGACGGGCCACAGCACCGGACCGAGCTCAGCGAGCGGGTCGAGCACCGCGGGAGCGTGCTCACGGAGCCCTACGAGCACGGCCTCGTCGCGCACATTCCATAGCTCGTCGAACGAAGTGTGCTTTTCAACGAGGTCGAACGCGAGCCGGATGCCCACGGGGCTGATCGAACCGAATGCTGCGATCGTCGCGTCCGATCCTGCGGGGGCGAGCGGCGCGGCGCGGGACGCGATGTATCCGAGCGGACCCAGTAGCCCGAGGGCTTCGTACCGCGCGATCGCACCCGGATCCCAAAAGATCCAGCCGATCGTCGTCTGCACCGAACGGGCATTCCGACGCGTAATCTCGAGCCAATCGCTCACTCTGCGAGCTCCGTGGGTCCATCGGTGGCGAGGTGCGAGTAGAGGACCATGTCGTGCCATCCGTCCGCATGGAGGTTGGCGCCGCGGCGTATTCCTTCGCGGACGAACCCGGCTCGGATCGCGACCGCGCCCGACACCTGGTTCTCAGTGGAGTGCTCCACCTGAACCCGATGAAGGCCGAGTTCGTGGGCCCAGCGCGTCGCCGCGATCGTCGAGTGCGTCGCAAACCCTTGCCGACGCGCCCACGGGACAACCCAATAGGAGATCTCGCCGCAGCCATCGTGGAGCGAGAGATGCACCGCGACCCGCCCGACCGGCTCGTCGCTCCCTGACGTCACGACGGCCCAGCTCGCGCAGGTCTCTTCGACCCAACCGGCGCGTTCGGCCGCGATCCACTCCCCGGCCTCGGGGACCGTGTCGTAGCGCCGGAAATGCCAACGGTGAATGTCCGGCGTCGAGAACGCCCGCACGACGAACGCGGCATCGACGTTCGTCCAAGGCTTCAGCGTCAGTGCCGCGGTCGCGGGAATCTTCGGCTGTGGACGAGAGCCGACAGAACCAGCAGCGACGACGCTTGGGATCAGGCGCGGCACGTGCTCAGGATGGCCTGAATACGAACCCCGGCGCCAAACAATTCGATCGGCCGGCGCGACGCGCACCGGATCAGGTCGGCGGCTCGTCCCGAGACGGCGATGCCATCGGCCCTTCGGCACGAGCGTTCCCGCCGACACCGTGCAGCAGCTCGGCGCTGTCGCGGTGTATCTCGCGGGGCGGCACGCCTCGGTTTCGCTGCCCGCCGACGTCGCAATCACCCATGAACCCCAACGTCGCTCGCGACGCGGCTTCGTCCGCCTCGGTGGTCTCGGTGAAGACCGTCGGCGTTTGCCGATCGACCGCTGACAAAAGGTGGCGGGCCTTGATCACGGGGCGCCCGCCTTCACGTCGATCGCGGAACAGATCGCCCCATCGCGGGTCGTCGAACCGCGTCATCGGTTGCCCTTCACCCCTATCGGCCGCGGGTTCGGGCGCGGGTTCGGGCTTGTTGGGTGTGGGTTTGGCGGTGGTGGTTCCTGCAGGGGAGTTGAAGGTGTTCGAGGTTGGTGGGCGCGGGTCCACCACCCGAGTTTGCGGGCGAGGTCGACGTAGTGGTTCGCGACACCGTGGTCCATCCGGCACGCGGCCCGGGTCGAGGTCCAGTCGTGGGATCGGTCGTACTCGGCGACTTCGACGAGTCATTCGGCTTCGAACGCGTCGACGGCCCGACGCTTCGCCCCGAGACGCTCGACCGTACCGAACGTGTGTTCGATATTACCAGAAAAGACCCTACGAACAAAGGAGAAATCTGGACTCGGGAACGAAACCACTCCGGGGCGGTTGATCTCCGAGAGTCGACCCACACCTCTCCGGGAAAGATGCAACATGAACGTTCTCTTGTTCGGCGCGTCGGGCAACATCGGCGAATCGGTTCCCGCGAGCTCGTGGCGCGCGGCCACAACGTCACCCCGGCGACTCGCAGCGGCGAACCCATCGATGTCGGCTCGCACCACCGGGGCCGCACCACGTACCCCGACTACGCGATCGAGCTCGTCGACGAGCTCGAGGGGGCGCTGCTCTCAAGCGGCGTATCACCGTCTCCCACTGACGCGGCCGGCGAGGACGCGCCCACCGGTGTCGTCGTCATGCACGTCCACGACCGCCGATACCGATAGGCGCGGAGCCGGGACCCGATGAACGACGCGCGCATCCGTGAGCTGCGTCGCCAACCGGGTCCCGAGCCGGGGGCACTCCGCCCGCAGCGACGCGAACTCGCGTCGAGTCATGACGAAGAGCGTTGCCGCGGTCAATGCCTCGAACGTCTCCAGCCCGAGGCCGGTCTCGTCCTCGGCCGGCATCCCGAAGCAGTCCCCCGCCCAGAGATAGCGGCGCCGGCCGTAGTCGGTCACCGCCGCGATCTGTCCCCGGATCACGATCACGAACTGCTCGGGATGACGGCGCTGGCCGGGGACGGGCCGCCCGGCCCGGACGTCGGCGACGGTTCCATACCGCTGGACGGCGTCGACCTCGCGGCGGGTGAGGTCACCGAAGGGTGGCGTGGCCGACATGGCGGTCACGTCGGGCGGGAACCTGGGAAACATCTCGTCGCCTCCGGCTGGAGAAGTGGTACGAGATGCAGCATGAAGGCGACCACTCGACCGCCACTCGATCGGCGCTCGACGGGCCCTCGAGCGCTCGGGATCTCAGGTGCGGCGGGTGCTCCACGCCGCGTACTCCTCGGCCGTGAGCGCAGGCCGAGAAGTGGTGGTGACGCCCATCTGATGGAGGGCTCCCAGATAGTCAACGTAACGGTGATACGTCCAGTCGGCCTCGTCGCCACTACCTGCGACCTGGACGAACGTCGTGCCGCGCAACTCGAGCTCGACGTACGTCGGCGGCACACCGAGGAACTCGCCCACGTGCGTGCCCCGCAGCACCCACGGCACCACGACCAACTGATCCGAGGTCGCGAACAGTTCGTTCTGCTCGAGCGTGGAACCGTGAAGATCACGGCCGAAGTGCATTTCCCCGAGCACCTCGCCGAAGCCGGCCGCGAGGTCGGCTTCCACGCTCGCCAGCGCCTGCTCGACGAGGTCCTTTTCGATCACCATCACGCTCTCCGTCTGGTCGGGGCACGCTCTCCGTCACCCGGGCCGGTGCTCAGGGGATCGGTGGGGCAACGTAGCGGCGGGGATCGTCGAGCACGCCGCCCTCCCACTCGGCCGGCGAGACGCACTCGACCGAGGTCGGGTCGACCGCCTGCCAGCCGAGCGACGGCACTTGGATCTCACCGAACCGCGTACCGATCGTCGACATCACGATCGTGCGGCGGTAATCCTCGTGACCGATCACCCACATCCCCTTCTCCAGTCCGGCGCGCGGCGGTGGCGCATGCGCCTCGGGTGGGTGTGCGTAGTCGGTTGCGGTGTACGGCGGCGAAGTCGGGTCGACCGGTCGCGTGATCTTCGACGTGAGCGGGTATCCGAGCGCGGCCGGCGTCGTGATGACCAGCGTTACGTGCCCCTCACCCTGCTCCGCGCTCCGCCAGAGCACCCAGCACTGGAACCAGGGGCCCTGGCAAATCCAATAGAGGTCGATCGGCCAGTTGCGGCACGTTCCGGCCGCGCCGGGATCGGGCGCGGGATCACCGTGTTCCAACTCGAATGAGACTTCGATGGCTCGAGTCATCGCGTCGCGCAGGATCAGTTCCGGGTTCCCGTCGTACCCGAACCAGAACATCTGCGCGCCACCGAACCCGAACCAGTCGTTCTCGAGGTGCTGCTTGCGTAACGCCGGGTTCAACCCGTCGGCGGCGAGGTTCGTCGAATCGAAGCCGACGAGGTCGGCGATGGCGATGCCACCACGGAGATCGACGAGCGCCTGCGCGCGCGTTGCGGGGTCGGCGAGCTTGCTCTCGATAACGCTGAAGTACGGGCCCTTGTCGACGAGATAGGGCATGAAGCCGGACATGGTGTTCGACGGTACGCCCGGACGGGCGGTGCTGCAATGCCGTGAACCCGCAGATCGTGAGCCCCCAGATCGAGAGCCTGCGCGCTACACGGACACCGCGCGCAGCACGTCGACCGGTGCGTGAAAGCCCTTCAGATCGTGACTGCCGCGCGGCTCGAACGACCACTCGAGCCCGCGGGCAATACCGGCCACGTCCGAGGTGACCAAGACGTCGCCGGGCCGGCCCAGCTCGAGAATGCGGAACGCGACGGTCACCGCGAGCCCGATCAGATCGCGATCCACCATCGTCGGCTCGCCCGCGGAGATCGCGAGCTTGACGCGCAACGGGCCCGCCGGCGCCGAGACGAAGTCGTGCGCGAGTGCGGTGCCGCAACGGAGCGCGGCGCGAACCGAGAAGAACCACGCACCGATGCCGTCGCCGGTGTGCTTGAACTCGACGCCGTCGCACTCGGCGAGCCGGTGCCGCACGATCTCGTCGTGGACCCGGAGGTGTTGCACGTACTCACGGTCGCCGAGCCGATCGTTCAATTCCGTCGACCCGACGAGATCGGTCACGAGGATGACGCGGGTACTGGACCGTTGGGAACGCACACGATCATCGGCCGCGTGCCGTTCGACGAGTACCGGCGGCGACGGGCCGCTCCCGTCGTCGCGGAACGCCTCGTAGTCGAGCTCGGTCCGGGCCCGCTCGGCCGCCGCGCCCGAGGTTCCGGCGTCGGCGAGCGCGCGGTCGAACCAGACTCTGGCGTCGTAGGCACGGTCAGTGGCTGCCAGACCCAGCGCAACCACTCGGGGAACGAACGACGGCCAACCGATCGCGAACCGAAGACCGCGGTCGTACAGCTCCATCAGCGTTTCGAGTGGCCCGGCGACCAGCTCGGGATGGCCGGCGAGCGCGCCCAGCTCGACCTGCGCCGCGATCGCGCCGGTGAGAAACGCGTTCGGACTTGCGATGGTCGTGAACACGCGAAACGCCGGATGCTCGAGCGCGCGACGCGCGGCAGCCACGTCGCCCGCGAAGGCATCGACCAGCGGTCGGTAGCGCCGGCTGCGGTCGCCGCCGAGCGCGTCCCACACGTCGAGGGCACGGTGAGCTCCGTCCGCATCGCCCCGATGGACGCGCGCCGACGCCAATGCGGGCAGCGCGACCCCGGGTGAGAACGGCGTCGGCAGTGCGCGGTGCGCGACCAGCGCGCGCTCGGCTTGGGTCTCCGCGTGGGCGAAGCGTCCGCACGCCGCCGCGACTGCAGCCTGGAACGCGGCCGCCATCGACAGCTCCCGCAGGTTGTCGACGTCGCGCGACGCGTCGGCCGCCTCGACGAGCAGGCTCTCGGCCTGTTCGAGGTCGCCGCTCGCGAACGCGACGAGGCCGAGTCGCGACCTGCACCAGATGTGCGGGCTCGGGTCGGAGAGCGTCGTCGCGCGCGGCGCGGCCGCCGTGAACCGGTCGCGGGCCTCGGCCAGCTCGAGCGCGCCGAAGTGCTGCAGTCCCTGCGCGAAGCCGACCTTGACCTGCAACTCGTCGTCATGCTCCTGCAGCGCGATGTGTTCGGCCGACGCGTTGTGGCGTTGCGCCGCGATCAAGTCGCCGAGATCGAAGTGCAGCTCGGCCGCGAGCGCGTGAGCCTCCCCGCGGAGCGCCGCGTGACCGACACCCAGATCGAGGAATTCGTCGACGCTCGCCAGGCTGAGCGTTGCCGCCGCCCTCAGCTCGATCGTGCCGACCCGCTCGCGGGCCAGGTGCACGAGAGCGCGGCCCCAGGTCTCGACGGCACCGCAGCGACGCGCCTCGTCGGCGGCAGCCTCCAGATCGACGAGGGCCCGGGCGGTGTCACGCGCCAGGAGCGCCGTGTGCCCGGCCCGGAGCCTCACCGCCGCCCGCTCGGCGTGGGGTAGGTCGAGGGCTTGCGCGGCCCCGAGCGCGGCGCGGGCGTAGGCCGCGGCGTCGTGCCAGGCGCCGACCGAAGCCGACCGGTCGGCGGCGTCCCCGCATGCGGCCAGCATGCGAACGGGATCGACGAGCGAACCCGCGCGTACCAAGTGATGCGCGATCACTCTGACGTCGGCCTCGGTCGGACCGAGTCGTTCGGCGAGCTGCAGGTGCCGGGCGGCCCGTTCCGCGCTCGCAGGCCAGTGGTAGACGAGCTGGCGCAACTGGGGATGCTCGAACCAGTACCGCTCATCGTCGGCGACGAGTACCTGGTGGGCGCCGGCTTCGTCGATCAGATCGTCGAGCGCGAAGGCGTCGAGCCCGGACGCGGCCGCGAGGAGGTCGAGGGTTCCACCGTCGCCGAGGAACGCCGCGGCCACGAGCATCTCGACACAGTCGTCACCGACCTGTTCGACCCGGCGCCAGAGTTCCCGATCAAGATCGGTCGGACCGATCAGGTCGACGAGCCCGGACTCCGTGATCGGGTCCCCGTTGCCGCCCACTCGTCCGAGTGCGGACCGCAGCACCAACGGGTTCCCCGCAGTTGCTTCGAACAGTCGGCCCATTGTCGCGGCCGAGGGTCGCTCGCCCAGCCACTCGGTGATCAGATCCCGGCACTCGCGCTCGGTCAGAGCCCGGATGTCGAGCGCAACGGATTGCCGCTCGCGGCGCAACCTCGACACGAGCGTCGCCACGGCCGTCGACGACGCGACGGGACGCGTGGTCAACACGACCAGCAGGCGGGCGCGCTCGATCACTCCTTGCTCGACGACCACACCGAGCAAATGTTTCAGCAGCGACATCGTCGCGTCGTCGGCCCAGTGGAGATCCTCGACCACGAGCGTCGTCACCCGCTCCCGCGCTGCGGCGAGGAGCGCACGCGTCGTCGCGAGGTAGAGCGACAATCGCGACCGATCGTCCTCGGCAATCGCGGCGCCCTTCGTCGTCGCGAAATCGAACGGGTTACCGCCGGCGGGGTCGAGCGCCGCGAGCGCGCCCGCGAGCGGAAGATACGGCACCGCGACGTCTTCTTGGCACGTCCCGGACAGCACCTGGACGCCGCGTGCCACTGCGTGCGGAGTGAACTCGTCAAGCAACCTCGACTTGCCGATTCCGGCGTCGCCGCTGATGACGACGATCTGGGGAAGGCCGTTGCCCGCGGTCTCGAGCGCGCGCTCGAGCGTGTGCAACTCGGAGGCGCGGCCGACGAACAGGTCACCGACCGGCGCCCGGGCCGAACTCCCCGACGGGATACGCGGCGCGAGACGACGGCTCTGAACCGACCGCGCCGCCGGTGGCGCCGTCGCGGCGGTCACGGCGGTCACGGCGCTCGAGACCGCGCCCCTCGCGAAACCGAAGCCGCCGAGATGGGGCCACTCGGGCAATGCCTCTTCGCGCAGGATCGCGGTCTCGAGCGCCGAGAACGGCGCACTGGGATCGATTCCCAACTCATCGCGCAGGACCGCGCGCAACTTCGTCGCGGCGCGGAGCGCCTCGGCCGCGCGGCCTTCCCGCGCGAGGGTGACCAGGCGCAGGGCCCACAACGACTCCCGCAGTGGTTCGCGAGTCGTCCATGCCTCGAGCTCGGCGGCAACTCCCGCGATCTCGTTCGCCCCGAGCGCGCACCTGGCCCAGGCCTCGACCGCGTCGACCCGGAGCTGATCGAGTCGGCCGGCTTCGGCAACTGCCCATTCCGCATCCGCGAATTCCACGTACGCCGAGCCGGACCACAACGCGAGCGCCTGACCGAGGTCGCGATACGCGGCGACCGGGTCGGTGGGGGCACCGGCGATCGCGGCGCGCGTCAGCATCTCGAAGCGGTGCGCGTCGACCTGTTCGCTCTCGACGTCGAGGACGTAGCCGGCCGGCGTCGTGCGCAATGCTTCGATCCCGTACCGGCGGCGAAGCTGGTACACAAACGTCTGCAGTGTCGTAGTCACCGATCGGGGCGGGTTCCCGGCCCACAGATCGTCGGCGAGCATCGCGGCCGAGATCGTCTCACCCGCACCGACCAGGAAACGCGCCAGCAACGCGCGCCGCTTCGGTCCGGTCAGTGGTACCGCGCCACCGGAGGTCAGTACTTCGAGCGGTCCGAGGACCCGGAATTCCACGACGGTGCCGCCTGTTCGTGGCGAGGTCGCCGACGCGGAGTGTACGGGCCCGTCGCGTCGCCACGAAATGCCCGCGGTTCCTCCCGACGAGCGATGACTGTGGACGACAACCGGCCGCCGGGCGCCGGGCGCCGACGCGATGAGCGCGTCGCGCTCTTCTCTCGGGAACGCGAAACCCATCATCGACTCGTCCGCCGCGAATCCGAGCTACACGATCCGGCGGACCCGGAATCGCACACCGTCGCTCACGAGACCCTCGGTCGTCCGTGGCAACCGCATTGCGAGCGCACGCACCTCGTCGATCGTCACCATGGAAATCGTTGATTCAGTCGGTGCTCTCGCGTTCCCGGCCCCAGCGGCTGACCCGCACTGTGCGGCGGAAACCCGCAGCGATTTCTTCATGTACTGAGCGGCTCTCTCACTGGTATGGTTCGCCGCGGGTCGCCGTCTCCGAAACGGGTCGACGACACTGCGGACTTCTTCTCGCAGTCCCGACAGAACCGGGTCGCCACACACGCGCTCAGATTTCCGTCGTCGCTACACCGGACCTCGAGAAGGGGGGCCACGGGTATGGCCAGGGAAGAGCAACTGCTCACCGCGTTCATTGAGTTCGCCGACACGCTCGTCGACGAGTACGACATCGTCGAGTTCTTGCAGAGGCTGGCTTCCCGCTGCGTCGAGCTCGTCGACGTCTCCGAAGCCGGGATCATGCTCGCCGGCGGTTCGGGGGCGCTGCACTATGCCGCGTCGTCGAGTGAACGCATGCGCCTCATTGAACTGTTCGAATTGCAGCACGACGAGGGACCTTGCGTCGACGCGTACAGAACCGGGAAGGCCGTTCACAGTTCCCTCGACCCCGAAGCCGACGAACATTGGCCTGCCTTCGCTCCACATTCGCGTGCGGCGGGCTTTCAATCCGTCTCCGCGCTCCCGATGCGCCTCCGATCCGAGGTCATCGGCGCACTCAATGTGTTCTCGAGCACCGCGCGCGTCCTCGATTCCGGCGATCAGATGATTGCCCAGTCGCTCGCCGACATCGCGACGATCGGCATCTTGCAGGAACGCGCGCTCAACGACGCCCGCATCGTGACGTCGCAACTCGAAGCGGCGCTCGAATCTCGCGTCATCATCGAGCAGGCCAAGGGCATCGTGGCCGAGCGCAATCATGCGAGCATCGACGCCGCCTTCAGGCAACTCCGCAGTTACGCGCGCAACAACAATTTGCACCTGAGCCGGACCGCGCAGGAGATCGTCGCGGGGACGTTGTCGGCGGCGATGCTCCGGCCCGCTCAGCCTCCCAACGAGGAATAACGCCAAAACGCGCCCGGGGTCTGTCGTCAGTCGGGAAGCATCGGCACCGACATCCCCGTGTCCTTCCCGAGCAGGACGGCCCGGCCGACGGCCGACGACCCAAAGCGGTCACGCACGCCGTCGAGCGCCGCGTCGAGGGCACCCCCACTCGCCCGATTGAATGGCAGCGCGAGCTGTTCGACCCGATCGACGACGAGATTGCCGACGGCGATACCCACGAGTGTGATGCCGTCCCGCTCGATCTTCGGCATCGCGGCCACGAGCAGCTCCCGCGCGGTGGCCAGGATCGTCGCGGTGTGCGCAGTCGGGCGCGCCAGCGTGTGCGAACGTGTGGCCCGGGAGAAGTCGTCGAATCGCAGACGCAAGACGACCGTGCGCCCGATACGGGACGCAGCGCGCATCCGGCGGGTGACCCGGTCGACGAGCGCAACGAGCGATGCGTCGACCGCCTCGTACGACCTCGGTACCCTCGACCGGCCGAGCGCGTGCTGCGAACCGATGGAGCCGCGCCGGCGACCGACGACGACCGGGCGCGGGTCGCGGTTGTGCGCGAGCGCGTGCAGATGCCGGCCCGACGCCCGGCCCAGCATCGACACGAGGACGACCTCGTCGAGGCGGGCGACATCGGCAACCGTCGTGATGCCCCGCTGCTGCAGCTTCTGCGCGGTGACCGCACCGACGCCCCAGAGCCGCTGGACGGGAAGCGGGTGCAGAAATTCCATCTCCCCGTCGGGCGGCACGACGAGCAGACCATCGGGCTTGGCGACTCCGCTGGCGACCTTGGCCAGGAACTTCGTGCGTGCGATGCCGACGGTGATCGCGAGGCCGACGCGGTCGAGAACCTCGCGGCGCAGGGTCGTGGCGATCTCGACGGGGGTGCCCGCGATCCGGCTCAGTCCCCCGACCTCGAGGAAGGCTTCGTCGATCGACAGCCCCTCGACCAGCGGGGTCGTGTTCTCGAACACCTCGAACACGGCTTTGCTCGCGGCGACGTAGGCGGAGAAGTGCGGCTCGACCACCACCGCCCACGGGCACAGACGCCGAGCCTGCTTCGCTCCCATCGCGGTACGGATGCCGAAGGCCTTGGCCTCGTAGCTGGCGGCGAGCACCACTCCGCCACCCACGATGACGGGTCGGCCCCGTAGCCCCGGATGGTCGCGCTGCTCGACCGACGCGTAGAACGCGTCGAGGTCGGCATGGAGGATCGTCGCCCGGCCGGACACGAACATATGTTCGCATCTCGGCCCGGCTTTGCACAAGAAGGCATCTCGGCCCGGAAAAGACCAGACCCAGCTCCACCGGCCCCGACCACCCGCCTGCGACACTGCCTCGTGCGCTACCGCCGGATGCCCATCGAGGTCGAGTCACCCGAGCAGCTCGGGTACGACACGATCACCAACAACCTGTCCGAGAGCTCAGTCGCCGATCGGCGCCTTTCCGACCTCGGCATCGACTTCGGCGGCGCCGACGGCCGCGCGCTCGAGGACCTGCTCCTCTGTTACGGCGATCATCTCGGCGACCCCGTCCTGCGGGATGCGGTCGCGGCGGGCGGCGCCGGCCTTCGTGCCGAGGATGTGCTCGTGACCCCTGGAGCCGCGGCCGCGTTGTTCGCGACCGCCACCGCACTCCTGGAACCCGGCGACCACGCCGTCGTCGTCCGCACCAACTACGCGACGAACCTCGAGACTCCGCGAGCGATCGGGGCCGAACTCGACGTCGTCGACGTCGCGTTCGACGACCGCTGGCAGCTCGACGCCGATCGTGTCGCGGCACGGGTCCGCCCGGGGACGACGCGTCTGATCTCGGTCACGTGCCCGCACAACCCGACCGGGACCATGCTCGACGTCGCCTCGTTGCACACGCTCGTCGAGTTGGCGGAACGCTCGGGTGCGGTGCTACTCGTCGACGAGACCTACCGCGATCTGACGCACGGCGAGCCCTTGCCGATAGCCGCGACACTCTCGGCCCGCGCCATCAGCGTCTCGTCGATGTCGAAGGCGTACGGGCTCCCGGGACTGCGCGTGGGATGGGCGGTGTGCCGTGATCCACAACTCGCGGAGACGTTGCTCGCAGCAAAGGAACAGATGGTCATCTGCGGAGCGACGATCGACGAATCGATCGCCGGGCGCGTGCTCTGCGAGCGGACCCGGATCCTGGCGCCCATTCTCGACGAGGTTCGACAGCGACGCGACGTAGTGGCGGCCTGGATGCGGAACCAGCGCATCTTCGAGTGGATCGAGCCCGCCGGTGGCGTGGTCGGGCTCGTCCGCTTCGCACCCGAGGTCGAGGTCGACACCGCCCGTTTCTACGACGTCCTTCTCGCCGCGTACGGGACGTACGTCGGGCCCGGCCATTGGTTCGAAGTCGACGACCGTCACTTCCGGCTCGGCTTCGGGTGGCCGTCGGAGACCGAACTGGAAGCCGGACTCGCCGGCCTGTCCGCCGCCGCCGCCGCGGCGACGTGATCAACGCCCTCGAGATCACCGAGGAATAAGCAGTCGACCCCGGGACGTTTTCGTGCGTAGATGACAGCTATGGCTGATCCGTCGTCCGCACCTCGGACCGCGCTCGTTACGGGCGCGTCCGGATTCATCGGGTCCGCCGTCGTGCGGTCCCTCCTCGCCGACGGTTACCAGGTTCGCGCGCTGTGCGAACCGGCGCGTGCCGACGACAATCTCGACGGGCTGCCGATCGAACGCGTCATCGGCGACATCCGCGATCCGGCGCCGCTCGATCGTGCCGTCGACGGCATCACCACCGTCTTCCACCTCGCCGCCGTCTACAAGTTCTGGGCGGCCGATCCCGACCTCTTCTACGACGTGAACGTCGGGGGCACGTTGAACGTGTTGCGCGCCGCCGAACAGGCCCGGTGCGAGCGGATCGTCTACACGAGCACGGTTGGGACGATCGGTGTCGCCGAGCCCGGTCGGCTCGCATCGGAAGAGACGCTCGTGCATTTCGAGCATCTGTTCGGGCACTACAAGCGATCGAAGTATCTCGCCGAGCACGAAGTACTCCGCGCGGGTGCGGCGGGCGCGCCGGTCGTGCTCGTGCACCCGACGTTCCCGGTCGGAGCGCGGGACACGGCCCCGACCCCCACGGGCCGCACGATCGTCGAGTTCCTGAACGGGCGCATTCCGGCATACGTCGAGACCGCGTTGAACGTGGCCCACGTCGACGACGTCGCCCGGGGTCACGTCCTCGCCGCGCAGCGGGGCGCGCCGGGACGGAGCTACATACTCGGCGGCGAGAACATGACCCTGCAGGCGATGCTGGCCACGCTCGCCGACGTGTGCGGGCTTCCCGCGCCCCGGGTCCGGCTGTCGCCGCGCGCAGTGCTGCCGATCGTTCGCGCCGCAGAGTGGTTCCAGGCCTCGGTGCTGCACCAGGAGCCGACGCTGCCGTCGGAGCCCGTGCGCATGGCGACGACCCGCATGGTCTACGACACGAGTCGGGCCCGCACCGAGCTCGGCTACACGAGCATGCCCGCCCGCGCCGCCCTGCTCCGGGCGGCCCGCTGGTTCGTCGACAGCGGTTTCGTCAAGGACGCCCGAGTCGAACGGATCCGGCGATCGGGCCGGCTCGACCCCACGATCGACATCAGCACCGACGTGCCCGCCGAGCCGAAAAAGGGCGTCACGCCGCGATGAATCCACCGGAATCGGTGCCCCGCCCGTTCGATGTCAAGGCGCTGCTGAAGGAACGCGAACAGGAGGCCTTCGCGCTGCACGAGCGCTACATGAACCCGCAGATGCCGCGCATCCTCCGCACCCTCGGCTTCGATGCCGACTACGTGCACGCCGAGGGCGCGTACCTGTTCGACCGCGACGGCCGCCGCTATCTCGACTTCCTCTCGGGCTTCGGGGTATTCGCGCTCGGGCGAGGTCATCCTGCGATCGAACAGGCGCTGCGCGACGCGATGGAGTTGTCGCTGCCGAACCTCGTGCAGATGGAGTGCGCACCACTCTCGGGCTTGCTCGCGGAGGCCCTCGTCGCCCGTATGCCGAACAACGGCTACCGCTGTTTCTTCACGAACAGCGGAGCGGAGTCGGTCGAGACGATCATGAAGTACGCGCGGTGCGCCACCGGCCGGCAACGGATACTGTTCGCCGACCACGCGTTCCACGGGCTCACGATCGGTGCGCTGTCGCTGAACGGTGCGCACGAGTTCCGCGACCGCTTCGGCACTCTCCTCCCCGGTTGTCAGAGCGTTCCGTTCGGAGATCTCGACGCGCTCGACCGGGAGCTCCGGGCCGGCGACGTCGCCGCGTACGTGGTCGAACCCATTCAGGGAAAAGGTGTGTTCGTCGCCCCCGAGGGCTACCTCCGGGCTGCGTCCGACCTGTGTCACCGCCACGGCGCGCTGCTCGCGATCGACGAGGTCCAGACCGGTCTCGGGCGGACGGGCACGTTCTTTGCGTTCGAGCAGTCGAACGTCGCGCCGGATCTCGTGAGCGTCGCCAAGGCGCTCTCGGGTGGATACGTCCCGGTCGGCGCCGTGATCGCGACGAGCGACGTCGTCGAACGCGTCTTCGACAAGATGGACCGGGCCGTCGTGCACAGCTCGACGTTCGGCCAGAACGTGCTCGCCATGACCGCGGGCCTGGCGACGCTGCACACCATCGATGCGGAATCGATCGTCGAGCACGCGTCGACGATCGGCGCGGCCTTGATGTCCGGCATCGAACGGGTCGGGAAGAACCACGAGCTCGTCAAAGAAGTACGCGGCCGGGGCCTGATGATCGGCATCGAGTTCAGCCGGCCCCGCTCGCTCCGGCTCCGCGCCCAATGGACATTGCTCGAGTCGATGCGCACCGGTCTGTTCACTCAGATGGTCGTCGTGCCGCTGTACCGCGACCACGGGATCCTCACCCAGGTCGCCGGCGATCATCAGAACGTGTTGAAGATCCTGCCGCCCCTCATCACGACCGAAGCGCAGGCCGGCGCGTTCTGCACGGCGCTCGACGACGTGCTGGGCGAGCTCGAGCGATCGATGGGTTTGTTCCGCGGCGTCGGCAGCTCGCTCGCGCTCCCGGCGCTCCGCGCCCGCCGCTAATTCCCCGAACGGCAATCCCCCGGATCGCAATCCCCCCCCCGAAAGAAGGACTCCGATGGCGCTCGACGAGAACGTGATCCGGCTCGCGAAGGGGCCGAACTACGCAACGGTCGTCACCCTCATGCCCGACGGGCAGCCCCAGGCCCTCCCCACATGGGTCGACACCGACGGCGAGCACGTGCTCGTCAACACCGAGCCTGTGCGGCAACGCGCCAAGAACGTCAAGCGTGATCCTCGTATCACCGTGCTCATCTACAGCGCGGAGAATCCCTGGGACTGGGCCGAGGTACGCGGTCACGTCGTCGAGGTCGTCGGCGGACAGATCGCGCGCGATCACATCGACGCGCTGGCCCGGAAGTATCAGGGGACCGACTACAAGAACCCCATCGGCAAGGATGGCCGCATCATCCTCCGGGTCGCGCCCGACAAGGTCAATACGCCCAGGCCTCGCTGACACCTCTGCTCGCTTCTCCCCTTCGACGCTCCGTAGTCTCGGTTCGACTATGCAGGTCGGACCATGACGACCCGGCGCCGGGACCCGGCGCGGGAACGGGTTCCGGTCATCGTCATCGCGGGTGCGGTGCTGGCTGCGGCGATCTTCGTGGTTCCCCTCGCGGGCCTGTTGTGGCGCGCCCCGTGGACCTCGGCGTGGTCGGTCGTGTCGAGCGGTGAGTCTCGCACCGCGCTCCGGCTCTCCATCGAGACGTCGATCGCGGCGACCGCCATCGCGGTCGTGCTCGGCGTCCCGCTCGCGTGGGTACAGGCCCGCGTCGCGTACCGAGGCCGGGGTGTCGTCCGCGCGCTCACGCTGCTGCCCATGGTGTTGCCGCCCGTCGTCGGTGGCATCGCTCTGTTGCTCGCGCTGGGAAAGAAGGGTCTCGTCGGCCAGTACCTCGACCATGTCGGCGTGCATCTCCCCTTCCACGTGAGCGGCGCGATCCTCGCCGAGACGTTCGTCGCGATGCCGTTCCTCGTACTCACGGTCGAGGGCGCGTTCCGGACTGCCGACCGCCGGTTCGAAGAAGCCGCCCGGACCCTCGGCGCGTCACGGTTCGAAGTGTTTCGCCGGGTGACCCTGCCCATGATCCGGCCGTCGTTGATCGCGGGCGCGGTGCTGTGCTGGGCCCGTGCCCTCGGCGAATTCGGAGCGACGATCACCTTCGCCGGCAACCTGCAGGGCCACACCCAGACGCTGCCGCTGTTCGTCTACGTCAAGCTCGAAGAGGGAACGATCGAACCGGCGATCGTGCTGAGCCTGCTGCTCCTCGCGATCTCGCTCGCGGTCCTGATCAGCCTCCGCGACCGCTGGCTCTCTGCATTATGAGCGTCGACGCCCGGGTCGAGGTCACGCTCGGTTCCTTCTCGCTCTCCGCCGACGTACACGTCGACGACGGCGAACTGCTCGCGATCCTGGGCCCGAACGGCTCGGGCAAGACCACACTGCTGCGTGTACTCGCCGGACTGTTGCCGCTCGACGGAGGTCACGTGTGCATCGACGACACGATCGTCGACGACCCCGCGACCGATCGATTCGTACCCCCCGAGCATCGCTCCGTGGGGTTCGTGTTCCAGGACTACCTCCTCTTCGGTCACCTGAGCGCACTCGACAACATCGCGTTCGGCCCGCGCGCGCACGGCGCACGACGCGCAGCCGCCCGATCGCGCGCGCGCTCGTTGCTCGTGGAGGTGGGGCTCGACGCGAAGGCCACGGCCAAGCCCCGCGAGCTCTCCAGCGGACAGGCGCAACGGGTCGCCCTGGCCCGCGCGATCGCGACCGAGCCCAAGCTCCTCCTGCTCGACGAGCCCCTCGCCGCGCTCGACGTGCAGACCCGATCCGAAACGCGCCGTCAGTTGCGCACGATCCTTTCGCGGTTCCCGGGGGCACGGATCCTCGTCACGCACGATCCCGTCGACGCGCTCGTACTCGCCGATCGCATCCTCGTGCTCGAAGGGGGCGCAGTCGTGCAGACGGGAACGCCCGACGAGATCACGAGCAGGCCGCGCTCCGAGTACGTCGCCGAGCTCGTCGGCGTCAACCTCTTCCGTGGAACCGCCGACGGCGACCACATCCAAGTGGGACCGGCCGTCGTCACCACCGCGAGCTCGCACACCGGCGCGGTGATGCTGATCGTCCCGCCGAACGCGGTCGTCCTCCACCTCGAGGAACCACGCGGGAGCGCGCGCAACGCCTGGCGGGGAACGATCGCGGGCATCGAACACCTCGGTACGCGCGAGCGCGTGCGGGTCAGGGTCGTCGGCGCGGTCACGATCGTCGCCGAGGTCACGCCCGCAGCTGTTCGCGAACTCGCGCTCACCGAGGGTACCGAGGTCTGGGCCGCCGTGAAAGCGACCGAGGTCGAGGTCTTTCCCGCGTGAGCGGCGAGCTCAGTTCGACGAAACGGCGTCGGGCGTGATCGGGCCCTTGACCTCGAGCAACGTGTCGATCTCGGCCGCGCCGACCGGATGGCTGTAGAGGAAGCCCTGGGCGAAGCCGTAGTCGAGACCGATGAGGTCGGCTGCCTCTTCTGCGGTCTCCACACCCTCGGCGATGCTCGTGTAGCCCATGACCGACGAGATGGCGGCCATGCTCTTCACGACCGCGCGCATTCCGTCCTCGTTCAGGCGGGAGACGAAGCTGCGGTCGATCTTCACGACGTTCACCGGGAATCGCGTGAGGTACTCGAGCGACGAGTAGCCGGTTCCGAAGTCGTCGATCGCGATGCCGATGCCGAGGGGCGCCACATTGTCGACGAGGTTCTGGCCCGCGCTCTCGTCGATCAACGCTGATTCCGTGAGCTCCAGCATCAGCTGTTTCGGATCGAGCCCGGAGTCGGCGAGCGCGGCCGCGATCTCGGCCGCGAATCCCGGCTCGCGGAGCTGGCGGGCCGACACGTTCACGCTCACGTACAGGTCGCGGTCGCCCTTGTTCCACAACGCCGCCTGCGCGCACGCCTGCTGCAGCACCCAGCGACCGATGAGCGTGATGAGCGCACTCTCCTCGGCGATCGGGATGAACTCCGACGGCGACAACGTCCCGAGCTTCGGGTGCTCCCAGCGTACGAGCGCCTCGACGCCAACGATCTCACTCGAGTCGAGAGAGATGATCGGCTGGAACAACACCCGGAG
This sequence comes from Acidimicrobiia bacterium, assembly GCA_038239145.1. Lineage (GTDB taxonomy): Bacteria > Actinomycetota > Acidimicrobiia > IMCC26256 > PALSA-610 > PALSA-610. The sequence continues at coordinate 69,206 of JBBSFB010000012.1, forward strand.
CTCATCGTTCTCGATTGCCGACTCGAGCTGCGAACGCAGGCGGAGCCGCGAGTACGCCTCCCACCCCATCGAGGTGTCGAACAGTGCGATCCGGTTCTTGCCCTGTTCCTTGGCCCGGTACAGCGCGATGTCGGCGTCGCGCATCAGGTTGGTGTGCGCGTGGCCTTGCTCGGCGATCGCGATCCCGACGCTCGCGGGCACCGTCACCGAGAGCTCGTCGATCTCGACCGGCAGTTGCAGCACCTCGAGCAGGCGCTGCGCGATCGTCATCACCTCGGCGACGTCGGCGACGCCGTCGAGCAACACTGCGAACTCGTCGCCGCCGAGGCGGGCGATCGTGTCGCTGGGACGCAGGCACTCGCTCAGGCGGCCGGACACCGCGCACAGCAGCGTGTCACCGGCCGCGTGCCCGAGACCGTCGTTGACCGCTTTGAAGTCGTCGAGGTCGATGAACATGACCGCGATCGCGCTACCGGTGCGCCGGCTGCGAAGCCGGGCCTGGTCGAGCCGGTCCAAGAAGAGCGACCGGTTCGCGAGCTGGGTGAGGTCGTCGTGGAACACGCGCTGCTCGAGCTCGCGCGCGAGCTCGCGCTTGATCGTGACGTCGCGCATCGTGACGACCAGACCGGCGACGTCGTTATCACCGAGCATGTTCACGATGCTCATCTCGAACTCGCGAGGATCGCCGTTCGCACCGGCGAACACGCCCGCGAGCTCCTCGTGGGCACCGAGCGGGAGCGTCACCGCACCCTTGAGCTGGCGGGCGACCCGATCCGACTCCTGCGCACCGAGCGAATCCTCGAGCCGCCGGCCGACGAGATCGTCGGCGGCGAGGCCGAGCAACGCACCCGCGCGCGGGCTCGCGTACGAGATCGCGCCGGTGCGATCGACGACGAAGATGGCGTCGTTCAATCCTTGGACCAGGGCGCCGAGCCGGCGCAACCCCTGGCGCATCCCCGCGGCCCGAGCGCCGGTTGCGAGGTGCCAGAGGCGCATCGACACCAACACGAACACCGCGATCGCGCAGACGCCGGGAACGAGCGTGGTGAGGTCGCGGTGGCCCGACGACCACGCGTCCGCGAGGGGGGTGACCGAGCAGAGCGCGACCGCGGTCAGGATGCACAACACCCGGAGTCGGTTCGCGGGATCGACCTCGGCGGCATCGTCCTGCAGACCGACCACAGACGCGGGCCGGCTCGCCGCCACTGCGATCGTCGACAGCGCGAAGAGGGTGCTGATCTGCAACACGCCCCGCCCGGCGTGGGTCGAGTGCGTCAGACCCGCACCCGCGAGCAGATCGGCGACGGCGAGAGGAACGACGCCCGCGAACGCGAGTCGCGACGCGGCGTCGGGCCGGAACAACAGGCGCACCGCGACCGCGCAGAGGACGATGGCCAACAACGGCCTCGCCACGCCGAGCGCGCCGCCGGACACCTCGGCCGTTCGCGAAAGGTCCGACGGGAACGCGAGCATCGGCCAACACGTCGCGAACAACGCACAACCGACGATGGCCCCGTCGAGCACCGACGCGCGTTCAGTGTCGGATCTCCGGTTTCGCACGATCGCACCGAAGCTCACGACGAAAACGGCATAGGCGCCGACGCGAAGCGCGTCGGCCGCGTGGAGGAACGCCACGTTGGCGGAGGCGACGAACAGCGTGCGTGCGGTCTCGCCGGCGACGACGACTCCGGTTCCGGCCGCGATCCCGAACCACGGTCGCGACGGCCGGTGCCGGGTCACACCCCGCACGACGAACGTCCAAAGAAGCGCGAGTGTCCCGATGTAGAGCGCGCGCCGCAGCGACCCGCTCACGGGCACCACGGCCACGACGACCGGTGCGGTCACCGTCGCGAGCACCAGCCGCGCGATCTCTATTCGGCCGCGCCCGTCCCGCGCCGGTCCGGGAACCAAGTCGTCCGCCGGCCGCGCCGGCACACGGCCGGCCGAGGGCTTCGCGATCGGGAGCATCTTGTGGGCTTCATCGTCGGCTTCCGGGACCGCCTTGAGCAGCCTCCAGACGGCGCGGCCGGACCGAGACCGAGGTCACAGACGCCAACACCGACAACGGAGCCGGTGGGACCCTCACGAACCGCGAACGGCCATCCCGACGACGGGCGAGAATCCGAATCCGGCACCCGACGCGGAGGCCGCGATCGACCCGAAGTAGGCGTGTCACCGAAGCTGAAGATGCCGCCGTCACGCGCCACCATCCAGTATCCGCGGCCGCGCGCAGATGCGGTCATGCCGACGACCGGCTGGTTCAGCGAGATCGCGCCCATCGAACCGAAGAAGTGCGCGTCGCCGAACCCGAAGATCCCGCCGTCCGTTGCGATCAACCAGTACCCGCCACCGTCGGGCGTAGCCGCGATGCCGACGATCGGCTTGGTAAGGGATCGTGGTCGCATCGAACCCCCAGGTCGAGCGGAGCCGGGATGCCGCTGGCTGACGCGGCGCCGAAGCCCACGGCCCGACCCGACGCCGTGGCGAACCAGTAGCCCGATGCCCGCGTGACGTGCCGCCCGCCGCTGGAGTCGAATCTTCGGGCACGGTCGTCGTAGCGGTGTCATCCGTCGACGAGGTGGTGTCACCGACGGGTCGGTGGTCGTGGTCGCGCCGGCGATCGTCGTCGTCGGACCCGACGAACCCACGCTCGTGCTCGTGGTGTCGAACACCGATCCCGTCGTCGAGTCCAGGGTCGTGACGGGGATCGTCGGCACCGTGGGCCCGGCGTCTGTCGTCGTGTCCGAGACGACGGTGAACGACGCCGGAAAACCGATCGGCCCGAAACCCCCCGGTCTGAGCCAGTCGACGCGTTACCCCGCCCGGCTGCGTCTCCCCGGGAGTTTGCGACGGGTTGCGAGGGTGGTTCGGGGGGTCGGGTCAGACGGCGTCGAGGAGCGCGGGGTCGACGTCGAGCGGCTCGACCGCCTCGAGATCGTTGGCGGCACGCGCCTTGCTCGGAGCTGCGACCCGCGGGATCAGGAACGAGGCCAGCGCGCCGAGCAACACCACCGTGGCCGCGAACACGAGCGCGGTCCGGGTCCCGCCCGCGACGCTGGTTCGCAACGCGTGCTGCAGGATCGTCGTGTCGTGCGCGTTCGTTGACGTGGGGGGCTGATAGAACGCGCCCTGCGCGTGCACGCCGGCGAGCGCCTGCACCTTGAGCGCGGCCGGAAGTGCGGCCGCCCGGATACGCGTCACCGAGTGACTCAGAATCTGCGCGCTCAACAACGAGCCGATCATCGCGACGCCGAGGGCCGCCCCGACCTGGCGGACAGTGGTGTTCGCACCGCTCGCCACGCCCGAGCTCTCGGCCGGGATCTCCGACATCACAACGTTGGTGAGCTGCGCGCCCGCGAAGCCGATCCCGATCCCGTAGAACGCGAGGCCGGGGACGAGTCGTAACGCGGTGATGTCGAGTGAGACCGCGTGGTAGATGAGCAGCATCCCCACCGCGTACGAGAACAGTCCGAGCCGGATGACGATCGTCACCCCGACCGCGCGGATCAAGCGACCGCCGACCTGGGCACCGAGGATGATGAACACGCCGGTCGGGAACTGCCACCAGCCGTTCTGTTCCGGCGTCAACAGTCGCGCGCCCTGCAGGAACACCGGCAGCACGAAGCTCAGCCCGAACTGCCCCATCGCGAGCACGAGCCCGGTGAGCAGCCCGTAGCGGTAGGTCTTGATCTTCAGGTGCGCGAACGGGAAGAGGGGATGTTCGTCGCGGCGCTCCTTGGCTCGTTCGACGAAGTAGAACCCGACGAGCACGGCGATCGACACTGCGAGCACGATCGGCATGATCGACACCGACCTCGACACCGGCCACACGCCGTGCCCGACCAGCGAGAACTCCTTGAGCGGCTTCCACCAGCCGTACGTACTGCCCTCGCTGAGCGCGAACACCAAGAGGAACATGCCCACGGCGATGAATGCGGCGCCCATCGCGTCGAGGGGCAGGCGCCGCTCCACGCGCACCCCCTTCTTCATGAAGAGCAGAGCGCCGACGATGGCCAGCGGAGCGATGATCACGTTGATGCGGAACGACCACCGCCACGAATAGTCGGAGGTGAGGAACCCGCCGACGACGGGGCCGAACGCGGCGGCGACCCCGGCGGTCGCGCCCCACCAGGCGAAAGCGCTCGCGCGCTCCCGGCCCTGGAAGGTGGTCGAGAGGATCGCGAGCGTCGAAGGCAGCATCAGCGACGCTCCGATGCCCTCGATGACCGCCTCGCCGAGGATGAGCTCCGGCACCGACGTGGAGATCGACGCTACCAACGAGCCGACGCCGAAGAGCGCAGCGCCGATGATGAAGATGCGCCGGTGCCCGTAGATGTCGCCGAGGCGACCGCCGATGACCAACAGGGTCGCGAAGGTCAGCGCGTAGCCGGTGATGACCCACAGGAGCGACGGGAGCGTCGTGTGGAAGTCGGCGCGGATCGTCGGGATCGCGACATTCAGGACGGTGTTGTCGAGCACGACGATGAACGCGGCCAACAACACGACCATGAGCGCGACCCAGCGGCGAGGGTCGAGGTGCGGGGCCGCGGGTACCGCGGTTTGGGCGACGGTCATTTCGCGCGGCGCTCGTTCATGCGTTTCAGCTGCGTGAAGTCGAGCGGACGGCCGGGCAGCGCGGTGGGATCGTCGGCGCGCAGGCCGTCGAGGATGATGCGCACGAACCGCTCCCGCAGAACGGGTTGGAGCTCACCCGCGACCGCGGTCGCGTGCGCCACCCCCGAGAACAGCATCGAGACGTCGCCGGGCCCGATGTCGGCGCGGATGGCGCCCGCGGCCTGGGCCCGGGCGACGAGGTCCGAGATCGCCCGCAGCACCTGTTCCTTCGGTCCCGCGCTCGAGGCCGCCATCGTCTCGTTCGCCATCTGATCGGCGAGGGCCTTGTGTCGCGACTGGAACTTGGGCAACCCCATCACGAACCGTTCGAAGGCACGGGCCGGATCCGGATCTTGGCTCGCCGTCTCGACCTCCGCGAGCAGCGACTCGTACATCGCGCCCACAACGGCCTCGATCAGGGCGCGCTTGGTCGGGAAGTTGCGGCACACGGTCCCGACACCGACGCCGGCCCGCCGGGCCACCTCCTCGACGGGGGCCTTCACCCCGGACTGGGCGAACACCGCTTCCGCCGCGGTCAGAACCCGTTCACGGTTGCGGCGGGCGTCGGCCCGACGGGGTCCATCGGGTTCCGTTTCAAGCGGAAGCATGATTCCGATTATAGTCTGGGGATCCGGAACCGGCATTCCACTTCCTGACACTTCCCCGGACCTGCGTCGAAGCTGCACCGGGCACGGGTACCGGATCCGATCCCCCAATCGTCTTGTCGTTCCCACGGAGTCACCATGGAAGCCGAGACCCAGAGCCCGGCCGATCTCGCGTTCGACCGCCGCTGGTGGACACTCGCGGTGCTGTGCCTGAGCCTGCTCATCGTGTTCGTCGGCAACTCGAGCCTGAACGTGGCCATCCCCACGCTCTCTCGCGAGCTGCACGCCACCGAGTCGCAGTTGCAGTGGGTCGTCGCCGTGTACTCGCTCGTGTTCGCCGGCCTCTTGTTCTCGACGGGCGCGCTCGGCGACAAGTACGGCCGCAAGGGCGCGTTGCAACTCGGCCTCGTGCTCTTCCTCGTCGGGGCCACACTCGCATCGCAAGCCACCGGCATGGGCCAGCTCATCGCGTGTCGGGCCCTCATGGGAATCGCGGGCGCGTTGATCATGCCGTCGACGTTGTCGATCATCATCAACGTCTTCCCGGCGCACGAGCGACCGAAGGCGATCGCGATCTGGGCGAGCGTCACCGGCGCGGCCGGCGCGTTCGGGCCCGTCGCCAGCGGTCTCCTCCTCGGCCATTTCTGGTACGGGTCGATCTTCCTCATCAACGTCCCGGTGATCGTGCTCGCGCTCGTTGCCGGCAAGTTCCTCGTCCCCAAGTCGCGCGACCCCGAAGAGTCGCAGTTCGATCCGATCGGCGCGGTGCTCTCGATCATCGGAATCGTCGCACTCGTCTATGGCCTGATCGAAGCGCCCGACTCGGGCTGGTTGAGCGTCGGCACCATTGCCGCCTTCATCGTCGCCATCGCTGTGCTCAGCCTGTTCGTGGCGTGGGAGCTGCACACACCCGAGCCGATGCTCGACATGCACTACTTCAAGCGGCCCGCGTTCAGCACCGGTACCGGCGGCATGATCCTCGTGTTCGTCGCCATGTACGGCGTGATGTTCCTCATCACCCAGTACTTCCAGTTGGTACTCGGGTACAGCGCGTTGTCGGCCGCACTCCGGCTGATGCCGATCGCCGCGATCATGATGATCGTCGCGCCCCTCACGCCGCGCTTGAGCGCTCGGTTCGGAGCGCACCGCACGGTTTCGTTCGGCATGCTCTCCATCGGCGCCGGCCTCGGCCTGCTCGTCGCGCTCAGTACGCACACGCCCTACGCGTACGTCGTGGTGTGCCTCGTTCCGCTGACCACTGGCATCGCGCTCTCGATGTCGCCGATGACGGCGTCGATCATGTCGGCGGTCCCGCCCCGACGCGCGGGCGCGGGGTCCGCCATGAACGACGCGACCCGTGAGTTGGGCGCCGCGCTCGGTATCGCCGTGCTCGGAAGTGTCGCCGCGTCGCGCTACTCGGGCTCGATCGCACCCGCTCTGCGCGGACTCAGCAAAACCGACCAGTCGAGTGCACGCACATCGATCGCCGGCGCACTCGGCGTCGCGTCGAAGCTTCCGACCGCCGCCGGCAACGCGCTCACGGCGAGCGCCGACCACGCCTTCATCGGCGGCATCCACGTCGCTGTGCTGGTCGGCGCCACGCTCGCCGTGATCAGCGCCGTGATCGTGTACCGCAACCTGCCCCACTCACTCACCCAGTCCGGCGCTCTGCGCGGCACCACGGAGGCCCTGGAAGAGGTCGCGGCCATGGGCCTCGGGGGCGTGCCCCCGGTCTTCGCTGACGAGGTGCGCGACGAGGAAGCGGTCATCGCCGACGGCCGGCTCCGGCACCACGAGATCGACCGGGAGCGGTCGGCCTGACGATCAGGTCGGCCGGCGGTCGAGCCGTCGGGACAGCTTTTTTGCCCGGCGTTCGCCGCGCGGCCCATCTGGCCTCTATGTTTCCGGCATGGCAGCAACCCGCAAGCCGGCCCGCAGCGCCGGCGCGCCCCCCAAGCCTCCGACCGAAGCCGAGGCCGCGGCCGCCCGCCAGCGCGCGCGCGAGCGGGCCGGCGAAGACGAGCACCCCCGCAAGAGCGGCCCCGCCCGAGGTGGCAAGGGCTGATCCAGCCCGGACCACCTGGTCAGAGGCTCAGACAGACGTGGGGCCGGGCTTGACGATGTAGTCGTCGGCCTCTTCGTCCCAGTCCATCTCGATCAGCGCACGTGAGCGCGCGGCCTTGCAGAACTGCAGGAAGCCGCCGTACCCGAAACGCTTCTCGCTGAAGTCGGGGTCGATCTTGCGCAGCTGGGTCTTGAGGCCCGACAGGTGGGGCGGACCCGACTTGGTAGTGAGTTGCTCGACGACCTTCCGGAGCAGTCCGAACGCCCCCTGCTCGTCGCCGACCTCGGTGGGAAAGCTGACCTCGGGATCGCCCTGACCCGGGCCGGGCGTGAGCGCGACCAGGCCTTGATCGGCGAGGTTGCGCAACAATTCGGAGAAGCCGCGAAAGCCGTAGGTGGTCTCGCTGAACGTCGGGTCCTTGCGCAGGATGGCCCGCTTCAACATCGACGCGAGCACCGGACCGCTCGCGCTGCGGGACAGCCCGGAAAGCGTCTGGGTGACCAACACGCCGAGGTCGGCTTCTTCCGGACGCGCGGTCGGCGTCTCCTCTTCGACCGCCGCTTCCTTCTCCGCGGCGGGCGCGCGACGTGTCCGCGACGAACGCGCGGGGGCCGGCGCGCCCCGCGTATCCGACAGGTCGACGCCCTCGAGCCGTTCGTAGAACAAGAACTCGTCGCACGCGGGTGGAAGGAGCGCCGAGGTCGACGCCTCCACTCCGATGCCGATGACGCGCCGGTTCAGCTCGCGCAACTTGTGTACGAGGGGGGTGAAGTCGCTGTCGCCGGTCCCGAGCACGAAGGTGGTGATGTAGTCGCGCTCGAAGCACAGTTCGATCGCGTCGACCGCCATCTTGATGTCGGCCGCATTCTTGCGCACCGACCCCATGCGTTGCGGGATCTCGATCAGCTCGACGTGATGGCGGGTGAGCATCCGCCGGTCTTCGTCGAACCGGGACCAGTCGGCGTACGCCCTGCGCACCACGACGCGCCCCCGCTCCGCGAGCGCGTCGGCGACGGGACGGAAGTTGAACTCCTTTTGGTGCAGCTGTTCTTGCGCACCGAGCGCGAGGTTCTCGTAGTCGAGGAACAGGGCGATGCGTTCTTCGTCGTTACTCAAGCGCTCCCGACCATATCGGTAGCCGGCGTATCGGAGGCCGAACCGCGATTCCGGTGGGATACCCGGGGGCCGACCAGCCTCGACACGAGGTAGATGCCGAAACTGATCGAGGTCACGAACACGCTCGGCTTCACCGTCGTGCTCGCCAGGCTCGCCAGGATCCCGCCGTCGGCCGCGACCAGCGCGAACGCGATCGACAGACCGGTGACAGCAAGCGGGTTCGGCGACCAGCGCTGGGCCGCGGCCGCGGGCGTGATCGCGAGGCTCAGGACCAGCAGGGTGCCCACGACCTGGGCGGCCGCGGTGACCGTCAGCGCGAGGACGAGCAGGAACACGAGCCCGAGCCGGCCGACCGGAACGCCGCGCGCGGTCGCGACGTCGGCATCGACCGATGCGAACAACAACGGTCGGAACACGAACGTCATCACGACCACGACGAACGCGCCGATCGCGACCAACGTCAGAAGTTGGTCATTGCTCACGCCGAAGATGTTGCCGAACAAGATGTTGGTCGCTGCGGTCGCGAAGCCGCGGTAGTAGCCGAGGAGCAGAACGCCGATACCGAGGCCGAACGCAAGGATCACGCCGATCGCGGAGTCGCGTTCGCGTTCACGCGCGCCGAGGGCGGCAATCACCCCCGCCACGATCAGCGCGCCGATCAACGCGCCGCCGATCGCGTTGTCGTCGATCAACAGGCCCGCGGCTGCGCCCGTGAACGCAAGCTCGCTGGTTCCGTGCACTGCGAACGCCATGCCCCGGGTCACGACGAACGGACCGATCAGGCCGCACGTCACCGCGACGAGCGCGCCCGCGATCAGCGCGTGTTGCGCGAACGGTTGGTCGAGGTAGAGCACCGTTGCGGTCAATGTGATGCGCCTCCACCGTCGTGCCCGTGCGTGTCGAGGTGGTGCGCGGCGTGATGGTGGTGATGGTGCCCACCGGGCTCGGTCAACGCGGTGTCGTCGGAGCCGACGACGATGATCCGGCCCCGCACGTTCAACACGTCGACGTCGGTGCCGTAGAGGTCGCTCAACCCGTCGCTCGTCAGCACCTCGTCCGGTGTGCCGACCGCGGTACGGCCGCCGACGAGATACAGCACGCGGTCGACGTAGGGAAGGATCGGGTTGATCTCGTGGGTGACGAACACGACCGCGGTGTTCGTCTCCCGGCGGCGCGTGTCGATGAGCTCGCTCACGGCCTGCTGGTGCGCGAGATCGAGCGAGAGCAGCGGTTCGTCGCACAACAGCACGTGCGGGTCACCGATGAGCGCCTGCGCGATCCGCAGGCGTTGCTGTTCGCCACCCGACAGCAGTCCGATCGGCGCGCTCGCGTACGCTTCCGCGCCGACCGACCGGATGGCCCCGTCGACGCGCGCCCGGGTCGACGCCGAGCTGAAGGGGAGCCCGCGGCGATGACCGTCGAGACCGAAACGCACGAGATCCCGGCCGCGGATCGGCAGGTCACGGTCGAAGGCCCGCTGCTGGGGCACGTAGCCGACGTCGTGGCTCCCCCGCTTCGGGGCCCGACCGTCGATCTCGACGACACCTCCGGACAGGCGTGTCAACCCCAACAGCACGCGCAGGAGCGTCGTCTTGCCCGAGCCGTTCGGGCCGAGCACGGCGAGGAACTCACCGGGAGCGATCTCGAGGTCGAGGTGTTCGAACAGCACGCGCGCGCCGAACCGCATCGACGCGTCGTGCAACCGGACTGCGGGCACCGTCAACCACCCAACGCCGTCAACAGGGCTTGCAGCTGATGCTGTTGCCACGACTGGTAGCTCGCCTCGTTGCGGGGCTGGGTCTCGGTGACCGCAACCACCTGCACGCCGGCGTGGCGAGCGAGATCCTGCACGTGTTGCGTCACCGCGCTCGTCGCCTGCGCGTTGTACAGCAGCACCCTGATCTTGCGGTCGGTGACCAGAGCGTTCATCGCCTCGGCGTCCCCCGCGCTCGGCTCGTTCCCGTCCTCGATCGCGCGCGCGAATCCCGACGGCGTCGCCACCGTGAGACCGGCGGCGTCGAGGAGGTATCCGGGCACGCGCTCGGTGTACGCGACCGGTTGGCCCGCGTACTTGGTCCTGATCTCGGCGATGAGCCGGTCCAGCGGCGCGAGGGATGCATCGAAAGTCTTCAAGTTGGCGGCAAACGAGGTCGCGTCGGTGGGATCCGCGTTCGCGAGCGCCCGCTCGATCGCGCTCGCGACGTCGGGCACGCGCGGCACGTCGTACCAGAGGTGCGGATTCACGTCGTCGGCGGTGGCGTGCAACACCTGTTGGACCGACAGGACGGTGCGATTCCTGCTCGACGTTCCCGCGAGCAACTTCGCGACGAAGTCGTCGTAGCCGGCGCCGTTCTCGATCACGATGCGCGCGTCCGCGACCGACGCCGCGTTGCGCGCGTCCGACTCGTACTGGTGCGGGTCGGCGGTGGGGTCGCTGATGATCGACGTCACCGTCGCGTGCACGCCACCGAGTTGCCGGGCGATGTCGCCCCAGAAGTTCTCGGCCGCCACCACTCGCACGGCACCGCCGGCTCCCGCACCCTTCGACGACCCCCCGCACGCGGTCGCGACGAACGCCAGCCCGATCAGTACGTCGACCGCGATCCAGGACTTGGTCGTCCGCACCCCATTATGAGAACGGTTCTCGTTCTCAAAGTCAAGTCGACCGGGCAAATCGTCCGGAACCTGGCATGATCGACACGTCATGATGACGCCGATGGATACGCCGCCCGGCCCGGGCTCCTTCTCGCTCACGGTGCAGGCGGTTGCTGCCTCCGCGCCCATCGGGTTCCTCCTCGCGGTCGAGAAGAACCCGAACATGACGGGGACCGCGCTGTACCTCCTCGTGGTCGGCGTCGTGGCCGCCTGGTTGGCCCGCAGGCTCCCCGCCAACGGTCCGCTCGCGGTGGTGGCGAGCGCGGTCGCGGCGACGACGGCCTGGCTGGTCGCCCAGCGCAACGACGCAATCGTCGCGCTGATCCTTGCGTTCCTGTTCACGCTCGCGGCAGGTATCGCCGTCGTCGAGCCCCGCCGGCCGCTCTCGCCGACGACCCGCAACGTCGCGATCGGGTCGATCGCGGCGTGGTTCGTACTCCGGTTCACGGTCTCCGAATACGTCATGCTGACGCTCGCCGCGCTCGTCGTTGTCGGCGCGGGGGTGGCCGTAGTCGCGGGCCTGCTCCCGATACGCGAGCCGTACCGGACCCACGCGTTCGACTTCGGGGTCGTGCTCGTGGTCGTCACGCTCGTGCTCACCGGGTACATCGGGGCCGAGACTCCCGACGTCACGTGGTTCGGCGGCGGTGCCGTCCACGGCCCGACCAACTCCAACGAGGTCGCGCTCACCTTCGACGACGGACCCAACGTCGGCTCGACACTGAAGGTCATGGCGATCCTCGACGCGCACGGAATCAAGGGAACGTTCTTCGAGGTCGGCAAGGCGATCGACGCCGACCCGCAGATCACCAAAGCGCTCTACGACGACGGGCAACTCCTCGGCAACCATTCGTACAACCACGACCAGTGGCGCTGGCTCGACCCGCGCTATCCGGAACTGCAGAAGACCCAGGCGGCGTTCAAGCGCGCCCTCGGGAAGTGCCCCGTGCTCTACCGCCCACCGCACGGGGATCGCACGCCGTTCCTCGCCCGGGTCGTGCACGACCACCGCATGCACATGGTGCTGTGGAGCGCGTCGGCTGGAGATTGGGCCACGAACGACGCGGAACTCGTCGCCCGGCGCATCCTCGCCAACGCCCGTCCGGGTGCGATCCTGCTCCTCCACGACGGCCTGGACGGCCTGCCGAACAAAGACCGGTCGGTGCTCGTGCGGGCGCTCCCGCTGATCATCGACGGGTTACGGGCCCGGGGCCTCAAGCCGGTCCGCCTCGACCAACTGCTCGGCACCGCGTCGTTTCAAAGCTGCTGACGGCCCGAACTGCTGATTCCGGACCGGTTGAGTGCGGGCGCGAAAGAGCCGCCGGCACTGTGCACCGACGGCTCCCGCGAAGTGACTGAACGTCAGATGACTCGGACGTTCTGCGCCTCTTGGCCCTTGCGACCCTGTGCCACGTCGAACTCGACGCGCTGGCCCTCGTCGAGGGTCTTGTATCCGTCACCCTGGATTGCGGAGAAGTGAACGAACACGTCGTCACCTTGCTCGCGGGAGATGAAGCCGTAACCCTTTTCAGCATTGAAGAACTTAACCGTGCCTTGTGCCACGAAATACTCGTTTCTGATACACGACCGACCGACCTATTCGACCGGTTCGCTGAAGCCCAGTGTATGCAACCGAAGCGCCACCGCTACCCTGGCCGCGTCGACCGGCGTGTCCGAGACCAGCTTGGGGGTGCGCCCGTGCCCGAAATCTCGTTTCTCCTGTTTCTCCTGTTCATCGGCTTTTGGATCTGGGCGTTGCTCGACGTCCTGGCGACCGGGACCGCCGACTGCCGCAATCTGCCCAAGGTCGCCTGGCTGCTCATCGTGTTCTTCTTCGGCCCCGTCGGCGCGGGCGCATGGACCCTGCTCGGCCGGCCGCCGAAGGACAGCTGGATGCCGCGCCCGACCGACCTCTCTCGGCCCCGGCGCCCGGTCGGGTTGGAGGATCAGCCCGACTTCGCGTCGCGACCCGAAATCACCGATCGCCGCTCGCGCGAGCTCGACCGCCGGCTGGAGGAGTGGGAAGCGGAGCAGCGCGCCAAGCGCGACCGAGAATCGGGTTCGTAGAGCCGACGGGCCCGCGATCGCTTACGCGGCGGGTACCCGGGCCCGGAGCAGCGCCTCGTTCGGGTGCTCGGGCAGTTCGAGCAAGGGCTGCGCGAGCTCGGCGTGCGTCGGACCGAACTCGGTGGCCAGCGGCTGCAAGGCGGCGACGTCGAACTCGTAGAGCTTGGCCACGTTGTCGGTGAGGATCTTCTGCATGTCGGCCTCACTCCAGTCGGAGAAGACCTGCCGCAGCGCCTCCCGCGAGAACGGGTACGTGCCCTCGTCGTGCGGATAGTCGGAGCCCCACATGAACTTGTCGATGCCGACCGTCTCCCTGGCCGCGCGCGCGTCCGCCGGTCCGGGGAAGGACACGCCGAGCCACACGTTCTGCTGGAAGTACTCCGTCGCGCTCTTCGGGAGGATGTGCTCGGGCTTGAACCGCAGCTCGCCGATCGCACCGTGCTTCTTGACCCGCTTGAGCACATCGTCCATTTGGCCGAGGAACGGCGGGATCCACGCGCAACCCTGTTCGGTCATCACGAACTTGAGCTTGGGGAAACGCTCGAAGACGCCCGACAGCAGCATGAACACCAGCGGCCGGCGCGAGTATCCGCCGAGCTCCGTGATCTGGATGAGCGCAGAGCTCGGGTGCGGGAGGTACGACGGACCGCCGACGCCTCCGTGACAGTTGAGCGGGATGCCGAGGTCCTCGGCGACGGCCCACAGACGGTCGTAGTCGGGGTGGTTCAAAGGCTTCAACCACGTGGCGTCGGGCGGGACCGACGGGAGCAGCGCACCACCGCGCAGGTTGTGCTCCTTGATCCACTCGAGATCTTCGATCGCGTCGTCGATGTCGTTCACGAAGAACTGGCCGATGCCGGCGCGACGCTCGGGGTACTGGCCGCAGAAGTCCTCGAGCCAACGGTTGTGTGCGCGCACGCCCGCGAGCCGGTGCTCGTACTGCTCGGGATTCGGCGGCGCCGCGAAGAGTACGAAACTCGGGAAGAACGGCGGCACGGTGTTCGGGAAGATGACCTCGCCGACGATGCCGTCGGCGTCCTGCTGGCCGTTGCGCATCTCGTTGTCCCAGTTGCGCAGGCGGCGGTCGTCGCCCAGGTCCTTGAACGGGTTCTTGTACTTGTTGCGCCAGGCGTCGAAGTCGTCGAGGTACTTCTTCTCGAGGAACTCGCGGTACTGCGCGTGGCTGCCGCCCGCGTGGGTGTCGGCCGAGATGATCGTGTACGTCTGATCCGCCACGGGTCCTCCTGAAGGCGAGTAACTAGAACGTGATTCTAGTATATTGGACGAGATGACGACCGCCAAGCTGACTCCGGCGCAAACGGCAAGGCGCGACCGGATCATCGATGCGGGCCTGACCTTGCTCGGTGAGCGGGACTTCGCCAAGATCCAGGTCAAGGAAGTCGCGGTGGAGGCGCAGGTCGCACTCGGGACCGTGTACCACTACTTCTCGTCGAAAGAGCACCTGTTCGCGGAGGTGCTCGTCCGCTGGGCCGCGACACTGCGTACGAACATCTCCCGCAACCCGTTGCGCGGCACGACCGATGCCCAACGCCTCTCGCAGGTGATCAACCGGTCGGTGCGCGCCTTCGCCCGCCAGCCGTCACTCGCGCGCCTGGTCGCCAGGCTCGAAACATCGGCGGATCCGTTTGCCACCGAGATCCTCGCCCGCCTCGCACAGACGACGAACGACATCTACGTCGGCGCGATCCACGACCTCGACGCGGACACCGCCCAGCGCGTCGTGACCGTTGTCGACGCGGTACTCGCGGCGCGCTTGCGATCGTGGGTCGCGGGCCGCATCTCGATCACGGCGGTATCAGACGACCTCACCGACGCGATCGGACTCCTGCTCGACCCCGAGTCGAGTCCGGCCGCACTCCGCCGGACCGGGATCTCTCAGACCGGGATCTCTCAGACCGCGCGTTCGTAGTACAGCGGCGCGTCGGTTCCGGTCTCGAAGTACACCCGGCCCCGGCGTTGCGCCAGCGCCTCGCCCGAGCGAGCCGAGACGAGGAGGTCTTCCCGCTCGACCGCCCAGAGCTCGCGGTCGCTGGCGCGAACGAACTCGTGGCCGCGTTCGGCGTAGGCGAACACCACGCCGTCTTCGAAGCGGCACAGACAGCGAGGATGGTCTCCAAGCGGGCGCTCCGACGCACCCTGGCCGGGGATCTCAGCCGCGCGAGGATCGGTCTGCAAAGCCATGTGGGCCCCTTACCCGCCGCCGACTACGCGGTAAGCCTACCCGCGACAACCCGTCCGGCCTAGGGGGACAAACCGCAGTCCCTGGCCTGCGTTCCGTCAGCCCGCCGGATGCATGCGGGCGAACAGGGCGGCGGCCGTCTCCGGATCGGCGGGAAGGAACGTCTCCAGGGTCAGCTCGGACAGCGTGATGTCGAGCGCGTTGCCGAAGTTGGCGATCAGCGTCATCAGTGCGAGCTCGCCGTGGTCTGTCCGGAGCCGCATCGGCATCACGATCGACCGAGGCGCCTCGGCGGTGCGCGGAACATCGACGCCCATGTCGTGGGCATATCCGACGAGCTCGCGTTCGAGCTCGCGCAGTTCGTCGTCGCCGGTGACCGCAATTTGGCGCCGGAGATTGCCGATGACGTGCGCGCTCCACGGCGCGATGTTGACGATGCGCGGCGCGAGGCCGCGGGGATGGAGGCTCGTGCGCAGGACGTTGCACGTGGGCGCGATGAGATCTGCGTCGACACCCTCGACGAGCACGAGCGCAGCTTCGTTCGCGCTCACCAACTGCCAGCGCCGGTCGACGAGGATGGCGGGGTAAGGCTCGTGCGCGCCAAGGAGCCGCTCGACCGCATCCCGCACCGATTCCATCTCCGGAGCGTGGAAGTCGGTGGCCTGATACGTGGGCGCGTATCCCGCCGCGAGCAGCAATGGGTTCCGTTCCCGCAGCGGGACGTCGAGGTTCTCGGCAAGACGCAACACCATCGCCCGGCTCGGCCGCGAGCGACCCGTCTCCACGAAGCTGAGGTGGCGGGCGGAGATGCCGGCCTCGGACGCAAGGTCGAGCTGGCTCATACGGCGTCGCAGCCGCCACTCGCGCAACAGGATCCCGGCGGGCGACTCCGGCGTGGGGGAATCGAGCATCGGCCGCACCGTACCGAGGTAACGACGGCCGGACCCCATTACCTCC
>JBBSFB010000013.1:0-81003 GCA_038239145.1 Acidimicrobiia bacterium
ACGTCTGCACCCGCTGCGCACTCTGCGTCGACCGCTGCCCCACCGGCGTCATCGTCTTGGGCAAAGTCACCGACGCCTGGCGCGACGGCGACCCCAACACCCGCACCAACCGACACGGCTACGCCTACGGCGTCCGCTTCTGAGGTCGCGAACATGTCGACGATCGACGTCCGGCGCGCCAACGATCGGTTCCACACCGAGATCGACTGGCTCGACTCGTGGCACAGCTTCAGCTTCTCGGATCACTACGACCCGAAGAACACGCACCACGGCCTGCTCCGGGTGCTCAACGACGACATCGTCAACGCGGGTGGCGGTTTCGGGACGCATCCGCACCGCGACATGGAGATCGTGACGTGGGTGCTCGAAGGCGCGCTCGAACACCGCGACAGTGAAGGCAACGCCGGCGTCATCACGCCGGGCGTCGCGCAACGCATGAGCGCGGGAACCGGGATCCGTCACTCCGAGGTCAACGCGAGCAAGGCCGAGCGCGTCCATCTCCTGCAGATGTGGGTGCCGCCCGACGCGTTCGGCGACCCGCCCGGCTACGAGCAGCGCGACGTGGGTGCCGAGATCACGGCGAACTCGCTCTTCCCGCTCGCGTCGGGCGCCGAGCACGTCGACTCTGCAATCCACATCAACCAGGACGACGCGACGCTCTGGATCGGTCAGCTGACGCCGGGCGGCTCGGTCACCGTTCCCGCCGCACCGTTCGTCCACGTGTTCGTGTCACGCGGAACCGTAACGCTCGACGGCGCGGGCGAGCTCGCGACCGGCGACGCAGTGCGCCTCACCGACGCGGGCTCGCGGGCGCTCGCAGGCACGGCGGACGACGCTCAGGTCGTGATCTGGGAGATGCAGAGCGAGCTCTCGACCTAGCCCGCCGCGGAGTCGAGTGGCTACGGCTACTTGACGAGGCGGGAGAGCCGGCGGTCCGCCAACACCTTGCCGCCGGTCTGACACGTCGGGCAGTACACGACCTCGTGCGACTCGTACGAGACCCGTTTCAGCTCGCTCCCGCACTCGGAGCACGGCAAGCCGAACTTCGCGTGCACGGTGAAGTGCTCGCCCAACTTGTTCGCGGAGAGCCCGCCCGTTCGCCCGCGCTCGCGTTCGAGGCCTTCGGACAACACCTCTTGGAGCGCGACGAGCATCCGGTCACGCTCGGCCGGCTTCAGCGACTTCAGCGAAGCGTACGGCGAGAGCTTGGCGCGGTGCAGGATGTCGTCGGCGTATCCACGACCGACACCCGCGACGGTGCGTTGATCGCGCAGGATCGTGTGGATGCGCCGGCCGTCGACGGCAGTCCGGAACCACTCCGCGAACTCTTCGCTCGTTGCTTCCGGGCCGAGCTTCTCGACCGGTCCCGCGTCGTCGGGCGCGAGCACCCACCAACCGGCCTTGCGCTCGGTGCCGAACTCGCGCATCAAGACCGCGCGGTCGTCGGAGAAGCGCCACCGGACGACCGAGCCTTTCGGGCGCGTCTTCTTCGGCGGCTCCTCGAAATCGAGCCGGCCCGCTTGCGAAAGGTGGAACATGATCCGCAACTCGTTGTCAAAGTGGAGCGTCACGTACTTGGCCCGCCGCGACACACTCACGACGACCGCGCCCACGAGGGCCTCCGGCGACGGGTCGAACGTCTTCAGACCGGTGAAACCGAGCGGGTCGTAACCCTCGAACGTCGCGCCGACCAGCCACTCCGCCACGCGCTCGGAGAGCGCCTGCATCTGCGGGGCTTCAGGCATCGAACATTCTCGCGCGCGCTCTACGCGCCCGTGTTCGCGCCCGGTGACTCGGCGTACGACGCCGCGCCCCGTGTCCATTCCGGGCCGTTGCCCCAGTCGCGCCGCGTCCGCTTGTGCCGGAAGTCGGGGTCGAACTTCTTGCACTGGTCGACATATTCCTTGAACGTTGCGCCGCCCTCGGTCAGCGACCAGAAGTCCTCCTCCAAGGAGAACTGCCCGTTGCCCGCGAACTGCAACACGGTCATGCCCGGGAAGTCGATCGGGGGGGCGCCGGGCTCGGGATTATCGCGACGGTTCTGCATGTAGACGACGACGCGACCGTCATCGCCGATCATGTGCCATTCGTACGCGGTGTAGATCTCGCCGTAGTCGGCCATGGTCGGTTTGATCCACGCCCGCACCGTCTCCCGGCCCTGCTTGTTCCCGAGGATGTGCTCGACGTACGTGACGTCCTCGGTGAAGCACGTGTCGCACCACACGTCCCAGTCCTCGTTGACCGCGCCGAGCTGCCAGTAGGTACGGAACGCGGACTCGACTTCGTCACGGGCGAACGGCATACGCCAACGGTAGGCGCGCCGGGCGCGGTTTGTCAGAGGCTCGACAGCCCACCGTCGACGGCCAGGACCTGGCCCGTGATGTAGCTCGCGTCGTCGCTCAACAAGAACACGACCGGTGCCGCGACCTCCCAGGCCGAGGCCTGGCGACCGAGCGGCACCGGCGCCTTCCCCCGACTCGGGCGGCCCTCGGTCGCGCGGCGCCCCAGCGGCGTGTCGATCAGTCCCGGCGCGATCACGTTGCAACGGATCCCGCGCCGCGCACCTTCGAACGCGACGTGACGGCTGAGGCCCGCGAGGGCGGCCTTCGTGGTGTCGTACGCGGGGATCCGGGTCCCCGGCTTCAATCCCGCGACTGACGAGATCAACACGATCGCCCCACCGTCGGCCATGACCGGGAGCGCGGCCCGGCACAAGAGGAAGTGCGCGCGCACGTTGACCGCGTGCACCGCGTCCCACTGCTCGGCCGATGTTCCCTCGAGCCCGCGCCCGAGCCCGATGCCGACGTTGCACACGAGCCCGTCGATCCCGCCCAGACGCGCCACCGCTTCGGCGACGACGCGCACGCACGCCGCCTCGTCGGTCACGTCACCGACGAGCACCTCGGCCCGCCCACCCTCGGCCGCGACCAGCCGGGCGGTCTCGGTCGCGGCTGCCTCGTGACGGTCGGCGCACGCGACGGCCGCGCCTTCCCGCGCCGCGAGCACCGAGATCGCGCGGCCGTTGCCGACGGGGGCTTCGGGATCGTCGGAGCGCTGCGTTCCCGCGCCGACCACGAGGACCCGGCGACCCGGGAGCCGATCGGTCATCGGTCGGCAATCGCCGCTCGCGGCGCCCGGCGCGTCTGCACGGGCCGGAGTGTACGTTCTCGCGCCATGTCCTCCCTCGAGCACGTCGCGCCCGCGTTCGTCGACATGGCCCACCGGATCGTGTGGTGCTCGGTGGCGACCGTCGATCACCAAGGCCGTCCCCGTTCCCGGATCCTGCACCCGCTCTGGGAGTGGGACGGCGACGAGCTCGTCGGCTGGATCGCGACCGGACCCACGCCGACGAAGCGTTCCCATCTGCAGCACAGCCCGTACATCTCGTGCAGCTACTGGACCGACAGTCACGACACGTGCATCGCCGAATGTCGCGTGGTCTGGCACTTCGACGACGAGACCCGCACCACGGTGTGGGACAAGTTCGTGCACGCGCCACCGCCGGTCGGTTACGACCCGTCGATCGTTCCCGCGTGGGACGTCCCCACCGCCGACTCGTTCGCAGTGCTCCGGCTCGAGCCGTGGCGCCTGCGCGTCTTTCCCGGCACCGCACTGTTGGCCGGCATCGGCGACATCCTCGTCTGGCAGTCCTGACCAGCCACACAACAAAAACCACGCAACAGTTGTGCGAGAAATCCGCTCCCAGTGCGGAAAAGTCGCACAACTGTCGGTGGGTTTTGGGTCAGGCGCGCTTGCGTTTCTCTTCGAGTCGCTTGCGTACTGTCTCGCGGCGCTCCTGGACCTCGCGGTAGGTCAGCGACTCGACACCGGGCACACCCATCGCGGCTTTGATCGCGTCCATGTCGAACTGATTTGCCGCTTCGGGATCGAGCCCGAGCTCGGCCGCGAGGCGGGCGCCGTGACGCATCGCGATCTCGGTGTGCACCTGCTGGATCTCGGCGAGAATGTCGAGGTCGGGTGCGAGACGCGCGATCGCGCCGTCGAGGAACATCATGTTCTTCACGAACAACATGAGCTCTTTCGGCGCGTGGGCGCCGTACGCGAGCAGCTTCTTGGTGAGGTCCTGGAGCTCGTGGATGAGCTCGTCGGCCGACAGCTGAGTCGGGTCGATGGTGCGGTCGAGCCCGAGGTCGCGGAACACCGCTTCGAGGTCGGTGTCGGGCGGGAACGCGCCGAGGTCGCGCAGCGCGCGGAGCTGCGACATGGTGTCGCCGCTCGTCGCGCCGACCAACAGCATGAGGAAGGCCATGCGCTTCGCCTCGTCGAGGCGCCCGGTGATCCCGAAGTCCATCAACACCGTGCGACCGTCCGGCCGCACCATGAGGTTCCCGCCGTGCAGATCGCCGTGGAAGACGCCGTAGAGCATGGCGCCCTCCATGAACGAGACCAGGCCTGCGTGTAGCACCGCTTCGGTGTCGACGCCGGCCGCGTGCATCGCCTGGACGTCGTCCCACGGAATCCCGTCGAGGCGCTCCATCACGAGCACGCGGCGCGTGACCAAGGTGGGGTGCGGGCGCGGAACGATCGTCGCCCGCTGTTCGGTCTCTGCGAGCACCAGCGCGACGTCGAGCATGTTCTGGGCTTCGAGGCGGAAATCGAGCTCCTCGACGATCGTCTCCGCGAAGAGCTCGATGAGCGCGGGAGGATTGGCGAGCGCGGCAACCGGGATTCGGCCGATGAGGTGCGGGGCCAGCCACGACATCGCTTCGATGTCTTCTCGCACGAGCCGCGCAATCTGCGGCCGCTGCACTTTCACCACGACGTCTTCGCCCGTCCGCAGCCGAGCCGCATGCACCTGCGCGATCGAGGCGGCCGCGAGCGGAGTGCGCTCGAACGACGCGAAGACGTCGTCGAGGGAACGCCCGAGCTCGAGCTCGACGACCCGGCGCACCTCGGGGAACGGCTCCGGCGGCACCCGGTCGCGCAGAAGCTTGAACTCCGTCACCAACTCTTCGGGAAAGAGGCCTTCGCCCCCCGAGACGATCTGACCGAGCTTGATGTAGGTGGGGCCGAGGTGGCCAAACGCGATACGCAGCCGGCGCGAGAGATCGGCCCGCGAATAGGGCGGGCCCTTACGCCTTGCCCCGATGGCCCAGAGGCCGAGCGCGCTGCCCACCCGCGAGACCACCAGCAACAGGCGCCCGAGCGGTGGGAGCCGGCCCGTCTCCATCCAGCGCGGGTATTCGGCCCGGGCCTGGGTCCGCAGCCGGTCGACGTCGGCGCGCCACGTCATCGCGTCGGGGTCGACCACCCAGGGGCCGTGGTCGGTGAACGACCCGATCGCGAGGTCGGGAGAGAGCGGGCCATCGACCATTCCGGGAACGATAGGGGCGCCGGGGGGTCGGACCCTCTCCCGGCGCCCCGTTTCAATTTCGACCGGCGCCCGCGGCGCGGCCGACTAGCTGAGGCCGTGACAGCGCCCGCCCCACGGTCCGTACCCGGCGTGCTGGAACAAAAAGAGCGCGATCTCGTCCTGGTCGGCCGGCGCGACCGTGGCCGGGTCGACACCGACCAGATCGGCGCGACCCGCGGCCCGGGCCACGTTGTTCCACGTCGAGCGGAGGAACTGGTATGCGCCGCGGTAGACGCCGTCGGGGCTGACGGCGCGGTATCCGCCGGCCGTGTCCGACTCGTGTGCACGGGTGCACCGCAGGAACGCGTCGTCTGACGCGGACGCCTGAACCGCGACCGATGCCGGCGCGACGAAGCTCGTGACGAGCCAGTCGCCGCCGCCGGGACGGGTCTCGAGCGCGACCACCGGGTGCTGGCCCGACAGGAGGTCGGGCGCAGGGACGACCGACGGGGCGCCGCCGAACCCAAAGACGCTGCCGTCGGTGCTGGCGACCTGGTAGCCCCGGCCGTTCCGCGGGATCGCGATGCCGGTGGCGAGGTGCTTGCCGTCGATGATGGCGCCGTCGAAGTGCGCGTCGCCGAAGGCGAACACACCGCCGTCGGCGCCCAGGAGGTAATAGCCGTAACCCGATGCGGTCGGCGCCATCGCCGTGAGCGGGGCGTGGTGCACGATCGAGGTCGCCGCGCCCTCGAAGGCCGCGTCGCCGAAAGCGAACACGCCACCGTCGGAGCCGAGGAGCCAGTAGCCGTCACCCGAGGGAGTCGAGGTGATCGCCACGATCGTCGAACCGACGTGCTCCATCGACCCGTGGAAGGCGGCGTCGCCGAACGCGAAGACGCCACCGTCGGAGCCCACCAGCCAGTAGCCGAGCCCGGAAGGCGTCGCCGCGATGCCGACGATGGGCGCCGCCAGATGGCGGTTGGCGATCGCTCCGTCGAACTCGGCGTCGCCGAAGGTGAACACGCCGCCGTCACCGGCTGCGACCCAGTAACCGTTGCCGCTCTTGGTCGCGGCGGCATCGACGAGGCCTTCGTTGAGACGCATCCCCGATGCGGGACCGAACGACGGGGCGCCGCCGATGGCGCGCACCGTGTTCGCCTGCGGGTCGTACGGCGCGCCCGGGGCGGCGCTCGCGCTCGAGAGCACGGCGCCGCCGGCGAAGAGCACCCCGACCGTGACGGCGATGAGGCCGACCGACGAGGCCGTGGCGCGCCGCGTGTCGCGGCGGACAACGGTGAGCCGGGCGAGAAGGGCCCGTCCGATGCGGCCGCGCGCGTGCGCAGCGGACGGCATCGAGTCGGTATGCAACTGATCGAGCTCGAGGGAAGTTCCCTCTTGCCCGTGCGGCCTCCAGGCCATGGGTCCTCCTTGGGACGCGCGCCGCCAGGGCGCGCATCGTTCGGTGTCGTGCCGAGCCCTACGCCTCGGCGAACAGCGCGGGACCGTAGGACGACGAGACGACCCCAAAAGAACCAGAGGCCCGCGGGACTGCCTCGCGTAGTCCATAAGGACCATGTGGAAAACCCGAAAGTTCCGGCGCCCGACCCGGTCGTCGGCGGACTGATCGTCCGCCGCTAGTGCGGGCGCGTCATTTTCGGCCGGACCGCCAGTCGGAGCGGACAAATACGTACGTAATGAACACCACAGTCAGTGAGTAGACATCCACGCGCGTCGCGGCCCGATGGTCGACAATGCACCTGATGACAAGGCTGCACACCGGCGAATCCACGATCGGGCCGCTCGCGTTCGACGGCCGGACGATCACACTCGTCGCGCGAACTACGGCAATTCACGTCGGCGACGACTCTCGCGGTGCGCTCCACGTCCGATCGCGCCCGCGCCTCGTCGAAGTTCTCGACGAGGATGGTCGTCGTCACGTCGTGCCGGTGCGCGACGTGCAGCGCGCGCTCATGGTCGGGATAACGATCGTGACCATCGCAGGCACGTCGCTGGTGCGCGCGGCGCGTCGGCACGCGAGTCGCCGGACCGACACGTAAACCCGAGTTGGGTGAGCCAAACCGGGGAAAAAGGAGAAACGACATGAGCGAGCCCGAGCTGAGTGCGAACGTCGGCACGCATGCCGACGAGGAACGCATCCGCGCCACGATGAGCACCGGCCTCGACCGGCTGATGAACGTGTCGGCCGATCGCGTCTACGCGGAGCCGGTCCGCGTCGGCGAGCGCGTCGTCATCCCCGCCGCGAGCGTCGAGTTCTCCGGCGGTTTCGGGTTTGGCGGCGATAACCAGTCGAACGGCGGGGGCGGGGGCGGCGGGTACCAGGCGGGCCGACCGGTCGCGATCGTCGAGGTCGGACCGGACGGAGTCCGGGTCAAGCCGGTCATCGATTTCACGCGCGTCGGCCTGACGGTCGTCGCCGCCGCCCTCACCGTGTGGCGAGCGACCCGCAAGTAGCAAGTACTGCGGCGCGAGCTACAGGTCGAGGTCGGCCAGCTCGTCGAGGAGGAACACCTCGGAGCGGATCAGGCTGCGCCAGTCGGCGAGATGCAGACTCTCGTCCTCGCCGTGGATGTTCGAGTGAGGATCGTCCGGTCCCATCAGGAGCGCCGGGATCCCACCGAATGCGTCGGCGAACGGTCCCACGAAGGGGATCGATCCGCCCACGC
Organism: Acidimicrobiia bacterium; assembly: GCA_038239145.1. Classification (GTDB taxonomy): domain Bacteria; phylum Actinomycetota; class Acidimicrobiia; order IMCC26256; family PALSA-610; genus PALSA-610. The sequence goes on from JBBSFB010000013.1 coordinate 7,999, forward strand.
CCATCAGGACCGGCTCGACGCCGAACCCGGCGTGCAGGGCGCGTCGGGCTGCGTCGAATGCAGGCCCGGTCGGATCGGTCTGCCACGCAGGCGCGCCTTCGAGGGCGGTGAACGTGAGCTCGAGCCCCCACGGCACCGTGCGCTCGATGTGCGCGCGCAGCCCCGCCAGCACACGATCCGGCTCCTGACCGGGACCGAGCCGCATGCTGACGCGCGCCGAGGCCCGGGCGACGATCTGGTTCGACGAACCCTTGATGGGATGCCCGTCGATACCGATGACCGTCAGGCACGGCCGTAGCCAAAGGCGTTCGTGCAGCGTGCGTGCGGGGTTGCCCGCGAGGAGAACCCCGGGCCGCACTCCGAAGGCGCGGGCGAAGCGATCGGGCTCGTCGTCGAACCCGGCGATCGGGGCCCGCGCCTCGGCCGCGGCCTCCGTCAGCCCGGCCAGGCCTCCGGCGAACGCAACGTCGCCGTACTCGTCGACGAGCGAAGCCAAGACGCGCGACAACGCCATGACCGGGTCGGGGATCGCTCCGCCCGACATGCCGGAATGCTGGGGACCGTCGAGTGCCCGCAGCTCGATGTCGGCCGCGGCAAGACCGCGCAGTGAATAGGTGAGGCCGGGCACGCCGACTTGCCAGTTGCCCGCGTCGGCGAGAACGAGCACATCGGAACGCAGCTCCTCGAGGTGCGACGTGAGGAACGAATGGAGAGTCGGCGAGCCGATCTCCTCTTCGCCCTCGACCAGCACGCGCACGTTGCACGGGAGCGTGCCTGCGCTCCGGAGCCACGCCCCGATCGCGTGCGCGTGCGCGACCGCGCCTGCCTTGTCGTCCGCAGCGCCTCGGGCGTAGAGCCGGCCGCCCCGTTCGGTGGGTTCGAAGGGATCGCTCGCCCAGTTCTCCACGATTCCCGGGGGCTGCACGTCGTGGTGCGCATAGAGGAGGACGGTCGGCTTCTCCGGCCCTGCGTGCATCCATTCGCCGATGACGAACGGCTGCGACCCTTCGACACCGGCAGTTCGCACATGCTCGAGCCCGTGCGACCGCAGCAGCTCGACGGTCGCATCGGCGCTCGCACGCACGTCGCCGAACCGGTCGGGGTCGGCACTGATGCTGGGGATGCGAACGAGCGTTTCCAGCTCCGCGCGCGCGGTATCGATCACGTCGTCGACCGCGTTCATCGCGCCCGCAACGGCTTCGTTCGAGTTCCCTGCCATCAGTTCGCCTCACCTTCCACCGTTGCACCGCGGCCGTCGCCGAAGGGCGAGTCCCGATCCTCGACGGCGCCCCTCACACCCAACGACTGCAACTTCGGCATGTACTCCCGGGACGACCGCTGGTGGAGCCCGAGCGCCTGGAGCTCGGTTCCGGCCCGCACCCCGGCTCTCATACCCATCGCCTCGAGCGCGCGGTGCACCGTCCGTTTGTTGAGCGCGAGGAGATCGCCCGGGATCTGGGCGACGCGCTCGGCGACCTTCAACACCTCTTCTTCGAGCTGATCGGCCGGGAACGCCCGGTTCGCATAGCCACCGGCGACCGCTTCGACACCCGTGAGCGAGTCGCCGGTGAGCACGGCCTCCATCGACCGGCGCCATCCGAGCAACCACGGCTGCCACAAGAAGTCGGGCGACGACATGGTGCGCACCGGCGGGTACCCGATGGTCGCGTCCTCGGCGACGTAGACCAGATCACACGCGGCTGCGAGCTCGGAACCACCGGCCAGGCAGTACCCGTGGACCTGGGCGATGATCGGCGTCGCCATGTCCATCATCTCGAACCAGCCCTCGACCAGGCTCCGGCTCCAGAAACCGTCGCGCAACGCGATCGGGCGCGGCATCGGGTCGTTCGGCTCGGGAGAGAGGTCGTAGCCGGAACAGAACGCCGGCCCCGCACCCCGGATGACGACCACCGCCACCTCGTCGTCCTGGTCGGCGCGCCGGATCTCGTCGAACAGCACCCGGCGCACGGAGTTGCTCATCGCATTGCGCTTGGCCGGACGGTTGAGCGTGAGCCGGCGCACGCTCGGCCGCGGGTCGTCGGCCAGAACCAACGGTTCCGTCGCGGGTGCCGTCGTGGTGGTCTCGGTCATGGCCCGAACCTAAATCGAATCGCCGAAGCGCGCCTGCAGCCTCTGCATACCGGTGATCCAACGGTCGTAGTCCGATGCCTTGCGCCGGAAGTACTCCATGACCTGAGGATGGGGCAGGATCAGGAACACCTCGGTTGCGAGACCGCGCACGACCGCGTCGGCGACGGTGTCGGGCTCCAACATGCCGTCGACTCCGGCCACGCCCCCGTTCTCGATGCCGGCGGTCATCGCGGTGCGGACGGCCTGCGGCGCGAGGACCGACACCTTTATCCCCTGGTCGCCGTAGGTGATCGCCAGCCATTCCGCGAGGGCGAGCGCAGCATGCTTCGTAACCGAGTAGGGCGCGCTGCCGATCTGGGAGAGCAAGCCCGCCGCCGACGCGGTCTGGAGGAGATAGCCGCCGCCGCGCTCGATCATGCGGGGCACCATGATCCGCGCCGCGTACACGTGGGCCATGACATTGACGTCCAGGCTGCGCCGCCAGATCTCGTTGCTCGCGTCGGCGCCGCCGGGAACCACGATGCCGGCGTTGGAGCAGAACAGGTCGATGGGGCCGAAGCGGTCCTCGGCCGCGTCGACGAGGGCCAGGATCTGGGCCTCGTCGGTCACGTCGCACTGGACCGCCAGCACGTCGCCGCCCTCGGCGGCGACCGCATCGAGCGCAGCCGCCTGCACGTCGGCGACGACGACTCCGCGCGCGCCCTCGGCGACGAACCGCCGGGCGAGCGCTCGGCCGATGCCGCTCGCGGCGCCGGTCACCACCACACATTGTCCTTCGATCCTCATGGAAGCCCTCTTCTCGTCAACGAGTCCTCATGGTGTGTCGCGCCTCGTCAATGTCGCGCCGACGTCGGCGATCGCGAGCACGTGAGTGCGGCCGCCGGACGGAAGGGCCGCCGCGACGGCGGCGGCATCCGCCGGTTCGACGAGTGCCGCCGCCGACGGTCCCGAGCCCGACAGCCAGGCCGCGAACGCCCCCGCCGCGAACGCGGCTTCGACGGCGAGGCGCGTGTCATGGGCACGCGCCAGCCGCCGGTCCTGGTGCAGGCGGTCCTCGGTCGCGGTCCGCAGCGCCCGGGTGTCGCCCGCCGCCAGCGCGGCGACCAACAGTGCGGTCCGGCCGATGTTGAACGTGGCGTCGTCGAAGGGGATCTGGTCGGGCAGGAGACGGCGGGAGGAGGTGGTGGGCGTCTCCCGCTCCGGAATCCACACGACCACGGCGAGGTCGTGCGGGAGCGGAATGCGCACTGCTTTACCCCCCGCAACCGCGACCACACCGCCGTACAACGACGCGGCGACGTTGTCGGAATGACCCTCGAGCTCGCCGGCGACCCGCAGGATCTCCGAGCGCGACTCCCGCAGAGACTCGTCGCCCTGCGCGCACGCGGCGACGAGACCTCCGACCCGCGCCGCCCCCGAAAAACCGAGGCCGCGGCCGCCGGGGAAACGCGCCCTCACGGCAATCGGACCGACTCCCCCGCCGCGGCGGAAGGCGCGCACCGCCGGGTGCGATTCCGGCGCGGCCGCATCGGCATCGGGTGTCACTTCGAGGTGCACGGCGAGCGCGAGCGCGACTGCGTCGAACGCGGGACCGAGATTCGCCGACGAAGCCGGCACCCGCACGACCCAGTCATCGCGCGAGCGTCGCGGCATCGCGTCAGCCTGGCACGAAACAGTCCCCGCCGCGCACTACCGTCGGGTCGTGCGACGCCACTGTGCAAGATCGGGATGCAGCGCACCGGCGACGGCGACATTCACGTTCGACACGCGCGATCTCACGGTCTGGCTCGACACGCCGGTCGAAGGCGGAGCCCGGGCCGGCGAGTTGTGCGAACGTCATGCACGGACGCTGACCCCGCCGCAGGGTTGGCACCTGGAAGATCGGCGCGGCGCTCGGGCCCGGGCCGCGGAAGAACTCGAAGAGACCCTCGACGCGCACAGCCCGATGCTGGCCCGAGCGTTTCAGAATGCCGGTGCGGTCTGACCCGTCCCGCAGTTGGGATCGAGAGGTGGTCGGTGCGCCATACTCGGATGCCCCAGGGGAACGAAGAGCGATCGGCGGCCATGCGAGCGGGCGGGACAACGAATGGATTCGTACCGACCGGGCAGAGTGCCGTGCGGAAAGTGAGCTCTCGGCTATGACAACCGGGGCAAATTGGGCGCGTCGCTACGGCCCGAACCGTCGGCGGCTCTGCGCCCGTCCGGGATGCGGCGCGCCGGCCGCGGCCACCCTCCGGTTCCAGCCGACCCAGCGGGAAGCATGGTTGGTCGATCTCGAGGACGACGCGGCCCGTACGGAGGGTGATCTCTGTGCCCGCCATGCCGCCGGCCTCGTGCTGCCGCGGGGATGGCAGTTGCACAACGGGTTGACCAATCCCGACTCCGGGCCGCCGCGCACGCCGCCCCCCGCACCCCGGCCGCGCCGAGCCGCAGTCGCACGCGCCGCCCGCCGGCGCCGGGTCCGAACCGACGCAGTCGAGCTTCCCGGTCTGAGCGCGGTCGCCGACGCCGCTCCTGTCCCCGCTGCCGTCGAGGACACCGAGGTCGAAGTCGTGGTTGACGACGTGGTCGAGGACCACGCGGAAGTCGTCGAGCAATCGGTCACCGCGACCGCGCCCGCGGCGGCGCCGCTCATTCCGCCCGTCACCGCCAAGGAGAGCGAGGCGCTGTCGGAGACGCTCGACGCGCAGACGCCACTGCTGCGGCGTGCGTTCAAGAACGTCTTCCTGCCCGAGGACGACTCCTGATCCCTCGCCGTTCCTAGTCGCGCACCGGTACGCGCACGTGCGCGGGGACGATCGCCACCACGCACGCGATCGCGGCGAGCACCAGGAGCCCGGTGCGGAGGCCGAACAGACCCGACAGCGTGCCGACGAGCGGTGGGCCCGCGACCATCCCGAGGTAGCCGCACGCGGTGACGCCGCCGATCGCGAGCGCGGGATGGCGGGCTTCGTTGTTGACGTCGGCCAACAGCAACGGCCAGACCACCGAGATCCCGACCGCGGCCGCGGCGAGACCGGCGGCGGCGATACCGGCCGTTCCGCAAAAGGCTTCGGTGGCGATGCCGGCGGCGGCCAGAGAGGCTCCCACCGCCACCGCGCGCCGGGTCCCGAGGGCGCCCACCATCGGACCCCCGCCGATACGCGCCAGCGTCGCGAGCCCTTCGCCGACCACGTACGCGCTCACGCCCGCGATCACACCCAGACCAAGGTGGCCGCGCAGGTAGAGGATCCCCCACGTGGCGATGCCGCCCTCGACCATCGCCGCCGCGGAGAACACGAGCGCGAGCACGACGAGCCCTTCGTGGCGGAGCCCGGCGAGGGCGCGCCACATCGACGGATGGTCGAACCGCTCCGGTTCGGGCAGGCGGGCCCGGCGGGTCACGACACCCGTCACCACTCCCACGATGGCGATGCCGACCCACACGACCCGCCACGAAGCACCGAACCGCAGCGCGATCCCGGTTGCCGCGGCGCCGACCACACAGCCGGCGTTGAACAGACCGTGGAAACGTACGAGGCGCCCGGCGTCGTGCGAGAGCGCGTCGGCGGCCACGATGTTCATCACCACGTCGACCAGGCCGCCCGCGGCCATCGTCAACATCAGGGCCGGGACGAACAACGCGAGGTGCGGAGCACCCGCTTCGAACAGCAGCAACGTGCCCCAGAGCACGAGGGCGATCGTTAACGAGCGGCCGGCGCCGAACCGGTCGGTGACCGTGCCGCCGATCGCAGTCACCGCGGTGGCCGCGACGATTCCCGCGGCCAGGATCGCGCCGAGCCCGGTGTCGGTGAGACGGAACGTACGCTCGATGTCGACGGTCGCGACGGCCCAACCACCCGCGAAGAAGCCGAACACCACGAAGGCGACGGCGACGGGCCTGAGCGTGGTGGGCACGGGTCAGTGTCGCATGTGCCGACCGGGCCCGACGTGGGATTCGTGTCAGCCGTCCGACCCACGATCGTTACCGGCGCGTGACCGGCGCGCGCGACGGCATCTTTATCGTCGGGAGTGGCAGTTTGATCCCTAGGGTTCCGTCGTCGAGAGGCGGGTCAGGACCGAGAGGGATCGGGCGGCGTGCCAGTGCACGCTGTTGCACGGCGGGAGAAAAGCCCGGGAGGTCTGCCGACCTCGGGGCGAGACGCGCGTACCGGGGTCCGTCCAGAGGAGGGACACCGTGGCCACGGAGACGACACCGGGCTCGGACGCGACGCCGGGTACGGACACGACAGGTCAGTACACCGTCCCCGCGGGCGGGTATTGGACGGGCATCGTCGGTCGGTGGCAACGCCTCCGGATCACCGACCTCGAAGGTCGCCAGTCGTGCTCGCTGCTCGCGTACAACGCGGACGAGACGAGCGAGCGCTTCAACGCCCCGGACACGGTGAAGATCCAGAACCAGATCTTTCTTACCACCGGACGCGTGCTCTTCTCCGATCTCGGTCGGGTGTTGTTCTCGATCGTCGCCGACACGAGCGGGCACCACGACGCGCTCGCGGGCTTCGGTGACGCCGAGCACGACGACGCTCGTTACGGACCCGGCACCTACCTCGACCTCCGCAACGAGTTCCATCACAACGCGCGCGACAACTTCGTCATGGCGCTCGGCCGGCACGGGCTGAGTCGCCGTGATCTGGTCATGAGCTTCAACCCGTTCGCGCGCGTGCGCGTGGCGTCCGAGGGCACGCTCGAGTGGCAGCCCGGTGCCGGGAACGCCGGTTCGGCGATAGAGATGCGAGCTGAGATGCGCGCGCTCGTCGCGATCTCGGCCACTCCCCATGTCCTCGATCCGAGCCCCGAATACGCACCCGGGCCGCTCCGAATCGAAGTGTTGGCGCACCGACGTCCGGACCCCGACGATCCGTGCCGGACGTTCTCCGACGAAGCCCGGCGCGGATTCGAGAACACCGATGCCTACTGGGCGGAGGTGTCGGCATGACGCTGCGCCTGTCCGACCTCGATCCCGAGGCCGCCCGCCACGACGAGAACCAGCGGCCGGGCGAAGCGTGGACGCGGGTCGTCACCGCGGGTCAACGGCTGCGCATCGTCGACCTGGAAGGAACCCAGGCCGTCGACACGCTCTGCTACGACGCGCACGACTTCGAGAACCACTACAGCGCCGCGAACACGATCCGGGCCCAACGCAATCTGTTCCTCTCTACCGGTTCCGAACTGATGAGCGTCGACGGCAACCCGCTGGCGACGATCGTCGCCGACACCTGCGGGCGCCACGACACCGTGGGCGGCGCGTGCAGCGCGGAGTCGAACACGTGCCGCTTCGGTCAGCACACGCGTTCGATGCACAACTGTCGCGACAACTTCCTGATCGGGCTGGCGCGGCACGGACTCGGCAAACGCGATCTCGCGCCGAACATCAATTTCTTCATGAACGTTCCGGTCACCGCCGACGGGATGCTCGACATCGTCGACGGCATCTCCGAGCCCGGCAACTACGTGGAGCTACGGGCCGAGCGCGACACGTTGTTCGTGATCTCGAACTGCCCGCAGCTCAACAACCCGTGCAACGGTTGGAACCCCACCCCGATCCGCCTGCTCGTGTGGGACGCAGAGTGACCCCACGGTGACGACCCTCGACAAGGTGCTCGTCGCGAACCGCGGCGAGATCGCGGTTCGCATACTGGGCACGCTCCGGCGTCTCGGGATCGCGTCGGTCGCCGTGTACTCCGACGCCGATCGCCACGCACTCCACGTGGGAATGGCCGACGAGGCCGTGCACCTCGGCCCCGCCCCTCCCCGGCAGAGTTATCTCGATCCAGACCGCGTCCTCGACGCGGCGGCGAAGACCGGTGCCAACGCGGTGCATCCCGGCTACGGGTTCTTGTCGGAGCGCGCGTCGTTCGCACGCGCGTGCGAAGCGGCGTGCGTGCAATGGATCGGTCCGACGCCGGAGAACCTCGAGGCGTTTGCACGCAAGGACTCTGCTCGCGCTATCGCCCGCGCGTCGGGGGTGCCCCTCCTCGAAGGCAGCGACGGCTTGCGCGACCGCGCCGACGCACTCGCGGTCGCCGACGCGATCGGCTATCCGGTCATGTTGAAAAGCCGCTCCGGCGGCGGCGGCATCGGCATGCGCAGGTGCGACGACCGCGCCGAGCTGGCCGATGCGTACGAGACGGTGACCCGTCTCGCCGGTGGTCATTTCGGCGACGACGTGTGCTTCCTCGAACGCTTCGTCGTACGCGCCCGTCACGTCGAGGTGCAGGTCTTCGGCGACGGCCGCGGAGAGGTGATAGCGCTCGGCGAACGCGACTGTTCGCTGCAGCGCCGCCACCAGAAGGTGATCGAGGAGACCCCCGCGCCGAATCTCTCCGACGGGACGCGTGCCGCGTTGGTCGAGTCGGCACTCTCACTCACCGCGGCAGTCGCGTACCGCTCCGCCGGGACAGTGGAGTTCGTCGTCGACGCGGAAACCGGTACCCACGCGTTCCTCGAGGTGAACACGCGCCTCCAGGTCGAGCACCCCGTGACCGAGATGGTGACGGGCGTCGACCTGGTGGGCTGGATGGTGAGGCTCACCCGCGGTGATCTCCCGCCGCTCGCCGACCTCGCGGCGGCGATCGACCACCGGGGCGCCGCGATCGAAGCGCGCGTGTACGCCGAGGATCCCGCGCACGACTACCGGCCCAGCGCCGGGACCGTGACGGAGTGGGTCGCACCGAGGGGCGCGCGCGTCGACACCTGGTTGCAGCTGGGAACCGAAGTGACCTCGTTCTACGACCCTCTGCTCGCCAAGATCGTGGTGCGGGGCTCGACCCGGGCCGAGGCCATCGATCGGCTGACCGAGGCGCTCGCGCAGACGCGTGTGGGCGGTATCGAGACGAACCTCACACTGCTGCGCGCCGCGACCACCGACGCCGGGTTTCGTGCGGGCGCGGTCGACACCGCGTTGCTCGACGGTATCGACGTGCGCGGGGACGCGATCGAGGTCGTTGTCGCCGGAGCCCAGACCACGGTGCAGGATTGGCCGGGCCGCCTGGGCTACTGGAGCATCGGCGTCCCGCCGTCGGGCCCGATGGACGACCTTGCCTTCCGGTTCGCGAACCGGCTCGTCGCCAACCCGACGGGCGCGTCCGCGCTCGAGTGTACGATGACCGGGCCGACCCTGAAGTTCGCGACCTCCACGAATGTCGCACTGACCGGGGCGCGCATGGACGCCGACCTCGACGGCGAACCTATCGCGTGGTGGAGTGCATTCACAGTCGCAGCGGGGCAGACACTCCGCATGGGCGCGGTCACGGGCAGCGGCGCGCGGACGTACGTCGCGGTGACCGGTGGGTTCGACGTTCCCGACTACCTCGGCTCGCGTTCCACGTTCATCCTCGGTCGCTTCGGCGGTCATGCGGGCCGCGTCCTCGCCGCAGGCGACATCCTGCACTTGACCACGAGCGAGTACTCCCGCGCGCCCGACCGCCACGCGGTGGCGCCGCAAGCCGTTCCCGAGTACACGGCCGAATGGGAGATCGGCGTGCTGCCGGGACCGCACGCGGCCCCCGACTTCTTCACTCCCGCCGACATCGAGATGCTGCACGCGACGGAATGGGAGGTGCACCACAACTCCGACCGCACCGGCGTGCGTCTGCTCGGACCCGCGCCGGAGTGGGCGCGGCCCGACGGCGGCGAGGCCGGGCTGCATCCCTCCAACATCCACGACAACGAATACGCGATCGGGACTATCGATTTCACCGGTGACATGCCGATCGTGCTCGGACCCGACGGGCCGAGCCTCGGCGGCTTCGTCTGTCCCGCGACCGTCGCCACCGGGGAACGGTGGAAGCTCGGTCAACTACGGGCCGGCGACCGGGTCCGGCTCACCCCGATGACCCACGCCGACGCGCTCGCGCTCGGTGTCGCCCACGACCGGGCGATCGCGACGCTCGGACACGACTCGACGGACCGCGTCGCGACTGCACCCCCGCACGCGACCGCGCCCCGTCCGCGCCCGGAACGCGCGGTCCTGTATCACGATCCGGCTGACGCGCCCCGGCCCGCGGTGACAATCCGTCGGGCGGGCGACGCACACCTGCTCGTCGAGTTCGGGCCGAACGTGCTCGATCTCGATCTCCGTGTCCGGGTGCACGCGCTGCACCACGCGCTCGAAGCTTCGTCGGTCGAGGGAATAGCCGAGCTGGCGCCGGGAATCCGTTCGCTGCAGGTGCGCTTCGACCCGGCCATCGCCGCGCTCGACACGTTGCTCGACGCGATCGTCGCCGTGGAGGACTCGCTTCCGCCGCTCGACCGGATTGAGATCCCGTCGCGCATCGTGCACCTGCCCCTCGCTTGGAACGACACGCAGACCCAGCTCGCGATCGAGCGCTATCAGCGATCGGTACGCCCCGACGCGCCCTGGTGCCCGAGCAATCTCGAGTTCATCCGGCGGATCAACGGGCTCGACTCCGTGGACGACGTTCATCGCATCGTGTTCGATGCCAGCTATCTCGTGCTCGGGCTGGGTGACGTCTATCTCGGCGCGCCCGTCGCGACACCGATGGACCCGCGCCACCGGTTGGTGACGACCAAGTACAACCCGGCGCGCACCTGGACGCCCGAGAACGCGGTCGGGATCGGTGGCGCGTACCTGTGCGTCTACGGGATGGAAGGACCGGGCGGATACCAGTTCGTCGGGCGCACGGTCCAGGTGTGGAATCGCTGGCACACCCCGCGCGGGTTCGAGGCCGAACGGCCATGGTTGCTCCGGTTCTTCGACCAGCTGCGCTTCTACCCCGTCAGCGAAGACGAGCTTCTCGAACAGCGCGACGCGATTGCACACGGCCACGGTGGTGTCGACATCGAGCCGACGACCTTTCGCCTCGCCGAGTACCACGAGTTCCTCGCCGATCACGCGGACGACATCGGGACGTTTCGCGTCCACCGCGACGCGGCGTTTGCCGACGAGCGTGCCCGCTGGAAGCGACTCGGGGTCGCGGAGTACGTCAGTAGGGTGCCGGAGCTGCAATCGGTCGGCGACGAGATACCGCTCGCAGCCGGCGAGCAGGCAGTCGCCGCGCCGGTACAGGGCACCGTCTGGCGCCTGCTCGTAGCGCCGGGCGACGTGGTCGACTCCGGCGACGCGGTGGCGATCGTCGAGGCGATGAAGACCGAAGTGTCGGTGAGCTCGCCCGGGCCCGGACGGGTGGCCGAGGTCCGGTGCCGCGAGGGCGACCTCGTCCGGGCGGGGCAGACCCTGATGGTGCTCGCGTGACGCCGATGATCGAGCCCCGAGGTCCGCGCGAGCAGGTGCGGGAAATGCTCGAGAGGCTGCGAGTGCTCGACGATGACGCGCTCCTCGTCCGACGCGTCGACGAGCCGATGCTGACGCAGCGGGCCGACCGGCTCGGGCGGGAAGGACCGCGCGGTCGCGCGCTCTGGGGAATGCCGACGTTCGTCAAGGACAACATCGCGCTCGCGGGCGTGCCCACCGGCGCCGCCTGTCCGACGTACGCGCCGACTCCGGCGGTGGAATCGGCCGGGGTCGTCGATCGCCTGGAAGCGGCTGGCGCAATCGTCGTCGGCACGACGAACATGGACCAGTTCGCCACCGGGCTGGTGGGAACCCGGTCTCCCTACGGCGTTCCCCGCAACCCCGTCGCCCCGGGCCGGATACCGGGTGGTTCGAGCTCGGGTTCGGCGGTGGCCGTCGCCCGCGGCCTCGTACCGTTTGCGATCGGGACCGACACCGCAGGATCGGGCCGGGTGCCCGCCGCGTGCACCAACACGGTCGGGCTCAAGCCGACACGCGGCCTCGTCAGCACGCGCGGCGTCGTACCCGCGATACCGGCGCTCGACTGCATCTCCATCCACGCGCTCACGGTCGCCGACGCGTTCTGCGTGCTCGGGGCGGTGGCCGGCGTCGACCCCGCCGATCCGTGGTCGCGGCCCATGCCGGCCCAACGCGGGCCGGGCCGGGACAACCCGGTCGTCGGCTGGGTGTCGACCGGCGTCGTCGACACCGAATGCGACCGATCCACGTCGCGCGCCTACGCGGACACACGCGCGGTCGCGAGCGGAAGCGCCCGAACGTCTGGCGTCGAGATCGACATGGCACCGTTCTTCGCGTCGGGGACGCAGTTGTACGGGCCGTGGGTGGCGGCGCGTTACGCCGCGTTCGGCGGCTTCGTCGACGACCATCCGGACGAGGTCGACCCCGTCGTCGCGCGCATCGTCGCCTCGGGGCGCCGCGTCGCCGGCATCGACGTCTTCGCCGCGCAGACGGAGCTCGCGCGGTTCCGGCGCGAGGTCGGCGACGTGTTCGCCGACGTCGACGTGATCGTGGTGCCGACAATTCCGTTCCTCCCGACCGTCGAGGATGTCGCCGCCGATCCGATCGGCGTGAACGGCCGCCTCTCCCGCTTCACCGACTTCGTGAACCTCCTCGATCTCTGCGCGGTCGCGGTCCCGGGCGTGCGCCGCGACGACGGATTGCCATTCGGGGTGACGATCATCGGCGCGGCCGCGGCCGACGCGCTCGTGGCCGACGTCGCGGCGCGGCTGCACGCAGCGTGCGGTGGCATCCTCGGCGCCACCGGCCGCCCAGTTCCTCCGAACCCGTGGCCCCGAGAGGAACCCGGGCTCGGTGGCAGCGCTCGGATCGGCGTGGTGGGCGCACACCTGCGCGGGCTCCCCTTGCACCACGAGCTCACCCGCCTGAGCGCCCGGCTCGTCACCACAACACTTACCGCGCCCCGCTACCGGTTGTTCGCGCTCGCCGGCACCGTACCCCCGAAGCCCGGGCTCGTCCGTGACGAAAACGACGGCGCGCGGATCGACATCGAGGTCTACGCACTCGGACCGGCCGAGCTCGGGCGGTTCCTGGGCGGGGTCGCGGCCCCACTCGCGCTCGGGCCGGTCGAGCTCGACGACGGCTCGATCGTGCCCGGGTTCCTCGCGACCGCGGGTGGGCTCGACTCGGCCATCGACATCACGCACCATGGTGGGTGGCGTGCCTATGTGGAGAGCCGGAGGACAGGATGAAAGTTGCCGTTGGTGATTGGTTTGCGCGCGAGCGGATCGGCGACGTGATCTGGCGGCTCTGGGAGCCGTTCGCCGATCCGTTCGCGCGCTGCAACATCTGGTTCGTGCGCGGTCGCGACCGCGGCCTGCTGATCGACACCGGCCTCGGTGTCGCCAGCCTCCACGAGGCCGCGCGGGACCTCTTCGAGCAGCCGACCCTCGCGCTCGCCACGCACTATCACTTCGATCACACCGGATCGCTGCACGAATTCAGCGAGCGACTCGCGCACAAGGCCGGCGCTCCGTACCTGGAGACGCCGGGCGCTATCGGCGGCGCCCTGCGCCGCGACACGTTCCCGCCCGAAGTGCTCGCGATGTACGAGGACGCCGGCTACGAGCTCCCGGAGGATTTGCTCGAAGCGCTGCCCGAGGCGGGCTTCGACCCGGCCACGTACGCGGTGCAGCCGTGTACTCCCACTCGGCTGCTCGACGACGGCAACATCGTCGATCTCGGCGACATCGCGTTCGAGGTGTTGCATCTCCCCGGGCATTCGCCCGATTCGATCGGTCTCTGGGACCCTCGATCGAAGACACTCTTCTCGGGCGACGCCGTATACGACGGCCCGCTGCTCGACGGCAACGACGACTCCGACACCGACGCGTACGTCGCGACGATGGAACAACTGCGGGCTCTTCCCGTCGACGTCGTCCACGGCGGCCACGAGCCCAGTTTCGGCCGGGAGCGCCTCGTCGAGCTGTGCGACGGGTACATCGCAGGCGTCAGGTCCCGATAGGACAGCCGACACACCAGCGAAATCTTACGGCCGTCGCCGTGAAACCTCACACACGTACGGTGATGTGGTGGACACCCGGTTCCTCCTCCCGCCGCCTGCGTACTTCGACGACGCGTGGTACCAACGCGAACAGCAGTTGCTGTTCGCGCACTCGTGGCACCTCGTCGCGGCCGGCGACGAGCTCGCAGCCCCCGGCGACTTCGTCACGATCGACGCCGGTCACGATCCCCTCGTCGTCGTCCGCGGCCTCGACGGCGAGTTGCGCGCGTTTCACGATTTTTGTCCGCACCGGGGCATCAAGCTGCTGGAGGCGAGCGGGAACACCCGAACCGGCATCGTCTGCCCGTACCACTCCTGGAACTTCGCCCTCGACGGCAGCCTGCGCAACGTTCCCCAGCCGGAAGAGTTCGATCCGGCCGCGCTCGAGGGATGCAGCCTCGTCGCCGCATCCGTCGGGGAATGGGGCGGCATGGTGTTCGCGAACGGGGATATGGACGCCGACTTCGCGACGTGGCTCGCCGGGTTTCCCGACCACATCGGGAGCTACCGGCCCGAGCAGCTGCAAGAGGTGGTCCGCGTGCAGTTCGACGCGCACTGCAACTGGAAGCTGTTCGTCGAGAACCACGTCGACGTGTATCACCTCTGGTATCTGCACGCGCGCTCGTTGAGCGCGTACGACCATCAACGCTTCGAGTGGGACGCGATCGGACCGCACTGGGTGAGCTACGAACCGGCGAAGGCGGGCGTCGAACGGCGCCGCCCCCACGTCGGGAGCGCCCCGATCGCAGGCTTGGAACCGCGCGACCAGATCGGCATCGGCGCGCACATGCTGTTCCCGAACACGTTGTTCGCGACCGAGTCCGAGTTCTTCATGAGCTACGTCGCCAAGCCGCTGGCCGCCGACCGCAGCGTGATCGACGTGCGCATACGTGCCGAGCCCACTGCCGACGTGGAGATGCTGGTCGCGGCGGCCAAGGAGTTCATGCTCGAGGACGTGAGCGCGTGCGAGGGCATCCAGGCCACGGTCCGATCGACACGATTCCGCGTCGGGCCCTTGGCCCGGAACCACGAACGACCCATCACGCTGTTCCATGAGCACCTCCTGGCGGAGCTCGACCGGTGACCGCGCTCGCACCGCAATTCGTCGGTGCCTGGCAACGGCGATCCATCGCGATCGACGGCGGCGCACACTCCGAACCCGCCGACGTCCTGTGGCTCCAGGCCGGGAACGCGTTCGCGGACCTGCGGATACCGCGCGCACCCGACGTAGCGCCGGACGCGTTCGCCGGCATCACCACGTACGAATGCCCCGCGCTGACGTGGCATCACACCCTCGATTGGAACGGCGGGTTCGCGAGCTACGACTGTGGCGTCGTCGAGTGCGACCGCGAGGAGTTGATCGAGCGCGGCGAATTCGAGCGCGATGGACGCTGTCACGCGTACGAGGAGATCTGGCACCGGATCGACCCCGGGTCGGTCGGCGTCGTGCTCACCGCGGCGCACTCCATGGTCGTGCGGGTCGGGCGCCACTGCCTCGCCATGCGGGATCGGCGCCGCGCCGGTGGCGTGTTCGACGTCCGTCACGCCCAGATGGCCGGGATCGAATGGACCGACGTCGCGGTGCTCGGCGACGGGGCCGAGCTGCCCCACGTGCCCGTCGTGCTCCCCGACGACTGGAGCGTCGGCTCAGAGGTGATCGTCGACGGGGCCCATTGGCGCGTCGCCGAACGCTGGGGCTGACTCGATCCGCTGCGCGATCTCAACGAGGCCACGCTCGGAACCAGCCGGTCCAACCAGTTGCGCACCGACCGGAAGACCAGCGCCATCGCTCCCGGCGGGGACGGCCAGTGCGGGCAGGCCGAGCAGGCTCACCGCCCGGGCCGGCGCCAGGATCTGCAGGGCGTCGACCGATTCGGTGCAGCCCCCGATCTCGATGGTGGTCGCATCGATCGCGAGGACCCCGACGTGCGCGACCGGCAGAACGACGAACGGCGTCTTCGTCATGACCACTGCGACCCGCGCACAGATCTCGTCGAACCGGCGCGCGAGATCTCGCGGGGCCGGGCGCGGTTCGGTCGAGAGGAGGTGCGCGACGTGGGGCGTCAGCTCCGACTCACGGCCGCGCGCCAGCGCGCGGAGGTCGGCGTAGTCATCGGACGCCCGCCACGCGTCGAAGACCGAGGCGGCCTCGAGGAACGGGTCCGCTTCGATCTCGACCACGTCGCAACCGACGGCGACCAATGCGTCGGCGGTCGTGTCGAGCGCGCCGGTCACCGAGGTGAAGCACGTCCAGCCTCCACGGACGACGCCCACCCGCGCGCCCTTCGCCATCGCCGCGGCTCGGCCGGTCGGGGCCTCTCCCGCGATCACGCCGAACACGAGCCCGATGTCGCGCGGGGAGCGAGCCAACGGCCCCACCGCCTGGAAACGGTGCCGGGGTGAGCCGGGACCCGGCGAGGGAACGTGGCCATCCGTGGGAACGCCGAGGTAGGTCGGGCGGAGGCCGTAGATACCGGTGCACGACGCCGGGTACCGCACCGAACCGCCGTAGTCGCCGCCGATCGAGAACGGGACCAGGCCGCCCGCCACCGCGGCCGCGCAGCCCCCGCTCGATCCTCCCGGCGACAACGCCGGGTCGAGCGGATGACGCGTCGCCCCGAACAGCCGGTTGTCGGTGCGGGCCTGGAGCGCGAACTCGGGGCAGTTCGTCTTGCCCACGAGGACGCCGCCCGCGGCGCGCAGCCGGGCCACGACCGTCGCATCCACCGTCGCGACATTCTCCGCGAACAGGAGGCTGCCCGCGGTCGCTCCCAAGCCGGCCGCGGCGAGCGTGTCCTTCACCGTGAACGGCACCCCCGCGAGTGGGCCGGGATCGTCGCCTCGCTCGATGGCCGCGTCGATCGCCCCGGCTTCGTCGAGCGCGGCGGTGACCCGTGTCGCGATCACTGCGTTGGTCCGGTGCCGCGCGATCCGTTCGAGCGACTCGCGGACGATGTCGACAGCCGAGCGCCGACGGCCGCGCACGTCGGCGGCCAGTGCAGTCGCGTCGAACAGCTTCGTCACCTCTGTACCCAAGCACATCGGAACCTCTCGCGCGGAACGCAACGAGAGCACGCATCGAGAGTGAAAGGGAGGTAACAGATGATTGCCATGCTTACTGAATGAAGTGATCAGATCACCAACACGAATGAGTAACGCACTGGCGGTGACGCCGACATTCCGATGCAATATCGGCTCAATAGCTTCGTTTCATGGCGGCGCGCAGGTGGTCGGAAATGGCGTGGCCCGAGGTGGCCGAGCAACGCGACCGCGGTGACGGAGAGGTCGGGCTCGTCCCGGTCGGAGCCACCGAACAGCACGGTCCGCACTTGCCCATCGGCACCGACACGATCGTCGCCGAGGCCTTGTGCGCTGCCGTCTCGGATCGCACCGGAGCACCGGTGCTTCCCGCCATTCCCGTCGCCTGCAGTTACGGGCACGGCACGGTGCTGCCGGGCACGCTGTCGCTGACGCCCGAGCTGCTCGCCGCCGTGTGCCGGCAATACGCAGAATGGGCGGCAACGTCGGGCCTGACCCGGTTGCTGTTCGTGAACTCCCACTTCGGCAACGACGCCGCACTCGGCATCGCCACCGATCACCTTCGTCTCTACCGACCCGACCTCCGGGTCGGCGTCGTCAACTGGTGGGCCGTCGACGACGACGTCGCGCGGGAGTGCGTGCTCGAAGGCGACGACGTGCACGCGCATCGCGCCGAGACGTCGCTGATGCTCGCGATCGCACCCGAGCTCGTGCATCTCGATCGCCTGTCGTCTTCGGACGACCCTGATCGAACTGCTGACCTCGTGTTCCGCTACACCGCCCCCGCGCTGTCGACGAACGGAGTGACCGGTCGCCCATCGGAGGCGACACCGGAGCTCGGCCACCGCATGCTCGATCTGACCGTTGCGGCCATCGCCGATCGAGTCGAACGCGGGCGGGTCGAGAAACCGCCGCTCGGACCCGCGCCCATCCCCGCGCTCGGGCCGCGCCCGACGCATCCGCACTGACCGTTCTTTCTCGTTCTCACACGCACCGCAGGAGCACCGCAGGTCATGGACACCGTCAAGACGATCGACCCCGCTCATATCCAACTCGCTTCCGAACTGGCCGCCGACGGCGTGCGGTTCGCGGTCGGGACGTTCATCGACATCACCGGCCGGGCGAAGTCGAAGGTCGTACCGATCGACCACCTCCCCAATCTGCTCGCCGGATCCGAGCGCTACACGCCGCGGGGCATGGGTGACCTCGGTCAGATGACGCCGAACGAAGACGAGTGCGTCGCAGTACCCGATCTGGCGACGTTGCGCATCATGCCGTGGGACACGCGCTTCGTCTGGATGGCCGCGGATCTCAGCTTCGGCGGTCGCGAACCGTTCGCGCACTGCACCCGCTCGATCCTGAAGAAGCAGATCGACGAAGCGGCCGCGCTGGGTTACATGTTGAACCTCGGCGTCGAACCGGAGCTCTACGTGTTCGCGCCCGAGTCGCTCGACCGGACCGACGGGTACCTCGTGCCGATGGCGCGCAGCGCCAAGCTCAAGCCGACGCAGGCCTACGACGTGGAAGCCGAGCTCGACGCGATGCCATTCCTCGAGCCCATGTCGCGCTACCTGACCGAGTCCGGGTTCGGGCTCTTCAGCTTCGACAGCGAGGGGGGCGACGGTCAGTACGAGTTCGACTTCGAATACTCGTCCGCGCTCGACATGGCCGACAAGATCACGTTCTTCCGGTTGATGGTCAAGCAGGCGGCCAAGGAAGCCGGTCTCATCGCGACGTTCATGCCCAAGCCGTACACGACCGGCTGGGGTTCCGGGCACCACTTCAACATGAGCATCGCGGAGCTGGGCACGGAGGCGAACCTGTTCCGCGACGCCGACGACGCGCGGGGCAAGGGCTGGAGCAAGCTCGCGTACTCCTTCGTCGCCGGCATCATGCGCCACGCGGCCGCGATCGCGGCGATCGCAACGCCGACGGTCAACTCCTACAAGCGACTCCAGCCCCGCCTCGCCGACGGCACCGTGTCGTGGGCACCGGTGTTCGCCGCCTACGGCGATAACAACCGCTCGTGCATGCTGCGCCTCCCGCGCAACCGTCCCGCGGTCGAAAATCGCGCCGTCGACTCCGCCGCGAACACCTACCTCGCGACTGCGTTCATGCTCGCAGCCGGCTTGGAAGGGATCCGCGAAGGGCTCGATCCGGGTGAGCCGATCGAAGACATCACGTACGACTGGAACCGCGCCACCTCTACCACGACGTCGCCGCGCCTGCCCCGCAACCTCTTGGAAGCGATCGACGCGTTCGACGCGGATCCGCTGACACACGCGGTGTTCCCGAGCCAGTTCGTCACCGCCTACAGCGGGATGAAGCGGGCGGAGTGGGACGAGTACCACGCGCAGGTGACCGACTGGGAGCGCGAGCGCTACCTGCTCGCCTTTTGATGGCGTCGACGATCCACACGAGTGCGCCGTTGATCGCGGTGATCATCGGGCGGGAGCCGGTGCATCGCTACTCGGTGCACCGCGGCTACGTCGAGGCAGTCGCGCTTGCGGGCGGGTTCCCCGTCGTGCTGCCCGCGCTCGCGGTCGACGGCGCCCGTGACCGCATGATCGAGATCGTCTCCCAGGCCGACGGACTGCTCCTCACCGGCGGGGGCGATGTCGACCCGGCCGGTTACGCCGAAGCGGCGGCACCCGAGGTCTACGACCTCGATCCCGTGCGCGACGCGCTCGAGATCTCCGCCTTCTACGCCGCGTGCGCGGCCGGCGTGCGCGTGCTGGGCATCTGCCGGGGCATCCAGATCATGACGGTCGCGTCGGGCGGCTCGTTGCATCAGCACCTCCCGACCGCCGGCTTCGAACACCACTGGGCGGAAGACCTCCAGTACGAACCGGTGCACGAGGTCGTCGCGGAGCCCGGCAGCGCGGCCGAGCGGGCGCTTGCGGGTTCGGTCAAGGTCAACTCGATCCATCACCAAGCGGTGCGCGATCCCGGGGCGGGCCTGCACCCGACCGCGTGGAGCGACGACGGCGTCATCGAAGCGGTCGAGGCCGACGACGTTCTCGGCATCCAATGGCATCCGGAGCGGCTCCTCGACGGCGACGCGCGCCACCTCGCACCGTTCCGATGGCTCCTGGAGGCATCGTGAGCGAACCCGCCGTCACCGAACATTCGGCGGTAGTCACCGGCGCGAGCAAGGGAATCGGTCGCGCCATCGCGATCGCCCTCGCCCGCGACGGTTGGAACGTCGTCGTCAACTTCTCGTCGAACGAAGGCGCGGCGAAGGAGACAGCCGACGCCGTCACCGACGCCGGCGCCCGAGCCGTCATCGTCGGTGGCGATGTCACCGACATCGGCACGTCGGGGCGTCTCGCCGACGCCGCCGCCGACCTCGGCACCCTCGAGGCGTGGGTGAACAACGCCGGTATCTCCGTGCTCGCGCCCATCGTCGACACGAGCGCCGCCGACATGGAACGCATGCTCGCGGTGAACTACATGGGCACCTTCCACGGCGTGCAGGCGGCGGCGCGCACGATGATCGCGGCGGGGACGCACGGCCGGATCGTGAACGTCGCGTCCGAGGCGGCGGTGCAGACGTTTCGGTATCTCGGCGCGTACGCAGCGAGCAAGTTCGCGGTCGTCGGGCTCACGCAGGCCGCCGCGCTCGAGCTCGGACCGCACGGCATCAGCGTGAACGCGGTCGGCCCGGGAACGACCGAGACCGACATGGTGATGGCGGAGCGGCGCAGCGAGGTGTCGATCACCGGCGATCCCTCCGACGACGTGCGCGCCGCATATCTCGCCAACATCCCGCTCGGTCGGTTCTGCGTGCCCGACGACACGGGCGCGCTCGTCGCCTGGCTCGTGAGCCCGGGCGCGGCGTACA
The DNA here is from genome assembly GCA_038239145.1 of Acidimicrobiia bacterium. Lineage (GTDB taxonomy): Bacteria > Actinomycetota > Acidimicrobiia > IMCC26256 > PALSA-610 > PALSA-610. The sequence continues at coordinate 28,771 of JBBSFB010000013.1, forward strand.
TCACCGGCCAGATCATCTGCAACAACGGCGGCTCGGTCCTGCATTGAGCACCCACCGAGCGCCCCGTCCACCGCGACCCCCTCGACGACATCCACACACAGGAGACCTCGTGAATCCCTTCCGTTCCCGACTACTCATCGCCGGCCTCGCCGGTGCGATCGCGCTCGCGGCGTGCGGCGGCTCGAGCTCGAAATCCTCGGAAAGTGGCGGCGGTGGTGGCACCGGTTCGACGCTGCCGGTCGGCTCGCGCGTACTGAAGCTCGCCTTCAACGCGAACATGCAAGTTCCCGACCCGGACATTTTCTACGAGGTCGAGGGCAACGAGGTCGTTACCTCGGTATACGAGGGGCTGATCGCGTACAAGCCCAACGCGTCCACTTTCGAACCCGCGCTCGCCGACAGTTGGACCGTCTCGCCCGACGGCAAGACGTACACGTTCAAGCTCCACCCCGGCGTGAAGTTCCACGACGGGACGGCGGAGACCGCGACGACGTGGCAGGCCGACTTCAAGCGCCGCACCGACGTCAACAGCGCGCCGGCGTACATGCTCGCCGACGTCGCTTCGACGGCAGCGCCCGACCTGCTCACGTTCGTGGTCACGCTGAAAAACCCTGTCAGCCCGTTCCTCGACTACCTCGCGGCGCCGTACGGACCGAAGGCGGTCAGCCCGACCGTACTCACTGCGCACGCAGGTAAGGACTTCGCTCAGAACTGGCTGAAGGACCACGACGCGGGAACGGGTCCGTACACGATCTCCAGCTTCAAGACCGACGTCGGCTACGAGCTGACCCGCTTCGACGGGTACTGGGGCTCACCGAAGCCATACTTCGAGAAGGTCGACATCTCGATCATCCCGAGCGTCACCCAACAGGAGCTGAAGCTCGAGAGCGGCGACCTCGACATGATGACGCACGGTCTCCCGGTCGCCGAAGCCGAGTCGTTCCGGACCAAGCCCGGCTTCCAGGTGCAGCAGTTCCCGGTGTTGTTGAAGACGGTGCTCGCGACGAACCCGCACAAGGGGCCGTTCAAGAACCGTGACCTCGCCAAGGCGTTGCGGACGTTCTTCGACAAAGCGGCGATCACCAAGGAGATCTACCAAACCCAAGCTGCGGTCTCGACGCAGATGTACCCGGTCGACAACCTTCCACTCGACCTGGCCAAGGACACCGATACGTACGACACATCGACACTGACGAACCTGGCCAAGACGTTGCCGGCGTCGGACAAGAGCATCGACTTCGCGTACTCGCAGGACGAAGGCGGCACGCTGCCCCGGCTCGCCGAAGTGCTCGCGGCGAAGCTGCAGGCGGCCGGCTTCAGCGTGAAGGTGCGCGGTATGCCGATCGCCGAGGTGTTCGATCTCCCGAACCACCCCGACACGGCTCCCGATCTCCTGTTGTGGACGTTCAACCCCGACGCGGCCCACCCCGACACGTGGGTGCGGATCTTCATGAACTCCCAAGGCGCGATCAACTACCTCAAGTGCTCGGACCCGACCGCCGACGCCGACATGGACAAGGGTCTGCGTTCGCTCACGAAGGCCGACGTGGACAAGTACTACGGCGAAGCGGGTGACGCACTGGCAGCGTCGGGCTGCTTCATCACCATCGCCGACAACAACGAGATCGTGGTGGCCCGAACTGGCCTGACCGGTTTCGTGCACCAGTTGCCGACGGCCTACACGATCCGACTCAAGGATCTGAAGGAAGGATGAGCGTGGTCGCCGCCGGCGCGGACGGATCCGCCGACCTCGAGATCGCGCGTGAGACCGAGGCCGTCGTCTCGGTGCGTGATCTCGAGGTGATGTTCCGGCGTGGGGGACGCGACCTCCACGCCGTGCGCGGCGTGTCGTTCGACGTCGTGCCGGGCGAGATCGTCGGCATCGTCGGCGAGTCCGGCAGCGGCAAGAGCGTGTTGGGCCTGAGCCTGCTCGGGCTGTTACCCCGCGACCCTGCCCCCCAGGTCAGCGGGAGTGCGCTCGTCTGCGGCGTCGACATGGTGTCGGCGTCCGCAGAGGAGCGCAGGCTCGTACGGAAGGCGCACCTCGGCGCCGTCTTCCAGGATCCGATGACTTCACTGAACCCGACGATGCGGGTCGGCACACAGGTGGTGGAGGCGGCGGGTTCGAAGGCCGAGGCCCTCCGCCTGCTCGACGCGGTCGGGATCCCCGAGCCCGCTCGTCGTTACACGCAGTATCCGCACGAGCTCTCGGGCGGACTCCGCCAGCGCGTGATGATCGCGCTCGCGATCGCGGGCAACCCGAAGCTCGTCATCGCCGACGAGCCGACGACGGCGCTCGACGTCACCGTGCAGGCGCAGATTCTCGCGCTGTTGCGCGAGCTCGCCAACGAGTTGCATTGCGCGTTCGTGTTCGTCACCCACGACCTCGGGGTCGCATCCCAGCTCGCCGACCACATCGCCGTGATGTACGGCGGACGGCTCGCCGAGTACGGAGCCTCGGAGTCGGTGTTACTGCGCCCCGCCCATCCGTACACGGTCGGACTCCTCGAATCGCGTTTGACGCTCCGCACCGATCGTGAGCACCAGCTGCCGACGCTGCCCGGCGAGCCGCCCGATCCCCGGGCCCACACGCCCGGCTGTGCGTTCGCGCCGCGGTGCGCGTTGGCGGAGGATCGCTGCGTCGAAGCCGTGCCCGCGCTGCGGCCCGCGGGCACACACGACGGCATCGCCGCGTGCGTCCGGCTCGGCGAACGAAACCGGCTCGCGATGACCGCGGCCGCCCCCGACTGGCCCCGCCAGGAGACGACGCTCGCCGACTACGGGAGCCCGGCCGACAGCGCGCTCATCGTCAAGGGCGTCACCAAGTCGTTCACCCTGCGCGGCGGTCGCCGCCGGCGCAAGCTCCAGGCCTTGCGTGGCATCGACCTCGAAGTGGTCAGGGGCGGCTCGGTCGCGCTCGTCGGCGAGTCGGGCTGCGGGAAATCGACGCTGCTTCGCGTCGTCGCGGGATTGCTGCCGCACGACCAAGGCGGCGTGACCGTGGGCGAGGGGACGCGGCCCCAGATCGTCTTCCAGGACGCCGGCGCGTCGCTCACACCGTGGATGACCATCGGTGAGCTCGTCGGCGAGCGGTTGCACGACCAACCACTCGGGCGCAACGCGCGCCGGGCCCGGGTCGACGAAGCGCTGACCCTCGTCGGGTTGCCGACCGAAGTGGCCAAGGCCAAGCCCGCACAACTGTCCGGCGGCCAGCGCCAACGGGCGGCCATTGCCCGTGCCGTCATCGTGCCGCCCTCATTGCTCTTGTGCGACGAGCCGACGAGCGCGCTCGACGTGTCGCTCGCCGCGACCGCGCTGAACCTGATCGGCCGCTTGCGGCGCGAGCTCGGCATGTCGGTGCTCTTCGTGACCCACGACCTGTCCGCGGCTCGAGTCGTCGCGGACCGCATCGCGGTGATGTACCTCGGGCGCATCGTGGAATTCGGGCCCGCCGAAGAAGTCTGCGCGGCACCGGTGCATCCGTACACGCGCAGCCTCCTGGCGTCGGTTCCCGGACCCGACGCGACCCACGTGCCGCTGGAAGGCGACCCCGCGAGCCCGATCGACCCGCCGCCCGGGTGCTCGTTCCACCCCCGCTGCCCCGTCGCGTTCGACGACTGCTCGGCCATCTTCCCGGAACCGGTCCGGCTCGGCGGCGACGGCCGCACGATCTCGTGCCTGCGTATCCACGATGGCGACTCGAACGAGATCGCCATCGACCTCACTGCGATCCCGCAGCGCGAGAACCGAAGGGCAGTCGGCTGATGGCGGTCGCAGAACCGTTCACCGTCACGCTCCCGAAGCTCCGGGGGCGGAAGCGTCCGCAGTTCGAGATGCTGCGCCGCGTCGGCTGGCTCGATCGCGTTGCGATCGGACTGTTCGTGCTGGTGACCCTCGTCGCCATCTTCGCCAAGGTGCTCGCGCCGCATTCGGCGTCGGCGACGCCGGGCGATCCGTTTCTCGCGCCGGGCCACGGCGGCTTCCTGCTGGGCACCGACGATGTCGGTCGCGACATCTTCTCCCGCGTCCTCCTCGGTATTCAGTCGACGTGGTTGGCCGCGCTGCTCGTCATCGGCTCCGGCGTGTTGTTCGGCGGCTTCATCGGGCTCGTCGCGGGTGCGACCGGAGGCTGGGTCGACACGATCCTGATGCGGTTCACCGACACGTTCCTCGCCCTGCCCGGCCCGGTGCTCGCGATCACGATCGTCGCCGCACTCGGGCCGTCGTTGTGGCACACGTTGATCGCGGTGATGGTCGTGTGGTGGCCGCTCTACTCGCGGATCGTCCGCGGTGAGGTCCGTGCGCTCGCCACCCGACCACACATGGAAGCCGCGCGCCTCGCGGGCGCCGGCCGCTTCCGCCTGATGTTCCGCCATCTCATGCCCGGCGCGGTGCCGTCGACGCTGGTAGCCGCCAGTCTCGACGTCAGCGCACTCGTAATCACGCTGTCGAGCTTGTCGTTCCTCGGGCTCGGCGCACCGGCACCGGCCCCCGAACTCGGCGCGATGAGTGCCCGCGGCATCACCTATCTGTTGCAGTACTGGTGGATATCGGTGATCCCCGCGCTCGCAGTCTTCAGCGTCGCGATCATCGCGAACATCGCCGGTGACGGCGCCCGCGACCTCATCGGCGATCGCTAAGGAGCCTCGAATGGACGCCTTCCGCTTCTTCGCCGGGCGCGTCGTCGGCATGATCGGCGTGCTGCTCGTGCTCGCGTTCATGGTGTTCGTCCTCCAGCGCTACACGCCGGCCGACCCGGTGCGGGTGAAGCTCGGCGCGAACGCGCAGCCTGCGCTCGTCAAGGCCGAACGCCACCGCCTCGGCTACGACAAGCCGTTACCAATGCAGTACTTCGACTATGTGAAAGGCCTCGTGCAGGGCAACCTGCAGGACTCCCTGCGCACGCGGCACCCGGTAACGACCGACCTCGCGAACGACATCCCGGCCACGCTGGAGCTGACGATCTTCGCGATGGGCATCGCACTCGTACTCGCGCTGATCCTCGGAATCGCCTCGGCCGCGCGCGTGCGCGGCTCCGGGCTCCTGCGGCTCGTGTTGGTCGCGGGCTCGTCCGCGCCCGTCTTCCTCCTGGCGCTCCTGGGCCTGTTGCTCTTCTACCATCGCCTGCACTGGCTCCCGTCGACGGGTCAGACCAAGTTCCGCAACGCGCCAACGGGCCCGACGAAGTTCCTCCTCGTCGACAGCGTGATCCACGGCCGCTTCGACGTGTTCAAGGACGCGATCGAGCACCTCATCCTGCCCGGCTTCTGCATCGCGATCGGACCCGCGGTCTCGATCGGGCGCGTGTTGCGCAGCAGCATCGTCAGCAACCTGCGTACCGACTACGTGCGTACCGCTCGCGCCAAGGGCATGCGGGAGTCGGCCGTGCTCTGGAAGCACACCGTGCGCAACTCGCTCGGCGCCGCGCTCTCGATGACCGGTCTGCAGGTAGGGCTGATGTTCGCGGGGGTGGTGGTCATCGAGTCGATCTTCGCCTGGCCCGGGATCGGCTTCTACACGGTGCAGGCGATCCCCGATCTCGACTTCCCCGCGATCGCCGGCGTGACGCTCTTCCTCGGCGCCGCGTACGTGATCATCAACACGGGCGTCGAGGTGTTGCAGGGGGTCGCGGATCCCCGCCTGCGAGTCTGATCAGGCGCCTGCGAGTCTGATCAGGCGCCTACGAGTCTGATCAGGCGCGATCTAGGGTGCCGGCGACGGTCACCCGAGGAGGCGCGCCCCCGTGGGCAAAGAGAACGCACTGCCGCTCCGTTCGCTGCTCTTCACGCCCGGCGATCAAGAGGACCGCATCGCCGCGAACGCGAAGTCGGGTGCCGACGCGCTCTTCCTCGACATCGAGGAGCCCCGCACGCCGTGCCCGGAGTCGACTCGGGTCAAGGCGCGGGGGCTGGTGCGCGAGTACCTCGACTCCGCCGCCACCGGCCCGGATACGCCCGTCAACTTCGTGCGCGTGCAGCCGGTCGATTCCGGCATGATCCTGCGCGACCTCCAAGCGGTGATGGGACCGAACCTCGCGGGCATCCTCCTACCCAAGATCACCGGGCCCGCCGATGTGCACGCGGCCGACGCGATCATCACGTGTCTCGAAGTCGAGCACGGGCTCCCGCGCGGTGAGATCGTGTTGTACCCGATCCTCGAGAACGCGCAGGCCATCCGCCAGGCGTACGAGATCGCGAGCGCATCGGAGCGGGTCGCCTACATGGGCGGCGCGGTCTCGCGCTTCGGCGACATCTGCGCCGACATCGGATTCCGCTGGACGCCGAAGGGCACCGAGACGCTCTACATCCGCGAGAAGGTGCTGATCGACGCGCGGGCAGCCGGGATCAGGTACCCGATCAGCGGCATGTGGGGCGGCGCGAACGACGACCTCGACGGTCTGCACTCCTGGCTCACCGAACTGCGCGACATCGGGTACTTCGGCATGATGATGGGAAACGCCGAGCACGTACCGATCGTCAACGCCGCCTTCACGCCGAGCCGCGACGAGGTCGCGTACTGGAGCGAGATCGACCGGCTGACGTGCGAAGCGGAGTCGTCGAACGGCAAGGTCGTCATGGGGGACAAGAACCAAGGCGAGGGACACGAAATCCACATCGCGCACGTCGCGACCGCGCGCAAGCTCCTGGCGTGGGCTCGCGAGTTGGGAGTTCAGGCATGAGGGCCAGGCGCACACCGGAGGCTCGTATGGTCCTTCGAGTCGCACGGGTGACCGAGAACCGGAGGTGGTAGCCGCATGAGGAACAACGCAGCGGCGGTGCGGGCCGGGCTCTCGCACCCGATCATCGACGCCGACGGGCACTTCGTCGAGCTCGGACCGGTCTTCGAAGAAGAGATGCTCACGTACCTCGGGGAGATGGGCGGGCCCGAAATGCGCGACCGGTACGCCCGGAACACGGGTCTCACCGACACCACGACCGTCCTCGCGTCGCATCCCGGAGCACGCGGGCCCGGTTGGCGCGCGATGCCGTCGTGGTGGGGATGGCCGACGGAGAACACGCGCGACCGCGCAACATCATACCTGCCGGCGCTACTCTACGAACGCCTCGACGAGATCGGCATCGACTTCACGATCCTCTATCCGTCGATGACGCTGTCGTACCTCGAGATGCACGACGACGAGCTGATCGGCCTGCGCTGCCGGGCCGCGAACCGTGCGCTCGCGAACCTGTACGCGCCGTATCGCGACCGCACGACCGTCGGCGCGCTGGTGCCGATGATCGACCCGAAGCTCGCGGTCGACGAGCTGGAGTACGCGGTCCGCGAGCTCGGCTTCAAGACCGCGGTGTTCGCCGGTCACGCGCGCCGATCCATCGGTGACGGCGACGAGCACCGGCTCGACACGTTCGGAGTCGACAGCGCGTTCGACTACGACCCGGTGTGGGCCAAGTGCGTCGAGCTCGGGGTCGCGCCGGTGTTCCACAGCTCGTTGCAGTCGCATCGGGTGACCCGATCAGCCACGAGCTACGTGTACAACCACATCGGTGGCCTGGCCGCGAGCCACGAGTCGCTGTGCAAATCGCTGTTCCTCTCGGGGGTGACGCACCGGTTCCCGACCCTGCGCTTCGGATTCCTCGAAGGCGGCGTGGGCTGGGCATGCAGCCTGTTCTCCGATTTGGTCGGCCACTGGTCGAAGCGCAACGCGAACGACATCCGGAGCCTCGATCCCGATCTCCTCGATGTCGACGCGCTCGTCGCGCTGTTCGACCAGTACGGCGACGCGCGGGTGCGCTCCGGTCTGGTCGAGCTGCATGCGTACTTCAGCCGCCCGAGCGGGCGGCCGGAGCAGCTCGACGAGTTCTCCGCCGCCGTGCTCACGTCGGTCGAGGACCTGCGCGACAAGTTCGTCCCGAACTTCTACTTCGGGTGCGAGGCCGACGACCGCCTCGTCGCGTGGGCCTTCGACGAGCGGATCAACCCGGCGCACGCCCGCCTGCGACCGATCTTCGGCTCCGACGTGTCGCATTGGGACGTGCAGGATATGACCGAGCCCGTCGAAGAGGCGTTCGAACTCGTCGAGGACGGCATCATCGGCGAGCGCGAGTTCCGCGAGCTCATGTTCCTCAACCCCGCCCGCCTGCACGCGGGCATGAACCCCGCGTTCTTCGACGGCACGATCTGCGCAGAAGCCGTCCGAACCGCCCTCGCCCCCGACTGATCCTCGGTCGGGCTCGGCAAATTCGTTTGTCCCACCGGCGGGGCGCGGGCAGGCTTGCGCAATGGGCGATCTGGCTACCGATACCGCGGTACGCGCGCGGGGCGACGGGCTGTACGAAGCGACACTGAGCGCGGAGTGGGAAATCTGGGGGCCGATGGGCGGGTACGTCGCCGCGTGCGCGCTCCGCGCGGCCGGTGCTTCGACACCGGAGCTCCGGCCGGCCGCGTTCTCGTGTCACTACCTGAGCGTGGCCCAGTTCGGCGCGGTCGACATCCGGGTCTCGACGCGCAAGCGCGGACGCACCGCCGCGGCCCAGCGCGTCGAGATCAGCCAGGGCGATCGGGCGATCCTCGACGCAATGGTGTGGAGCGTGGCCGACATCGAAGGTTTGGAGCACGACGAGACCACTCCTCCCGACGTTCCTGGCCCGGGCCAGCTCCCGTACATGACCGAGCTCCTTCCCGACGACGCCGAGCCGCCGTTCCCGTTCTGGCGGAACCTCGAAGGCAAGCCGATCGAGTTCGAAACGGAGTGGCCGCCGACGGGTCCGTTGCCGGCGCGCTGGCGGGAGTGGTTGCGGTTCGTCCCGACGCCTGCGTACGACGACCCGTGGATCGACGCGACGCGCGCGGTCATCCTCGTCGACCTACCGAGCTGGCCGTCGGCACACCGTCCGCACGCGTGGAAGGAACACGGCTTCATCGCGCCGACGCTCGACCTGAACGTCGCCTTCCACGCGCCGACGAGCCCGCACGAGTGGCTGCTGTGCGACGGCTCGGCACCACTGTCGGCCGGCGGTCTCTTCGGTTGGACCGCGCGACTCTGGTCGCCGGGCGGCGGCCTCCACGCATCCGGCGGCGGGCAGTGCCTCTACCGCCGCACGAACTAGTGGTAGCCCTTGTTCTCCAGGTGCGAGCGGTACGTCATCGGCAGTAGCTCGACGTATTGACCGTCGGGATCACGGATGAACACCGCGGCGCCGATATTCGACGACTCCACCACTTCTCCCCCGAACTCGGCGACGCGCGCGCACGTCTGGGCGACGTCGTCGACCGAGAGCGACAGATGGGTCAGTCCGGGTTGGTTCATCGTGCGGGCCTCGAACGGCAGGGTCTGACCATCGGCGGCGTAGTGCAGCAGCTCGAGCACGAGCCCGTCCCGCACGAGGTACGCGGCAGTCATCGCGAGCGGAACGGTCAACGACATCAACTGGGCCGAGCTGTCGTCAGGCGGGCTGATCTCGCGTTCGAACGTGAACCCGAGCAGGTCGCAGTAGAACCGTTTCGACCGTTCGAGATCGGTCACGCACTGCCCCACATGGTTGAAGGCACTCATGCGGGCGAGTCTTGCACGCGTTCGCAGCGCAGGCTCTTGTCGTCACTGGTGAGACAACGACCGGTGGCCAGGTCGAACTGCCAGTGATGGAGACTGCATGTGAGCACGCCGTCGTCGATCTCCCCGAACCGGGTCAGATCGGCTTGGCGGTGCGGGCAGAAGCGCTCGATGCGCCAGCCGTCGCGTTCGAAGAACTCGTCGGCCAGCTCACGTCGCTCGCGGTACGAACGCTCGACGTAGGCGATGCGCTCGTTCGACAGTGCCTTGAAGAACGTCATGACGAACTCGTTGAAGTTCGCAGGATCGGGCCGGTGCAGTACGAACCGGCACGACAAGAACAGCGAGTTGACCCAGTCCTCGACATGACGTTCGAGTAGCGCCTCGATCAACCGGCGGTCGACGTCGGCTTTGTACATGTACGGCTCGTGGGCGCCCTTCCACGGCCGCACCTCCGACTCGACGAAGTCGATGCACACGTCGGCGCCGGGTTCGCCGACGTCGAGCACGACGTTGCCGGCGATGCCCGCGGAGGTGATCGGTGCGCGCCGCATCAGCGGTTCGAACCATTCGCCGATCTCCGCAACCAGATCGCGTCGCCCGTGCGACCACGACGCGTGCTCCTCGTCGAGCCACGGACCCCAATCGTGCCGGTAGTCGTCGATGTACGCGGCCTTGTCCACGAAGGGCTTCGTCGACGCGTCGGCGTCGGGATGGGTCACCGAGCACGCGGCCGAGTCGAGCTCGACGACGGTGCCGGGGACGATCAGCTCGGCCCGTTCGATCCCGGCGTCGCGCAAGGCATCGAGGAACACCATCTGATCGGGGAAGATGTTCGCGGGATCACGATCGAAGTCGTTGAGGGCCACGAGCGCGTCGTCGAGGAATGCCGGCGGCCCCGCGCAGGGAAACACGTGTGTGGCGTCGATCCATTCGATGTACTGGCGGGCCCGCGCCATCTGATTCACGCGCTTCTCGCTCGCGAGACGATGCTTCAATTCCGGCGGGAAGTCGTAGGTGATCGGATACCAGATCGCGCCGGAGAACTGCACGATCTGGGCGTCGAACGGACCGAGCGCGCGCAGCATCTCCGGATCGCCGGGCCGGGCATCGTTCTGATCGAGCACGCGCGCCGTGCCGTCGTCGAGCACGAGCAATGAGTCGCCCAACGGCCCGTCGGCGGGTGACGTGAACGCGAGGATGGTCGCCGAGAGCCCGTCGAGATCGAACGGCTCGCCGTGCCGCGTCCGAACGAAGCGGCGGAAGCCGATCGCGCGCAGCTCGCGTTCGAGGAACGGCACCCCGAACTCGGGCAACAACACCCGCGTCCGCTTGTCGACGTGACGACCGAGCCATTCGGGATCGAAATGATCGCGATGCAGGTGGGAGACGTAGAGGTAGTCGGGAGCCGAGAAGGCAGTCGGATCCAGGCCGTCGTTGCGGGGGAAGGGAAACCACGAGCCGAAGTAGGCGGGTGTGAACCACGGGTCGCACAACACCGATCCGCCCCGGGTCTCCACGAAGAAACCGACGTGGCCGAGGAAGGTCATGCGCATCGCCGCCATTCTTGCCAATTCACCCGACCGGACCGGATCCGGGCGACCGGATTCCGCAGGCCCGGTCGTCAACGGGCGCCACGCGTCGCCTCTCGTTAGTGTCCGCGGCAGTCGTCGAGGCCCGAACCCCACTCGGCCCTCGGCCGGGTCCCGCCGGTTCGCCGGCGGGACCCATCCCATCGGCCCATCCAATCGGGTCCATCCATTGGGTAGGACCACGCGGCATTCGCGACGGGACAGTCAGCCCGTTTCTTCGTGCCGGAGCGACGCTTGCAACTCGGCGCGGGCGCGGGCGACGCGCGATCGGATCGTGCCGATAGGAACGCGGCACACCTGCGCCGCCGCTTCGTACGGCAGGCCGACGAGCTGGGTCAGGACGAACGCCTCTCGGCGCTCGGGCGCGAGCGCGTCGAGCATCATCTCGAGGGCAACCGTCTCCGACATCTCCGACGGGCGCCGTTCACGACGCCAACGCGCTTCCAACGCGCGTCGGCGTTGCGCACTCCGCACAGCATCCGCGCAGACGCGCCGAGCAACGGCGAGCAGCCACACCCGCCCCGTTGTACGGCCCTCGAAACGGGGCAACGCCCGCAACGCCCGGGCGTAGGTCTCCTGCACGAGGTCGGCGACGTCGTCGCCGCGGCCCAGGTAGGCGCAGTACCGCCACACGTGGTCCTGGGTGTCGCGGACAAACGCCGCCAGCGCGGCCCGGTCGCCCGAGGCGGCGGCCCGGACGATCTGTTCGTCGTCGTCCACATGCTCGACGCTACGACGTGTCCGGCCTCGGGAACCAGACACCCCTTCGGAACGACTGTTGGAGCATGGACTGTTTTCGGGTTCGAGAAACGCTGTCGGCCACCCTCGACGACGAACCGAGATCGGCGGTCGGCATCGCGCCCGCCGTCGCTTGGGCGCACGCGCGCTCGTGCCCGGCGTGTCGCGAGTTCCTCGAGCACGCGCGCGACTTCGACACACTCGCGCACACGGCCCTCTCGCAGGCCGCAGCCGCACCCGACATGACCACATTGGTGCTCGATTCGGCACGCCGTGAGCGGCACCGGCCCGACGGGTTGACTTCGGCACTGCGGCTCGGGCTGGTCGCGGTGGCGATCATGCAGCTGGCGCTCGCGGTCCCCGGACTCATGTTCGGTTCCGACGACGGCGCTCCGATCCATGTCGCTCACGAGAAGGGGGCTTGGGACCTCGCGCTCGCGGTCGCGTTCGCGTTCGCGGCGTTGCGACCGCTGCGCGCCGTCGGTCTGCTGCCGTTTGCGGCCGTGCTCTCGGCGGGATTGATCCTCACCGCGATCATCGACATCGCCCACGGCCGAGCCGTCGCGATCACCGAGACGACCCACCTCCTGGAGCTCGTCGGGACCGCGCTGTTGTACCTGCTCGTAGCGCCTCGAACCCAATCCCGACGGGTCCTCCGGCTCGCGTAGACCCTGGAGAAAACGACAATCGTGTAAGCATTCGGGAACTTTCTTGCCGGTCGCGACGACCGGTGCACGACACACGTCTTACGAACGGTTCGAGGGGAAACTGGTGCGACGTTTCGCAATCGTCATGGGTACCGCCGCAATCACGTTGGTCGCGGCCGCCGCGCCCGCATGGGCCCACGTGAAGGTCGAGCCCGAGTCCGCGCCCAAGGGGAGCGACGCGGTACTCGCATTCGTCGTCCCGAACGAGATGGACAACGCGACCACGACCAAAGTCGTCGTGCAGTTCCCCACTGACCACCCGATCGCGGCGGCGCTCGTCGAGCCCATCGCGGGCTGGACTTCGGCCGCCACGACCGTCCACGTGACGAAAGCGATCGTCACCGACGCCGGCTCCGTGAACGAAGCGGTGAAGGACGTCACGTGGACTGCGTCCGGCGCCGGTATCGCGGTCGGCAACTTCCAGGAGTTCAAGGTCTCGGTCGGCCTTCCCGACGACGCCGACTCGCTCGCGTTCGCGACGATCCAGACGTACAGCAACGGTCAGACGGTCAACTGGGTCCAGGTCTCGCCGCCCGGCGGACCGGAAGCCGACAATCCCGAGCCGGTGCTGGCGTTGACCGCGGGCGCGGCCGGCAACGCGACGACTCCCACCACCACCGGGACCTCCTCCGGGTCGACCGGGAGCACCGTGAAGAAGAGCGACGTCGACGGCGCCCGGACGATCGCGATCGTCGGCATCGTCGTCGGTGCGCTCGGCCTCCTGCTCGGTGCGGCCGCGATCGGGACCAGCCGCCGCAACAGCAGCTCGTCCTGAGGCCGCCTGACGGTCGGTGGTTCCTTACCGCTTCGCGCTAACCCACCGCTGTGAACGTCGCGCTGTAACGGACCGCGCCGGTCTTCGTCTTGCTGCTCGCCCGCACCGCGGCCCGGAAGTGATGCCCGACGAGCGCACTGAGCGTGAACGTGGTGGCGGTCGGTGACGCGAGGCGGACCTCGACCAATGCGTGCCCGTCGACCTGATACCAGGCTTCGTAGCGCGTGATGGCGCCCCTCGTGCCGGCCGTGCCCTTCCAGGTCACCTTGTATGCCACCGTCGTCGACGGCTCCGCGCCGCTCGCGACCTTGGCCGGCGCGGTGACGCCCGGGGTCGTCGTCACCGGCGGAGTCGGCGCGGGCCGGGGCGCGGGCGGGGGCACGAGACCGTCGATCGTGTCGGCCTCCCACACGTCGTGCAGCACGACGGTCCACGAGATCCGGCCGAAGCCGCTGTGTGCCCAACCGGTGCCCCACGAGTTCTGCACGATGAGCCCGGTGCTGTCGTAGCCGACCGCCAACACCTCGTGGTAGCCACGGATCACGGAGGTGGAGTCGGTGTCGACCGCCGCCGCGTTCGACCCGAGCACGTCGAATCCATGCCGCACTGCCATCTCGATTGCGACCGGATGCTTCGTCGCGAGAGCCTGCTTGACGAGGGTCGCGCTCCCGGCCTGGTTCGAACCGACGAAGAGTGTCTCGTAACCCTTGATCTTGAAGTGCGCTGCGTTGGCGTGCTCGGCCGCGGTGGGCTTGTGCTGCCAGTCGTAGTCGCCCTGCGCGTAGTCGGCACGGGTGTCGCTGCCCTGGGTCGCCGCGAGCTGCAGCGCGTCGGCCGGGACGCTGCCGCCGTCGCCGCCGCCGTTGATCTGCGAGTACGTGTACATCGGCGCGAACGGCTGTCCCGCCCGACCGCTGTAGCGCGCGTACCAGCCGAGCATCGCGTAGTCGATCGCCCAGGTGACGCACGAGCTGACCTGTCCCTGGTTCCCGGGAGCCACGGCCCACTGCCGGAGATCGACGCTCGCGGGGACGGCACCGAGCATGACGACACGCGGCCAGAGAACCCGGGTCGGCCGGCTCGCACCGAGCCCGTGCCCGGCGACCGGAGCACCGGCCGGAACCGGATCCGCGAACGCGCTCCCGGCCGCGCACGCGGTGGCGGCCAGCGCGACGATCACCATGGAGCTGACGATGCAGAGGGGGCGGCGCATGCGCAGTCATTCGACCGCCGCTGGCCTCGGCTGGCGTCCGATCGCCGCGCGATGACAACTGTCACACGCCCGCGCGTGACCGTCGTCACAACCGGGCCCATCCGGGGCCGGCAGTACCCTCGACCGATGCGGTGGCAGGTGCACGGCGAGCGGGTGTTGTACGACAGCAAGTGGGTCCAGCTGTGCCTCGTCGACGTCGAGATCCCGGGCGGCGAACGATTCGACCATCACGTCGTGCGCCTCCCCAACAAAGCAGCCGGCGCGCTCGTCCACGACCCGGAGCGCGGCGTACTGCTCTTGTGGCGGCATCGCTTCATCACCGACACGTGGGGATGGGAGATCCCGGCCGGCGGCATCGACCCCGGCGAGACGCCGGAACAGGGCGCGGCGCGCGAGGTGCTCGAAGAGACCGGCTGGAAACCCGGCCCGCTGCGCCACCTGATCAGCTTCAACCCCGTGAACGGAGTGAGCGATCAGGTCTTCCACACCTTCATCGCCGACGGCGCCACCCACGTCGGTGAGCCGACGGATCCGAGCGAGTCGGAACGGATCGAATGGGTGCCGGTGGCCGAACTGCGACGCATCGTGCGTGAGCACGAGATGCTCGACGGCATGTCGATCACCGCGGTCGCCTACGCCCTTGCCTTCGGAGAGCTCGACTCACGCGAGCCGCGGGACTCAGGCGAAACGGTCAGCCGGCCCGGGTGAACACCGTGACGAGCCCGGTCGGTTGGCTCGCGTTGAGTTGCCGATATCCGGTCGCGAGTTGCGCCTTCAGCGCCGGATCGGGCGCGCCCAGCATGACGACGTAGTCGACCACGCCACCCGTGCGACGCGCGTAGCCGGCCAGGTCGAGCCCAGGGTGGCGGGTAAACGCTCTCGGGTCGGTCGCAAGGTACAGCTCGCGAACGGGATCACGCGCCGCGACGTACTGGTACGGGAAGTACTTGTAGCGGCCCTCGTAATTATCGAGCTCGACAACCTTGCGCTCAGCCGCGAAGTATCCCGTCACACTCCGGAACGGGTCGGCGCGCAACGCGCTCGTCAGTTGGTCGACCCGGCTCGTGTCCTTGCCCAACACGACGATGTACGTCCGACCTGAGGTCATCGCCGACTGCACCGATGTGATCTCGCGCAGGGCCCGGTCGAGCGACCGGTACGTTGGCATGCGGACGCCGATCAGGGCGACCGCAACAACTGCGCCCGAAACTGCCGCAACCGCGCGCAGTCGCGCCGCCAAGGGTTGTGCGCCGAGCCAGACAATCGCCATCACGACCGCGAAGAGCGCCAGGCGTTCGTTGAGCAGCTCCGCACCGCCCGTGGCATTCGGCACGACGAGTGATGCCACCGCGCAAACGAGCGCGGCGACCAGCGACGCGTCGGTGACCGCGAACGAACCCTTGCGCACGCGCTTCACCGCCGCGACGGCCGAGAGGCCGACCAGGATCAGGATGAAGACGATCGTGATCCCGGCCTCGGCCCGGCTGTGCATCACCCGCACGACGAACGCGAGGCCGACGAGCCCCCGGAGCACGTGCGCGAATGGGGGCCGGGGCGTGCTTCCCGAGGCATTGCTCGTAACCAGAACCGCGGGAACGAACGCAGGCACACACGCGATCGCGGTCGCGGCGACACCGATCAGGTCACGCCGGCGCCGCCCCTGCATCGCGTCGAAGATCGCCACGAGCCCGACGAACGGGACGGCGGCGATCACGCCCGACGGATGGAGCAGCGCCGTGAGGAAGAGCAACGCACCGACCCCGACGTACCTCCTCGTGCCCGGATCGTCGTGATGGCGGAGCCAATATCCGACGACGAAGAGGGTGCCGACCAGGCTGAGGAGGAAGTCCCAAAAGCCCAGCAACAAGAAGTACCCCGATCCGACGGGCAACAGCAACGTCACGAGGGACCCCGCCTTCGGGCGGACCGCCGATATCGCGTACCGACCCGCGAGCGCGAACAGCAGCAGATACGCGCTCAAGAAGAGTCGTTGACCGGTGAGCGCACCGCTCACGCGCACCAAACCGGCGAGCAGGAGGTGCCCGACCGGACTGTGCCCGAGACCGAGGTCGATCCGCACGTACGAGTGCAACGCCTTGGCGGCGGCACCGCGATAGGCGCCGGAGATGGCGACGCTCGACGCGAGGTGTGCGGGCCCGTCCTGATCAGGGAAACGCGTCGTCAGCCAGATGGGACCCAGCTGCGCAACGACGGCAACGACGGCGCAAACCTGAACGAGCCGCCGGACCCGCGTCGACGTCTCGCCGGTGTTGTCGTCGGTCATAGCGCGCGAAAACCGCGTGCGACCCAGTCGTAGACGGTCGGCTCGGCGTGGGGCCATACCCGATTCAGTCGGCACGCACGGGCCTTCAGGCGAGCACCCGGCGCGTCATCTTGGCGCGAGAGTCCGGCGGCTCCAGAAGTCGGTGAGGTCGAAGCCGGCCGGGGGCGTGAACCGGCGGTTGGTGAGCCGGGTCGCCCGCAGGTCGTCGATACAGACCACTTCGACGGCTCCGATGTCTCCGCGGCCGGCACACACCAGGTACCACGACCCCGCTTTCAACGCGAGCCCGAGCGGTCGCACCGTGACCGCCGACTGGCGCGCGATCGTCACCTCGACTTCACGGCGTCGCTGCACGCCGCGCGCGAGCCGGCGGAGCGCGCCGTGCGGGATGCGATTCCGCGACCGGCAACCGGCCTCGTCGGTGGTGAGCGCAGTGAGGTGTCTCTGGAGTCCGTCCGTCAGCTCGATCCCGCTGCCCGCGCCGCGCGCGGTGAAGATCGGGACACCCGCTTCGCTGAGCGCTTCGACGTCGCGCAACACCGTGCGCTCGGAGACCTCGAGCGTCTCCGCGAGCTGCGGGGACGTCGTGTTGCCCCGATGTTGCAGCCCCAGCAACATGTCGAGCAGCCGAGCCGCGCGCATTCTCGGAGCGTAGATCGAACATGACAGCAGATGTCAGGTTCGACCTGCGAAGGTGCGTCCCATGACCAACGACGATGTCGAAGGAACTGGAACCCCGACCGAGGCGTGGCAGCTGACGACGCCGCCGGGCAGCAGCGCCTTCGAGGCGTACCGCGATCCCGAGGCCGACCCGCCTGCGCTCGTGGTGCAGGTCGGGAAGACGCAGCTGCGCTACCACCTGTCGTGCATCGAGGATCTGCACACGATGCTGACCGACTACGGCGACTGGATGCCGCGCGGGAACGCCGACGAGCAGAAGCCGGCGAAGGACGGCACCGTCGCGGCGTGGGGACGAGCGGCAGACAACCCGGTCGGCGGTTGGTACGGCTTCAAGAAGGGCTTGCGGGGACGGTTCGGCAACTACGTGCCTCCCGTGCTGGAAGCGCTCGGTCTCGCCGAGGTGGAGCACAACCCACGCAACAACCGTATGCGGGCGATCTGACATCGACGGCACGCTGTCGCCTCCCACCCGAGCGTCGGCGGATCCTCCGTCGCCGGCCGCAAAACCGCCGGACGCCCACCATCTCCGTTTTTCGCCGGGCACGGAACTACGTTCGCTGCATCGAGGTTTCGTCGACCTCGGGCGGAGGGTTCCCTGCATCGGAGGCGGACTATGGGGTCGCGCAAGCGCGAACAGGCGGAGCTACACAATCTCAACCGATTGATCTGGGGTGCCGCGGTCTACGACCGGCACGTCGAACAGAGCAAGGCGCAACGCGCCGCGCGCCGGGCCCGCCGCCGGAGCACGGCATCGATCGTGCTCGGGTTGACCTTTCTGAGCGCAGCCGGCGTGCTGATGCTGTTCTCGGGGGCGGCGTTCGCGCACGACAGCGCGATCGGCATCTCGTGCACACAGGTCGATTTCAACTATCAGAACTTCGCCGGCTCGTCGACGACCGCGCACGAGTCCATCACCGTCGACGGTGGCGTACCGATCGCGCGCGACTTCACGTTCACCGGCGCGCAGGCGACCGACAGCGTCGCGTTGTCGCTCGGGTCGGGCACGCACTCCGTCAGCGCGAACAATTCGTGGGACTCGTCCGACGGTGGCGGTTCGGCGCAGGCCCACGAGACACTGTCCGACTGCGCGCCACCGCCTACGAGCACGAGCACCACCGCGCCGCACCCGACGACGACAACCGTCGCCCCCACGACGTCGACAACGATGGGCACCACCACCACCACCACGATCCCGGCCACAACGTCTACGACGTCGGCGACACCGATCACCCCGTTGGGCTCGACGTCGACGACTGCGGAGACACCTGTGACCCCGCTCGGCTCCACCTCGACGACGAGCCCGCGGGGACCGATCACCACGAGCGGTTCACCGACCCCGCCCGGGCAACTCGCGAACACGGGCTCGAAGAGCAACGGTCCGCTCGCCGCGGCATCGGCGATGATCGGGCTCGGATTGCTCGCGATGGGCCTCGGCCGCCGTCCCAAGATCACCATCCCGTATTGACACCGCACACGTAGACACACAGCTGGCCGCTACGTCGCCTTCGCCCCACAATTTCCGCAGGTCACCGTCGTCAGCTCAACCCAGATGACCGCGGGTGTCACCGTCGACCGCGACGCTGCCCTCACTGCCTGCAACGTGTGGGTCGAGCTCCTCGGCAACCGGACCCGGCTCGCCCACCGACGCGGCGGGCGTCTGCGCTTCGTGTGTCGCCGTGCACCGAGCTGCGTCGTACACCTCCGATGAGTTCTGACGCGCCTGCGAGTCGTAGACGTCGACAACCGCACGACCCGGAGGTGTTACGTGTCGAGATCTGTGCTCTACATGTCGATGTCGGTCGACGGGTACATCGCGGCCCCTAACGCCGGACCGGACAACCCCGGCGGCGACGACTTCATGCGGCTGCACGAGTGGTACGGGTTCGATGGAGAGCCCGGGCCGAACGCGGAGATCGCCGACGAGTCCGGGATGGGCCGACACTTCTTGGACGAGGACAAGAGGACCGGCGCGGTGCTCTCGGGTCGTAACACGGCGGAGCAGGTCGATCACTGGGGCGGCGATCACCACGACGGTGTCCCGATCTTCGTGCCCAGTCACCGGCCACCGGGTCCGTCGGTCGCGAACTATCCGTTGGTGACGTACGTGACCGATGGGATCGTCAGTGCGATGGCGCAGGCGAAGGCAGCCGCGGGTGACCGCGACGTGCTGGTCCACGGCGCGTATACGGCACAGAGCGCGCTCGAGGCCGGCGTGCTCGACGAGTTGCAAATTCACCAGGTGCCGGTGCTGTTCGGTGGCGGCCTGCGATTGTTCGACGTGTTGCCATCGAGGATCGAGTTGGAGATCGTGCGGGTGATCGACACCCCGACCGTCACGCACCTCCGCTACCGCGTCGTCACGTAGACAATCCGCGCCACGTGGGTTGCGAAGCCCACAGAACTTGGATCGCAACGCGATGGGCGACAGTCGACCAGCGCACGGCCGTTCACGCACGCACCAACTCAGCGCGCTCGGAGGGAGTCGAACCCCCAACCTTCTGATCCGTAGGTGCTTCGCCGACGCCCGAGACGGATGTCTCGTGCTCCGCAATGCTCCTGAGCAGCGACGTTACCGCGAGCGCGTCTGCTGCGTGAATCAGAATCCGGCGGGTCAGCCCGTGTTTGTTAGCAACGTCGTGAGCAGAGGATGTGGTCAGCCCCATATGAGGTAGAGTGCATCTATGGAAGTTCGGTATCACCCGTTCTTCGAGCAGTGGCTCGTAGCGGTGGCTGAGGCCGACGAGGAAGTGTTCGGTGAGGTGATGGCGCTGCTGAGTGCATTGGAGCAGCACGGTCGCGACCTCGAAGACGAGGCTCGGGATGAATCGCATCCAATCGTGACCGCTCGCTACGACCTGCACGCACTGCGACGGACGCCACCGACGCAGAGCACGCCATACGCGGATGCTCCGCCGGTCCTGCGAATCGTCTACGGCTACTGCCGGAGCGACGCCGGCGCCGAGGTTGCGGTCGCGCTCGTTGGTGGCGACAAGACGTCACTCGGAAATCACTGGTATCCGCCGCACATTGCCGAGGCGCAGAGCCGACTCGACCAGTACTGCCGTAAGTATCCCGAGCTGACACCGATCGTGAAGCGAGGCAATCGATGACCAAGCGCTCCATTCCGACCGACACCGCGAAGGCCGCGAGCACGAAGCTCAAGGCCGAGGACTGGAAGCGTGCAGAGGGCGCGCACGAGCGGTTCAAGGACCTGTTGGAGGTCAAGCCGCGAGCCAAAGCGCGTTACGACGCGGTGTTGGGCGAGATCAACGCGCGCCAGGCGACACTGCGTCGGCTTCGGGAGGCACGCGCGCTGACGCAGTCGACGGTCGCCGAGCTGCTGGAGATGGATCAGTCGGAGGTCTCGCGTCTCGAGTACCGCAGCGACATGTTGCTCTCGACGCTCAAGCGTTTCGTGCAAGCCACCGGCGGCGAACTGCATCTCGTCGTGCGATACCCCGACGGTGCCCCCGTCGAGCTCCTCGTCTCGGACGAGTAGCGGTGCTCCGAAGATGAGCGCGCGCAGATCCGGCGTTCAGGGATACCCGATGGACTGTGCATGCGGCATTGGGCGCGTCAAGGCGATGCCTGTTGCTCGTTGCCCTCTACTGGGTGCGAGGTCGAGGCATACGGAGCTCGTCGGGTGCAAGCATGTGCTCTCGGTCTCAAGGGAGGCAACGATGGCGGAGCCGGCCGGACTGAACCACATTGCCATGAGCGTTCCGGCCGGAACGCTCACGGACGAGTATCGGACTGAGTTGCTGAAGTTCTACGGCGCGCTACTCGGTTGGCGCGAGATCGAGTCTCTGCGACTTCCGGACCGACTGACAGTCTCGGTCGGTCCTCACAGCTATGTGAACCTACGGGAGCGACCTGATCCGATGGCATGCTCTGGTTACGAGCATTTCGGCATCGTGGTCGCGTCCACCGAGGAAGCCGAACGGCTCTGGAACGATCTCGACGCCGAGCCGCGGGAGACGAACCTCGAACCACTCGCCGCGGGCGAAGACGGCTACCGGTCGTTCCGGTTCCGATATCTCCTCCCACTCACGGTCGAGGTTCAGTTTTTCCCGTAGCCGATGCACCCGCCGCTATCAGTAATCGCGGTCTCGATCGCGATCGTCACACTCCCGGCGTTCGGTGACACCCGACGCAAGGTCTTGGGCCGCGCGTTATGCGACAAGGTCGCCGATCCCTACGTGCCGTTAGGCGTGGATGTCATTCCGACGATGATCGTGTTGGCGAGCGCGCATTATGTCGCGTCATGGCATACCGTGTCGCCGTGGCCGACGACAGTGGCGGCTGGGCCCGCGTCGATCGGCTGGAGCGCTACGCCGCGGTCGCCGAGTCCCTCGCGCTGCTCAGCGACCCGCGCCTGCGCGACCTGCTGGACGGCTCGGCCGTCGTCGGCACGGGCATCGGCGGCACGACGTCGGTCGTCCACGTGGACGGCACGCCGGTCTTCGTCAAGCAGGTCCCACTCACCGACCTCGAGCGCCGGCCCGAGCACCTGATGTCGACCGCCAACCTCTTCGACCTGCCCCTCGGCTGCCAGTACGGCGTCGGGTCGCCGTCGTTCGGCGTGTGGCGCGAACTGGCCGCGCTCGTCACGACGTCGAGCTGGGTGCTGGCCGGTCGCACCGCCGCCTTCCCACTCCTTTACCACTGGCGGGTGCTGGACGACCGCCATCTGGCGTTGTCTGACGAGCTCGCCGACGTGGAGACGGCCGTCGCGCACTGGGACGGTTCGTCGGCGGTGCGCCGGCGCATCGAGGCGATCGCCGGGGCGACGGCCGCCGTCACCGTCTTCCTTGAGTACGTCCCGTTCGGGCTCGAGGCCTGGATGGAGGAGCACGTCGGGGGCGACGAGCCGGCAGCTGAGGCGGCGATCACGATGGTGCACGACGCGCTGCGGCGCGACGTCGCGTTCATGAACGCGGCGGGCGTGTTCCACTTCGACGCCCACCTCGGGAACATCCTCACCGACGGGCACCGCCTCTACCTCGCCGACTTCGGGCTGGCGACGTCGCCGCGGTACGAGCTGACCGCCGCCGAGGAGGGTTTCCTCGCCCGGAATCGCAGCCACGATCGGTGCCACACGGTCACCCGCCTCGTCGACTGGCTGGTCACGCATCTCACCGGGCGACCGCACTGGACCGAACGGGACGAGCTCGTCCGCCGCTGGGCCGCGGGCGAGGAGCCGGCCGACGTCCTGCCTGCGGCGGCGAGGATCATCACGCGCTACGCGCCGATCGCCGTCGTCGTCAACGACTTCTACCGGCGGCTGCACACGGAGGACAGGTCCACGCCCTATCCGGCCGACGAGGTCGAGCGGGCCTGCGCCGCCACCGGCTTCGACTTGTAGCGTCGGGCCGCCAGCGCGGGCGGTGACGGAGGTGGTCGATGAAGGCGAACCGGGGCGTCCGCGAGGCACATCGAAAGCTCATCGAGGTAGCGCATTGCCCACGATCGCGGACATGGCAGTCCTTCGCGGAGGACTGTTCGCACGGTGCGCACCTATCAACACACGAAGCGACGCGAATTGCCGCTGTGCCCGCGAGCCGAACCGGCGATAGCGCGGAGAGCCGGACCGACCCATAACGACGACGCCCGCGAGCCGCGACGGCATCCTCAAAGTTCCGTTCTGGGACGCGGATTCTGTTATCGCGGGAGCGTCGAGAGCGCGTTCAGCGAGCTGCTCACGAGTCCTCAACGTCCCCCTGCCGTGCCCATGTCTCGAGATTGAGACCAATCCAGCGAGCGATCGTCAGCCCGTGTCGAACGGCGTCACGCCGCACGGTTAACCAAGCGACGTCATCGATGTCGATTCGGGTGTGCTGGTTGGCTTTTCTGCCGTCGCCCGTCCTGCGCCAACGCGGTCCGGTCGCCTCCGGCGAAGCGATTGGCTGTCGCGACGACGAGTCGCTGAGTATCTCGCCGATCACCCTTGGGATTGAGCTCCGACGCTGGAGGGCATCGGCTTTGACCGCTCGATAGGCAATGGGGTCGACGTGGATGGCGAGTGCATGTATTCCGGTGCGTTTGTTGACGCGAGCGCCTTCGGCCAGGCGTTGCTGCCGGTATCGCTCGCGGGCCCGGGCGTTCTTGCGTCGGCGTTCCGTTTCGCGTCGTCGCAAGCCTTCGACCCGACGCTGTTCAGCTGCTGCTCGGGCGGCTCTCTGTCGGGCGTGCGCGGCGCGTTCCATCCGCTCGACGGCTTGGGCGAGGAACTTCTCCTCGCTGATCTGTCGCGCTTCGGCGTTCTCTGCTTGGTGCTCGAGTCGATCGAGGATCCGCTCGGCCGTGCGAGCGGGGTCGGTCGATTGGGTGACCTCGGTCCAGAGTTCCGCGGCTTGCACCGCGTCGCGTACGCGGCTCACGACGAAGCGTGCTTGTTGACGTCAGCCGGTGGCGCTAGCGCCACCGGCAAGTCTGTGGCGATCTTGGAACGGGTGAAGTGTTGAGCGCGTGCGCTAACGGCGACGGCTGCGGAACCGGTGATGTGCAGACTGCATCGTGATGCCGAACGCAGTACCGATCTCTTCGTAGGTGAGGCGGTGACGGTGGCGATCCGAGCGGACGAGGTCGTTGACGAGCTCGCGGGCGACGATGCCGGCGCGGGTGACGAACAACGCAACGGCCAGCGGTCGGTCGGGATCGACGCCGCACTCGCGCGCCGCGGCGAGCAGAGCTCGTCGCAGAGCCGTCTTCTCGTCGTTTGTGGGCGGGTCGATACGCATGGGCGCGCTCCTCGGTCGATGAACCGTGAGGGAGCGCTGCGGCGGACTCCGAGCCGATCTCCAGTCTGCCCGCTCACTCGCGCTCCTCGCCGACCGCGAGCGCGCCCGAGTCGCTCGTTGCAGTGCCCAGCAGCACGTCGATCGCGGTCTTGGCGATCACGACACGGCGGCCGAGCGTGAGCGATGGGATCTCGCCCCGTCGGACGCACTCGTACGCGCTGGATCGGGAGATGCCGAGCAGCTCGGCAACCTCGGGGACGGTGTAGGTAAGACGTGACGGCACGTGAGCCTCCTGGTAGTTGGGTCCAATACGGATAAGCGCGGTGGAGATCGAGAACGCGACACGCGGCGCCTCGATTTCTTGCGCGTAGCGGTTGGTGCAGACGTACCGTGCAGACATTCGTCAAGGCTTGACCGGCCCAGACCGCCGCGAATCGCGTTGTCAGCTGCGCGTCAACCGTCGCCGAGAATCATCTCGCCGAGCTTCTCGGCCGCCTCCGCCTGCAGCCCGGGGATGACGTGGCTGTACAGATCGAGCGTGATCGAGATGCTCGAGTGGCCGAGACGTTCGCTCACGATCTTCGGATGCACGCCGGCGACGAGCATCAGGCTCGCGGACGTGTGGCGCAGGTCGTGCAAACGAACCTTCGGCAGCCCCGCCGACGCGACCAGCCGACCGAACAGCACGGTGATCCGCTCGGGATGCATCGGGAGACCGTCCTCGCTCGTGAACACATAGCCGGTATCGGTCCACGCTGCGCCCCACGCGAGCCGGTCCTCGAGCTGGCGCCGACGATGTGCACGCAGCACCGCGACAACGCGCGCATCGAGGCTGATCGTGCGGCGGCTCGATCTCGTCTTCGGATCCGACTCGTGCACGAGATACGACACGCTCACCCGCGACCGACGAACCGCGAGCACACCCGCGTCCAGGTCGACATCCGCCCACCGAAGTCCGACGAGCTCGCCGCGCCGCATCCCCGTCGCGAGCACCAACACCCACAACCCATACAGACGATCGTCAACGACCGCGCCGAGGAACCGACGCGCCTCGTCAGGACTCCACGACCGCATCTCCGGCGCGTCGATCCGGGGCGGTTTCACGCCCAGCAGCGGGCTCCGCAGCAGCAGACCCCACAGCACCGCGTCGTTCAGCGCCTTCCGCAACACCCGGTGCACTACCGCGACCGTCGCCGGTGAGAGTTCGGCCCGTCGTCGTCTGCCGCCGTTCGCGAGCAGGTCGGCGTACAGACTCCTGATGAGGAGTGCGTTCAGGTCGACGAGCTTCACCCGGCCCAGCCGGGGCTTGACGTACCACTGCACCACCTCCCGGTAGCTCTTCGCGGTCGACGGCTTCAGCGACGGCACATGACCGGCGAGCCACTGGTCGAAGTACGCCGCAACCGTCAACGAGCCCGCTTCCGCGACCCCGCCGGTCAAGGCCACCGCGAGCGCCCGCTCCGCCTCGCGTTTGGTCGCGAAGCCACCCTTCCATCGCTGGCGCCGGCGACCCGAGACCGGATCGCGACCGACGTCGACGACGTAACTCCACGTGTTCCCGCGCTTGACGACGCTGCCTCGCATCCGCTCCTCCACAAGGGATAAGCGCACTGCGAGAGCTCAACGCGACAAACGACCTACGGACCTCTTGTTAGCAACCGTTAGCAAGCAGGCCGATTTGGCGAAGGTGCGGCGAGCCCACATGGGCTCTGACCTGCACCAACTCAGCGCGCTCGGAGGGAGTCGAACCCCCAACCTTCTGATCCGTAGTCGCGGGCGTAGCGTTCGCCGAGAGTTACACCGTCGTCTTTCCGCAGGTCACGGACAGGGCGAACGCGAGCGAGCGACGGCGAACTGACTGGCGTTGCTACATGCGTTGCTACATGCGTTGCCGGAGCGCTCTCTCACGAGCGCTGCCGGGTCGCCGGCGAACTTGAGACTCTGCTTGGGAACCCCATCGGGCGACTTTCGGCGGACGTCTGCGAACAGAAATCACAGGTCAGAGAACTGCGGGGACAAGGGCGAACATGCCCGAATGACGGCGTCCGCGCGATGGACGCGCGAGGAATCGCACATCGTTCCGAACGCCCTGCTGTGATTCGGCCAATGAAGATCACGGGTTCGGCCCGACCCTCAAGACGCCCGTCGGCGTCGACGGACGCAACAGACGACCAGATATGGCGCGTCTGGTCGGTGCCGGGCATCACGACCCAGCTGACGGGCTTCGTCGGGTCCCCGCGAACTCGCCCTTGGGTCGGCCCAACCTTTCGTCCACCTCAAGGTGTACAGAGAATGTGCATGAGACGCGCTCGGCGGAGCCGAAGCCCATGGTGATCGACGAGCCGGGGAAGTCTGACGACTTCGCGCTCTGGGTCTCGCCGCATCTCGCCGCCATGGGGAATCTCGCAAGCCGGCTTGCCGGCGCAGCGTCTCGCGACGACGTCGTTCAGGAGGCGCTGACGCGGGCGTGGCGCAAATGGCATCTTTACAACGCGGGTCGCGGCACGCCGCGCTCGTGGCTACTCGCGATCGTCGCCGATCGGGCGCGGCGTGTTCGACACCGACGTCGACCGAACGACGAGCTCGACGAGTCGAACGCACCCGCGACGCAAGCCGTCGACGAATCGAGGGTCGACCTCGAACGCGCGGTCGCAAGCCTGCCGCCGCGCATGAAGCTGACCGTCGACTGCGTCTACTTCGTAGGGCTCACGATGGCGGAGACGGCGATCGTGATGAACGTGTCAGAAGGCACCGTTAAGTCAACGCTCGCTGATGCGCGCACCAGGTTGCGCTCCCAACTGGAGGTGAAACCGTGAACGACCTCGACACGCAACTGCGCGAGACCGGCGAGAGATGGCGCGCCGCGCAACCGGAACCGCACGTTGACTTCACACGTGTCGCGGTACCGCGGCGGTCGCGACGGATCGTCGCGGCCGGCGTCGTTGTACTCGCGGCGGCCGCGCTCGTAGTCATCGGACTCGCTACGACGCGCTCCACGCGACACACGCATCTGCGCATCACCCAGGAACCGACCACGCGCGTCACGACCGCACCGTCGAAGTCCATCATCTCGCTCAATCACGAGATCACCCAGGTCCAGACGTTCACCGCGGCCGACGGCAAGCTGTGGGTCACGGGCGACGCCCCGAACGGAGGTCCTGCGCACGTGCAGCAGATCGATCCGGCAAGCGGCGTCGTCATCGTCGACGTGACCTTGCCCGACAACGGACCCTACGCCCTAGCGGTCGGCGACGGCACAGTGTGGGTACGGGCCCAACAGAATGAAGAGTCAACCGCGCTCTTCAAGATCGACGTCGCCACGCAAAAGATCGTGGCCACGCTCGTCGGGCAGAACGACGGCGGCCTCGTGGTTACAGCGGACGCAGTCTGGATCAACGACAACGGTGGCCTCCAGCGCGTCGATCCCGCGACCGCCAAGGTGATCGCAACGATTCCCCTCGTGGCCGCCGGTCCGTACACATCACTCGGCGTCGTCGCCGGACCCCTCGGGATCTGGACCGTGAACTCGTACACCGGCCAGCTGCAACACATCGACACGACGCACAACACGGCCGGCCCCCCGCTGCAGATCACTACAGGCAAGGAATCGATCGAATGGATCGCGGAGGTCGATCACTCGTTCTGGGTCGAGGAGTACCCGAACCGACTCGTCCAGCTCGACATCAACGGACGAAAGCTACGCACACTGACGCTCGGCGCCGGGGAGCGTACGTTCGATCTTAAGGCCGACGACCGGTATCTCTGGCTCGGCACCGAGCGTGCACACGTGTTCCGCGTCGACGCGACGACCGGCGCGGTCACGACCGTCGACCTCACGGCCGGTTTCTCGGGCTCGATCAACCTCTCGATTGACGCGACAACCGGTGACGTGTGGGCGAACACCCTCAACCCCGCGCCGCGCATCGTGCTGATCTCACGGGGTGTCAGCCCCTAGCTGTTCCTCACGACGAGGAAGCACGCCAGATTGCCGAGGGCGGATGCGATTGCGTGCCGCGAGGAGATCGTCGTCGCCGCACCTGCGCGCGCTCCAACCGGAGTCAGGCCCGACTCGGTACTCGGCGACGCCTCTTCGTCGGGCGTTTCTCCGGCGCTCTGCTCGCTGCGGCCTTCGCCGGCTTTTGAGCGGGCGTGATTGTCCAGTTGATGTTGACGCCGAGCGCGGCGGCGTAGCGGGCGACGGTTGAGAGTCTGGTGTCGGCGCCGGATTCGAAGCGGGTGACTTGGCCTTGGCTGGTGCCCATGCGTTCGGCGATTTGGACTTGGGTGAGGCCGGCGGCGCGGCGCCGGTCGGCGAGTTGGCGGGCGAGCTCGCGCCGTTCGAGCGCGGCCGCGACCCGCAGCGGCAGGTCGGGGTCGTCTTGCGCGAGTTCGTCGATGAGGGTGTCGAGATCGTCACGGCTGGCCATGATTATGAGTCTAACTCATATTTGGGTTATCGGGGTTTGGCTCTGGCTCGCCAGTCGCTGAGTCGCCGTTCGGCGAGCCGGATCTCGTCGGGTGGGGTGCGTTGGGTCTTCTTGTTGAAGCTCGACAGGGCCAGGAGGACCTGGCCGTTGCGGCCCTCGGTTGCGAACAGCACCCGGTAGGTGGCTTGGCGGCCGTCGGCGCGGACTTCGTAGATCTCGCCGCGTAGATGGCGAGCGACGGGGAGCCCGTTGGCTTGGACGTCTTTCATGGCGGCCAGGATCTCGTCTCGGTCGTCGCTGGGAAGGCGGGTCGCGGTGAGGAACTCGCGCACTGGGCTGCGGCCCACGGGTGTTGTGTAGAAGCGCCATCGCCGCACGATCGCCACGACTCTGGAGCGTACGGACACCCAGCGACACGACTCCGTTCACCAGCCGATGTCGATTCCTCGATCGAGCTCGACCCCGTGCTCGCGATGTTGTGCGCGTTGGTCGATCGCGAGGCTCTTGCCGATGGATCGTTCGATCGCGCGTCGCGCGATCTCGCTGACGTCGACGGGTGCGGGTGTGCGGGCCTCGTATTTCCCGGGCACGATAGTGTAGAGCCGGTTTTCGTGGCGGCCGCGGGAGAGTGCGGTGTAGGCGGCTTCGCGGTGGAGGTGTTCGTCGCCGAGGACGTAGGTTCGGTCGCAGGTGAGGCCTTGCGCTTTGTGGACGGTCATCGCGTAGGCGTGGTCGAGGCTGCCGTCGGCGACATACCAGTCTGGGATCCTGGTGTCGGTTGGGTGCTGGTCGAATCGGACGACGATCCGCGTGTCGTCGGTGGCGGTGACCACGCCGCGTTCGCCGTTGATGAGTCCGAGCGGCCGATCGTTGCGCAATGCCATGACCCGATCCCCGACCGCGAAGGTCCGTCCGTCGATCGTGTTCCCGGTCGGGGCGACGCGGCCGTGCGCGATGAGCGCGTCGCGGGCCCACCGGTTGAGGTCGGCGACATCGGCCCGTAGCGACGCGAGCATGATCGCGTCGTCGCAGTTGAGGGTTGCGGCGAGCCAGTCGCCGGCCATCCGTTGGTGTGCGGTCGCCTGGTATTCGTAGTACTCGACGTGGCCGTGGGCGTCGAGCAGATCCATGGCGCGGCCGACGTCACCGGCCCGGAGTTCGGTGAGCGCTTCCCGTTCGATCGGATCGGTCTGCCGTTGATTGTCGCTGAGATGACTCGCGCCGAGCCGCTGCCCGAGCGCGGCGAACGCGCCGCCGGCTTCGATCGCGGGAAGTTGGTGGTGATCGCCGACGAGGACCACCTTGGCCCGGTCGCGGGCCGCGTGTTCGCAGAGACGGGCGAGTTGCACGGTGCCGACCATCGCCGCCTCATCGACGACCACGACGGTGCCGGGGCTGAACCCGCGCGAGTGGGGACGATCCAGCGCGGCGAGGAGCAGATGCAGGGTCGATGACGGGATCTCGGAGCCGGCCTGGAGCTCTTGCGCGGCCCGGGCCGACGGGGCGCACCCGAGGACCGGGTGGCCGGCCTCTTCCCAAGCGGCGCGGGCGACACCGAGCGCGTAGGTCTTGCCCGTCCCGGCCGCGCCGATCACGACCGACACGCCGGCGCCATCGGTGGTGAGCTTGGTGACCATCGCGGCCTGCTGCGCGCTCAACGACCGCCCCCCAGAGACGGTCGACGCGTCGCAGACCCCGACCCCGTCGTCGCGACGGGCGATCGCATTGTCGAGGAGCTGTTCCTCGATGGCCAGGAGCTCCACCGTCGAATACTGCACGCCGGTCAACGCGACGCCGACCGCCTCGACCTGGCGGCCGGCGAGGAACTCCTCCGCGCGCCGTTCGAGCACCGGCACCGTCGCACCGTTCGGTGCGTGCTCGGCCAACACGCGCACCACGGCGCGTCGATCGAACGTCGCATCCGACGCCGTCAACAGGCTCGCGAGGCCCTCATCGCTCACCTCGACGCCGTCGGTACAGACATACCGTGCAGACGTCGGTGCAGACGTCGGTTCCGTCAACAAGGACTGCACCGCTCTCCGGTCGAGTCCGTGCAGACCTGCACGTTCCCGCCAGTCGGCCTCGAGCGTCGCAGGGTCGACGTCGTAGTCCTTCGCGGCCCGGGTCATGACTGCGAGCCGCCGCGCGGACCGGGTCGACGTGTCGCCACCCGCTTCCATGGCGTCTTCGATCTGGATCCGCCGGCGGCTGAACTCCCGCAACACCTCGTGCGGGATGCCAGCGACCTCACCGACACCCTTGACGACGGGCTCCCACCCGACACCCAACGACTGGGTGAGCGCGCGGCGGAGTTCGGCCTGATACAAGAACCCGGCGGTGCGTGCGTGCGCGTACAAGTGCCGGCCGTCGAGCGTCCGCCACACGCCGTCCTCACACGCAGTCGTGTTCGCGACCACCACATGGGTGTGGAGCTGCGGATCGCCGGACCGGCTCGCGCGATGTCGAAACGCGGCGCCGATCAGCCCATCGCCGTCGAGGGACTCGACCCCGTCATGCCCACGCCGCGACCGAATCGCCTCACGTTCGACATACCCGACCGCAGCATCGACCGCGACCTCGTGCGCCGCGACGACGGCGGCGGCCGTGTCCTTGTCGCCCAGCGCCCACAACACCGACACCGACTTCGGCGACGACAACGTCAGATCAAACGCGCACACCCGCGCATTCCCACGACGCAGACGAACACCAGTGGACGGATCCGCACCCGACAACACGGTACGGAAATCGTCATCGTCGACCTCGCCTGCGAGACCCAGCTCGCCGGCCACCCTGCCGACCCAGCGGCCCGGGACCTCACCCCGCTCGCTGTAGTAATCCTCAGCGCCCTGCGCCACCGCGGTCAGGTAATAGCTCTCCTGACCGACCGAGACCTTCCCCACCGACATCATCACTACGGATAAGCGCGTTGACAACGCCAAACGCGACAAACCCGCATCGAGATGCAACTGTGTGAAGGCTCTTCGATCGGTTGGCTCAGCCGAGAGCGGTCAACGAAGAAAGTCGAACTCTTGTGTCGCGTTTCGGTGTTCCAGCGCGCCATTCATGTACATGGACGAACAACACGACGACATCGGGGGCAAGCAAGGTTGGACGCGGACGACTGCGGGAGTCGCACCGCTTCTGTTTACGATCCCGCAAGCCGCGTCCGTGCTCGCAGTCGGGCGAACGACCGTTTACGAGCTGATCGGCGCTGGCGACCTCGACGTCGTGCACATCGGGCGTTCGGTCCGGATCCCGGTTGACGCGCTCCGGTCGTTCGTCAACCGACAGGCTACGAGGACCTCGTCCGCGCGTTCGGCTGGCGCGCCGAGAACGGAGAGCAGCCAACACCGACCACCGCGGACGCGAACGACGTCGAGGTGAATACGGTTTGGCAGTTGGATCAAGAGGCCGACGGCGTGGCTCACTGGGGCCCGGCCGCCAACGGAGAAGGGGCTTGACCATGGGGAAGCGCAGCAACGGCGAGGGATCGCTCTACCAGCGAGAGAGTGACGGGAGGTGGGTCGGCGCCGTGGTTGTCGAGGGTCGTAGACGCGCGGTTTCCGGCGCCAGCCAGCGCGAAGCGCGCGAGAAGCTGCGCGCGCTACAGAGCGCCATCGAGGATGGCCTCCCGATCACGGCGGGCCGGAGCATCACGGTTGCCGGATACCTGGCGCAATGGTGCGACGTCACCCTTCCGTCGCGCGTTCGTTCTGGCCGATTGAAGACAAGCACCTTCGATAGCTACTGCGACGTCGTCGTGCGTCACATCGTGCCAACGCTCGGGAAGGAGCCGCTCGCGAAGTTGACACCGGCGAAGGTGCGATCGTGGCTGTCGGCGAAGCAGGTCGAAGTCGGAGCTCGCGGCACGGTGTTGAGCGCGCGTACGGTCAGCTACTTCCATGCCGTGCTTCGCAAAGCGCTTGCGGATGCGATGCGCGACGAGCTGGTCGGGAGGAACGTCGCCGCGCTCGTAGAGCCGCCTGTCGTGCGTCGCGCTCCGGTGCAGCCGTTGACGGCCGACGAAGCACGGAAGGTGCTCGAGGCAGCCGCCAGCGACCGACTCCGCGTGCTCTGGCTGGTGATGCTGTCCGTCGGTCTGCGGCGCGGTGAAGCGCTCGCGCTGCGCTGGAATGATCTCGACCTGGACGCCGGCACGGTCACGATCGCGCGCAGCCTCCAGCGCATACGCGGCGAGACAGACGCGACGACCGGGAAGCGGAAGGGTCAGCTGGTCGAAATCGCGCCGAAGACCGCGTCGAGTTCAGCGACGATCGCGCTCCCCGCGTCGCTCGTGACGGCGCTGCGTCAGCACGTCGAGGTACAGCAGCTTGAGAGGATGGTCGCCCGCGTGTGGATCGACCCCGGGCTCGTGTTCACGACGAACCTCGGTACCGCGCTGGAGCCGCGAAATGTTAGTCGGTCATGGTCGACGCTGTGCGACCGCGCGGGCGTGCGAAAGGTTCGGCTTCACGACCTGCGGCACAGCGCTGCCAGCTTCATGCTGGCCGCGGGCGTCGACCTGAAGATGATCCAGACCACGCTCCGGCACTCGCGCCTCGCCACAACCGCCGACATCTACGCGCACGTGCTCGACGAGGTTCAACGCCAAGCCGCCGAGCGCATGGACGTCGTACTGCGCGAGCTCCGTAGCTGAGCTCCGGTCTCAGATGCGCTCGAGTACTCCGTCGGGGAGCCGCCGCCAGCGCCGGTGATGAGCGTCGAAGAACTCGAGCAGGATCGGCGGGTTGAACCGCTCGGCTCGGATCCGTCCCGCTGGTGGCACTTCGGAGTCGAACGACACTGAATTCGTCGTTCCGCCGGGCGCGACGGCGGGAAAGAGCCGGCTGGCTTGCCGTTCGAGACTGCGTTTGTCGTACCAGGCCCACGTCAGGAGCGCGACGACCACATCGGTCACCGGAAGCTCCGACGCGTTTCGCACCACGACGTCGCATTCACCGGTTGGAGCCGCGTCGTGCGGGTAGTTCCAGCTCGATCGGTCGACCCAGGCCGCGACCTGAGACGCCTGCGCACGCTCCTCGCCTTGTCTCCGACCTCGGCGATCTGACGCGAACAGCGCCATCGCCCAGACGAGCGTACCGACCGTGCCGATCGACGCTACCCAAGTGGGGAAGTCGCCCCACTGGATCGAACTCTTCGCGAGCACGCTGCGACCTCGGTTCTGACCCCGTTGCTACATGCGTTGCTACATAAGCGGCGCGACGGCCGTTCGATGACCGGATCGGCGTCGTGTTTCCGCAGGTCAGTGCAGCGCGCTCGGAGGGAGTCGAACCCCCAACCTTCTGATCCGTAGTCAGATGCTCTATCCATTGAGCTACGAGCGCTTGGGCGGACGAGTGTAGACGAGGGGCCCTCCGATTTCCCGGGGTCGGCTAGTCGTCGTCGTCCAGGTCGTCGTCGTCCTCGTCGTCGTCTTCCTCGTCGACGAGATAGCTGTACGCCTTGGCGAGCGCCAGGACCTCGTTCGCGTCGGCGCTGACCACGTGATATGCGATGCGCTCGAGCAACGCGTCCCGCACCTCGTCTGTGGTTGCCATCGTGTTCCTCCTGACCGGGGCCGAGCTGCCGACGTTAGATGTCACGGCGACGTGAAATGCGCCACCGAACACCGGGCAATCGCTCCGGGATTGCTCCAGGTTCGGCGCAAACGGCCGATTGCCAGATGTGGTCTCGAACGAGCAAGGCGACGTAGTCACCCAATCGACCCAAAACATCGAGCTCGCCGGCACCGACGCGCAGGAAATCGAGACCCGGCTCCAGCAGATCCTGGAGTCGATGCGGGTCAGGCCGCCCGCCGACCCGGACGCCGACGCCGACCTCGACCCGGTGGGGACGGGAGCGGAGGCTCCGGTCATCGCGTCCCCCGCCGCTCCGAGTCCCGCGACCCCGAACGACGCGCCCCTGGACGACGCGCCGGGCGAAGTGCCGTCGTTCATGCGCCTGCCGTCGCAGTCGCATTCCATGACCCGCCTCGGCCAGGCGATGGTCGAGCGCGGTCTCATCACCCAGGACGACCTCGACCGGGCCCTCGAGCACCAGCGCACGACCCGCAAGCGCCTCGGCGAGTCCCTCGTCGATATCGGCGCGGTCACGAGCTTCCAGCTGTCCCAGGCCCTCGCCGACCACCTCGGCGTTCCGTTCGTCGACCTCGAGAGCCACCCGCCCGACATCCTCCTCGCAGGCATGATCCCCGAAGAGGTCGCCCGGCGCTACTGCGCGTTGCCGGTCGAGCGTTGGAGCGGCCAGGTCGTCGTCGCGATGGCCAACCCGAACGACGTCTTCGCGCTCGACGACATCCGCGTGCTCACCGGTCAGTCGATCCTCGCGGCGCTCGCCGACACTGGCCCCCTCCTCGCCGCGATCGACCACGCCTACTCGCGCTCCGACCTCATCGAGAGCTCCCTCGACGACGCCGCCGACGACTACGACGTCGAGGCCGAGATCAGCAAGGGCGCACTCGTCGACGACGCCCCCGTCGTCAAGCTCGTCAATGCGCTCCTCGAGAAGGCCGTCGCCGACCGCGCCTCCGACCTCCACATCGAGCCGACGTCGAAGAACGTCATGGTCCGGATGCGCATCGACGGCATCCTGCACGACACCTCGGAAGCGCCGCTCAACGTGCTGCGACCGATGGTGAGCCGGCTCAAGGTCATGGGCAGCCTCGACATCTCCCAGAACCGGCTCCCGCAGGACGGCCGCTTCTCACTCAGCCTTTCGGGTCGCCCGATCGATGTCCGCATCGCGACGGTGCCTACCGCCGCCGGCGAAGCCGTCGTGCTCCGTCTGCTCGACCCGGTGCGCGGGGCCATGGACCTGAGCAGCCTCGGCCTCTCCGACTACGAGAGCGAGCGCTTCCTCAACGCCTTCCACGCACCGCAAGGCGCGATCTTCGTGACCGGCCCGACCGGTTCCGGCAAGTCGTCGACGTTGTACGCGCTCATTTCGTCGGTGAACACCCGCGACAAGAGCATCGTGTCGGTGGAAGACCCGGTCGAGTACCGCCTCGACGGCGTCAAGCAGATCCAGATCAACACCCGCGCGGGCATGACCTTTCCCGGCGCATTGCGTTCGACCCTGCGCGCCGACCCCGACGTCATCCTCGTCGGTGAGGTCCGTGACGCCGAGACGGCACGTATCGCAGCCGACGCGTCGATCACCGGCCACCTCGTGCTCTCGACCCTTCACGCGACCCGTTCTGCGGCCGCGCCGATCCGCCTCATCGACATGGGCGTCGAGCCATACCTCGTCGCGTCGGCGGTGTCGTGCATCGCCGCCCAACGCCTCGCCCGCAAGCTCTGCGACACGTGCGCGCAACCGGTCGAAGCAATCGACGAAGCCCAACTCCGACGCCTCGGAGCGACCGACGAGATCCTTGCCGGCGTCGTCAATGTCCGCGTTCCGGTGGGCTGCTCGAACTGCCGCCGGACGGGCTACCGCGGTCGCGCCCCGATCTTCGAGATCATGCCCGTCACCGAGGACATCACCCGCCTCATCGTCGATCGCGCCCCGAGCGGCGACATCGAGCGCGTGGCGGTCGAGCAGGGCATGGACACGTTGCGCATGGCCGCCCTCCGCCGGGTGCTCCGAGGCGACCTCAGCATCGAAGAGATGGCCCGAGTCGTTTCGTAGGTTTCAGACCGCGTTCGTGATCAACAACACGAGCACGACGGCCGCGATGACCAAGCGGTACCACCCGAAGATCTCGAGGCCATGGCGACGCAGGTACGTCACCATCCAGCGAATTGCGATCATGGCCGCGACGAACGCGCACAGGAAACCGATGAACGGGTTCAGGTATCCGTAGGCATCGAACAGTTCCTTGCCGTGCTTCAACAGGTCGAACGCCGTCGCGGCACCAAGCGTCAAGAGCCCAAGCAAGAAACTGAACTCGATGGCAGCGCCGACGCTGTAGCCCACGGCCAGAGCCGCGAGGATCGTGACAAGGCTGCGGCTCGTTCCCGGCCACAATGCCAGCACTTGTGCGCAACCGATCACGATCGCGGCACGAACCGTGATGGCCTCGAGCGGAAGTCCTGATTGCTCGCCGCGTTCGTGCAACCTCCGCGCGAACAGCAGGATCACGATACCGCCGACTGCCCACGCGACGATGATGGGCCACACGCCGAAGAGCCGGTCGCGTATCGCCTTTTCCAAGACGACACCCACGATGGCCGCCGGAACGAACGCGACCAACGTGGCGTTGAGGATCCGGCGTCCCTCGGGGTCCCGACCGACGACGCCACGCGCCATCTCCATGAGCCGGTTCCAGTACAACACGACCACGGCGAGGATCGCGCCGAGTTGGATCGTGATCGCATACGTGTCGGCCGCGTCCTTCGTACCCGGATGCGTGCCGACATGCAGCAGCTTCTGGGTCACGACCAGGTGACCGGTGGAGCTGATCGGCAGGAACTCGGTGACGCCCTCCACGATGCCGAGCACCACCGCCTTGACCGCGTTGAGCTCGTGCTTCGCCGCCGCCGACGGCACCGTCGACAGCAACGTCATCGCTTCATTGATGTGCAGCACGTCGTCTCCTCGAATGCGACCGTCCCGAAGCCTCGCGCACCGCGGGATCGATCACAGACCTCGGCGTATCCCGGCCAGGTAAAGGAATTGCGGATGGCTGCGACCGTGCCCCAGTCGCCGAGCCCACGTCGTCGGTATCGCCGTCGCTTCCGGAGCACTGAGGTAGCGCGCGGCGCCGAGGTCGATTCCGGCCCGCCGGAAACCCGGCTCCATCTCGTTGGCGACGTATTCGGGCGTCGGTACCGGGAGGTCGGCGAATCGGTTCGGGGTGGAGTCGAGCCAGATCTCGCCGTTCAACGTCACGTTCACGCCTGCCGTAGGCCGGGCGAGCGCCGCGAGACCGGAGACGACCTCGAGGCGGGCGCGGACGATCCCTTCGAGCAGTGCACCCCACGGCAACAGCACGTCGACCTCGTCGGCGATGCCCTCGAGCTCGTCGGGGAGCGCCTCCACCGCGGCCCGGAGCAGCACGAGGTTCGCGCGCCCCCCGCGCGCGGGCTTGCGCGCGGCCTTGTACGCGATCTCACCCATCGGCGCGTCGATCGCGTCGAGCCCGACCACCAACCAATCGGGGCGTTCCGACGCGAGGTGGTACGCGAAGTGCGCGTCACCCGTACCCACGTCGACAGCGCATCGCTCGTACGCGCCGCGTATCTCCACGAGCTGCGCGGCCGGCATTTCCGCCGTGCGACCTTTGCCGACCACGCGCGTCAATGTCATGTGCGGTCGGCGATCGCGAGCACACGCGCGTACGCCGCCTTGTGACTGACTCCCGGCAGCGCGGAGAGACCCTGGGCGAGCGTCTTCGTGGTGACGCCGCGGTCGAGCAGCGCACGCACGAGCCGGTCGAGTTGCTCGTCCGCCGGAGTCTCCGAGGTGCTGGGCTCCGCGGCATCGGCGCGACCCGGCGGGGCGGCGACGATCGTGAACTCGCCGCGCGCGTTGTCGACGTCGGCAAGCTCGACCGCGAGGTCGGCCGCCGAACCCCGTCGGAACTCCTCGAACACCTTCGTCACCTCGCGGCCGACGCACAGCTGCCATTCCGGGCCGACCGCGGCGAGATCGGCGAGTAACCCCGCAACCCGGCGGGGCGCCTCGTGCACAACGAACGCCTCTCCCCGCTCGGTCAAGTGTCGGAGCTCGGTCTGCCGGGCCGCCGAACGGCGAGGCAGAAAACCGGCGTAAGTGAAGCGATCGACTGCGAGACCGGCGGCACTGAGCACCGCGAGGAACGACGCCGGACCCGGTACCGGGCTCACCGGCAGCCCCGCCTCTACCGCGCGGTTGACGACCAGATACCCGGGGTCACTGAACAAGGGCGTTCCCGCGTCGCTGACCAACGCGACGCGCGCGCCGTCGTCGATCTGCGCGACGACATCGGCCACGCGCTCGGACTCGTTGTGGTCGTGGTAGCTGATGACCCGCCCGTCCACGTGCATTGCGGTGCGCTGCGCCAGATCGCGGAAGCGCCGGGTGTCTTCCGCGAGCACGATGTCGGCCGCTTCCAACACCCGACGGGCGCGTGGCGAGAGATCCTCGTCGTTGCCGATGGGTACCGACACGACGAAGAGCGCACCTGCGCGATCGCCTGTGCCGAGCTCGCGGATCGTGACGCGCACCTCCGCGTCGGCGCCGGTGAGCGCGCCGACGAGGTCGCGGTCGATCTCCGCCGCGCTCTTGGTCGCGTCGTACGCAACGGTTCGGCCCCTCAAACCCGGACCCCGCCGGAACACGAGCGCGTCGTCGCCCAGGAAGAACGCGCTCATCGTCGCCGTGAACGAGTCGGACACGCCGCCGCACTCGATCGTGACCTCGACGTCACCTCGCAGGCGCCCGAGCTCGCCATCGTCGTGCTCGCTCCGCACACCGAGGACGCAGGTCGCGCGCCCCGTCACCTCGGGGTCCCGCGTGAACTCGACGGTCTTGGTGTGGCTGCCCGAGATCCGAGGGTGCCCATGACACAAGAAGGTCACCGAAGCTGCCGGATGCGGTCTCTTCGGCGCCGCCATCAGGGGTGGAAGCTACCGGAACCGGCCCCGAAACGTGTCGAACAGCCGAACGTTGTGTGTCCCGAGGGGTCTGGGCGGAGATGGCATGGTTCACTGGGGCCCGACTGCCGACCCGGAGAATTCACAACGTGACCGAGCTCACAGCCGAAGCCGTCCTCGCGCGGGCCACGAACTCGACCCAGACCTTCGCGCGCAACGATCTGCGCACGAGCCCGGTGCTGGAACGGTTCGTCGCCGGCCTCACTGCGGTGATGAACCACGACGGGTACACCCAGCTCGACGAGCCGGGTCCGAGCACCAACGTCGTGCTCCACTCCATCGACGCCGACGCGCCCCGCCCGTACCGGCGCAAGGCCGCGCCGACCTTCGTCATCGCGATCGCCGAGCTCACCGAGATCCCCGACGATCGCATCGAGCTGCTGCGGGTCGGGTACCCGCTGTTGGTTCGCGCGTTGGCGAATCTCTGCGTCATGGTGTGCGACACGCCCGACGGCTTGCTCGTGCGTTTCGTCACACTCGAACAAGGCGTGTACGGCGTCGGTCCCGGTCGCCCCGACAATGAGCTGGCGCGGCTCGCGTTCGATCGGATCGAGCCGCTCGCGTCGTCGCAGCTCGTCATCGCGAACGATTTCGTCACCGACCTGCCCGAGCATCTCTGGGAGGGCGACGAACAAACCGCGCAGATGCTCCGTGCCGGACGTGCGTTGGAATCACTCGACCTGTTGCCGGCGCCGTTCCCGATCGAGGACATCCTCGAAAAGCGCGAGCTGCGCCACGTCGAGCTGCTGTACGGCATCGGCGGCCTGTCGTACGGGAACGTGAGCGTCCGCTACGCAAACGACGACGTACTCGGCGTCCCCGATCCCGACGGGCCCGTGTATTGGATGAGCGCGAGCGGCGTCGACAAGGCCGACCTCCGGCTCGTCGGTCCGCACATCCTCCTCGTGCGCGGATTCGACGCGGCGCGGGAGACGATGGTGCTGAGCGTGCCGCCCGCGGTGAAGGCCCGCCGGGTGTCGGTCGATGCCATCGAGCACTGGATGATCTACCGCGAGCACCCGGGCGTCGGCGCCATCCTGCACGTGCACGGTTGGATCGACGGCACCGTTTCGACCGAGGTCAACTTCCCGTGCGGCACGTTGCAGCTCGCGGCCTCGGTCGCCGATCTCGTACGGGCCGCGCCGGACCCGACGCGCGCAGTCGTCGGCTTACGCAATCACGGTCTGACGATCACCGGTCACAGCCTCGACGACATCTTCGACCGCTACGGCGCCGCGATCGTCCCCCGCGTCCCCATGGAGTAATGCGTTCGGGAGCGTGGTGCCCTCGTGCGCGAGCAGCCAGCGCTTGTGGTCGAGGCCGAAGGCGTAACCGCCGAGCGCGCCACCGGTGCGGATCACGCGGTGACACGGCACGATGAGGGCGATCGGATTGGCGGCGTTCGCGGCGCCGACCGCGCGCTGCGCCTGCGGGCGCCCGACGCGCCGCGCGAGCTCGCCGTACGAGATGGTCGAGCCCACCGGGATCCTTCGGAGCTGCGTCCACACCTCCTGTTGGAACGGCGTACCCGCGGCATCGACGTCGAGGGCATCGATCGCGGCAACGTCGCCGGCGAAGTACGCGCGCATCACGTCGTGCACGCCGAAGCGATCGCGACGCGCCGGTTGCGCTATGAGGTCGAAGATCGCGGTGCGCACGACACCGTCGTCGACGGTCATGCAAAACGATCCGAGCGCGAACTCCACGACTGCGAGGTCAACTGTCATGCCTACGTTGTACGCCCACAGCTGTCGCCGGATCCGGACACGCGGATCCCGTGTCCGGATCCGTCTAGCACCGGTACCGTAGAACGGTCCCATGAACGAATTCACCGGAGTCGTCACCACCGGCATCTATTGCCGCCCAGGGTGCAGCGGACACCCCCTCGCCCGCAACACCCGGCCCTACGCGTCGGCGGCCGCGGCCGAAGCCGCAGGCTTCCGGGCCTGCCTGCGCTGCCGCCCGGACCGGGAGCCCGTGCCGGGTTGGGTCGACGCCCCCGAGTTGGTGTGCCGGGCGCTGCGGGCGATCGCCGACGGCGCCCTCGACGACGCGACCGAGGACGCGCTGGCCGCCCGGCTCGGCGTCAGCGCCCGCCACCTGCGGCGCCTCTTCGACCTGCACGTCGGCGCGACGCCCGCGGACGTGGCCCGCAGCCGCCGGGCCCACTTCGCGCGCCGCCTCCTGGACGACACCGATCTTCCGCTCGCGCACGTGGCCACCGCGGCCGGGTTCAACAGCGTCCGCCAATTCAATCGCGTGATGAAGGACGTCTTCCGGTTCACACCCCAGGAGCTCCGGGCCCGGCGTCGGCGCCCGGATCGGCTGGTCGCCGACGGCGGCCTGGAGGTGCGCATGCCGTACCAACCGCCGTTCGCGTGGTCGTCGATGCTCGCGTTCCTGCAGCCCCGCGCCACGCCCGGCGTCGAGACGATCGATCGCGAAGCAGGTGTGTACCGCCGCGTGGTCGAGCTCGCGGGCGCACCCGGGGTCGTCGAAGTCTGGGACGAGCCCGCCCGGTCGGCGCTCCGGGTCCGCGTCCACCTGCCGGCCTTCGACGGCCTCGTGCATCTGCTCGCCGGCCTGCGCCGCCAGTTCGATCTCGACGCCGATCCGTTGGTGATCGACGCCGCCCTCGCCCGCGACCGCACCTTGCGCCCGCTTGTGCGCGCCCGCAAGGGGATCCGCGTCCCCGGCTCGATCGATCCGTTCGAGTTGAGCGTGCGCGCCGTCCTCGGCCAACAGATCACGGTCGCGGGAGCGACCACTTTGACAGGGCGCCTGGTCGAGCGCTTCGGCGTCCCGGTCCCCGGAATCGCCGCGCTGGGCCTGACCCATCTCTTCCCGACCGCGCAAGCCCTGGCCGATGCCGACCTCACGACCGTCGGCCTCACCCGGGCTCGCGCCCACACGGTGAACGAGCTGGCCGGCGCCGTCACCGCCGGCGCCATCGAGCTGCGTCTCGGGCGCGACCTCGACCAGACCGTGGCCGAGCTACAGACGCTGCCCGGTTTCGGCCCGTGGACGGCCCAGTACGTGGCGATGCGGGCGTGCGGCGAACGCGACGCGTTCCCCGCCTCCGATCTGGGCCTAAAACACGCACTCGGCACCGATCCGGCATCCCGAGCCGAGGGCTGGCGACCGTGGCGGGCCTACGGCGCGATCCAGCTCTGGCTCGGCCCGCACGCCGAACCGAACGTCCGGGAAAGGGCTCACGCGAGTTGAAGCCGGGGACGGACCGGGTAAGAGCCACCCGCTCGGTCGAGCACGTTTTCCCTGGTCAGCCCTCGTATTCCAGCTTGAGATCCCGCCCCGGATCGGATATAGTTGAACACCGGCTTTCGCCAGCGGCAGGCCGGATTTCCCCCAGTCGTATCCCAGCTTCGAGGAACAACCTCCCGGTTGGTGGGCGTTGCACTAAGTGCCCGCCCGCCAGTCTTGGTGCTCGCCCGAGGCGTGAGATCGTCGCCCCGAGCCGGCGCCCCGCCGAACTGATTCGCAACACCTACCCGAGCCGAAGCCCGACCCTTCGGTTCCGAAAGTGACGATATGGCCAAGCCCGTGAAGGCCCGCCGAGAAGACCGCGATTACGAAGACCTCGTCCGTCTGTACCTGGAAGACGTCGGTCGCCACAATCTCCTGACCAAGGACGACGAGATCCGTCTCGCCCAGGCGATCGAGACCGGAACCGCCGCGACCGAGCGTCTCGAGACCGCGAAGAAGCTGACTCCCACCCAAAAGCGCGGGCTGAAGCGGGACATTCGCCAGGGTGAAGAGGCCCACCGCCAGTTCGTCAACTCGAACCTGCGGCTCGTGGTCTCCATCGCCAAGAAGTACCAGAGCTCGGGCCTGCCACTCCTCGACATCGTGCAGGAGGGCAACCTCGGTCTCATCCACGCCGTCGACAAGTTCGACTGGCGCAAGGGCTTCAAGTTCTCGACGTACGCGACCTGGTGGATCCGCCAAGCGATCCAGCGCGGCATCGCCAACTCGGCGCGTGTCATCCGGCTCCCCGTACACGCCGGCGACATGCTCACCGCGTTGCTCAAGCTCCGCGCCTCGCTCGAGGGTTCGCTCGGTCGCACACCCACACTGGCCGAGCTGGCCGGCGAAGCCGAGCTCCCGTTGGAGAAGGTCGTCGAAGTCCTGCGCTACGCGGTCGACACCGTCTCCCTCGACGAACCCGTCCGCGACGACGGCGACGCCGAACTCGGCGACTTCGTCGAGGACCGCAACGCGGTCGCCCCGTTCGAGCACGCGGCCACGAGCCTGCTGCCGAACGAGGTCGCCAAGGTGTTGTCAGTGCTCGACGAGCGTGAGCGCACCATTCTCACCTTGCGCTTTGGGCTCGACGGTGGCGGCGAGCGCACGCTCGAGGAAGTGGCCGAGCACTTCGGCCTCACCCGGGAGCGCATTCGCCAGATCGAGGCCCGGGCCATGTCGAAGTTGCGGCACCCCTCCGCCGACGTCGGCGCTCGAGAGCTCCTCGAAGCCGTCTGACCGCTTCGTCAATCCAGATTGTCGACGCCGACGGGCGTGACCATCACGAAGGTCGGTTACAGCTTGCGCGCCGGCGACACCTCGGCCCCTTCCGAGCTCACCTGGACTGTGCCCTGATCCAGTTTGCGAAGAGTTGCCTGGTGACGAGACTCAGGCGCCGCTGAACCGGTGCAGCAGCTCCGCGAGCGCGACGTCGGTCCCGGCCTGGGGGAGGGAGATGCCGCCGTCGACGACGAGGGTCTGACC
Source organism: Acidimicrobiia bacterium (assembly GCA_038239145.1). Classification (GTDB taxonomy): domain Bacteria; phylum Actinomycetota; class Acidimicrobiia; order IMCC26256; family PALSA-610; genus PALSA-610. The sequence goes on from JBBSFB010000013.1 coordinate 72,780, forward strand.
TGTCATGTAGCTCGAGCGCCCCGACGCGAGGAAGAGCACGACCTCGGCGATCTCGTCGGCGTGTCCGATCCGGCCCAAAGGGATCGCGCGTTCGACGGGACCGAACACGTCGGGGAACTGCTCCCAGGCCACGGTCAGCGGCGTGCGCACGTGCCCGGGGGCGACACAGTTCACGCGGACGTCGGGGCCGTACTCGAGCGCGCCGCTCTTGGTCAGCGCGACCACGCCCGCTTTGGCCGCCGAGTACGCGGCCTCGTTGCGCGTCGGCGTGAGCGCCGATACCGAGGCGTTGTTGACGATTGTGCCGTATCCCGCTGCGAGCATGAGCGGCACCACTGCGCGCATCCCGTTGAACGTGCCGGTGAGGTTGACGTCGATCAGCCGGTGCCAAAGCTTGTCGTCGACGGTGTGCAACGGCCGCAGGTCGCCCGAACCGGCGTTGTTGAACAGTACGTCGACCCGGCCGGTGGTCTCGAAGACCGCGGCAACCGCCGCGTTGAGCGCGTCTCCGTCGCGCACGTCCACTGCGAAAGCCTGACCGTCGATCTCCTCGGCCACGCGTTGGGCGGCGTCACCGTCGCGATCGAATACCGCAACCGCCGCACCTTCGGCCGCGAAGCGCACGGCCGTGGCGCGCCCGATTCCCGACGCGCCGCCCGTGACGATCGTTACCTGCCCGTCGAGCTCCCCCACGGGCGGCGACGCTACCTGCCGCTACCGCGCGGAGCGAGGGCGGCAACGGCACCGCGTGCGTACGCATCCGCTTGGGCGAGATCGCCGGGCCGGAAGTGATCACCCTCAGGCGCGACGGCCTCGAGCAACGCGAGGACGTCGTCACCCCGGCGCAGCGCAACGACGAGCACGCCCCGGTCGTCCGCCACACACCGCACCGACTTGTGTGTGCGCAGCGCTTCGTGCGCGGGCGCCGGGTCGTCCGGCACGAGCCGGTCGGCGTTGAGCTCGCGTTCGGCGGCCACCGGGACCTCGCCCGAGGGCCCGAGCACCCGGAGCCTCGTGCAGTCGGCCGCGACCACGTCGGCGAGGCCGGATGCCAGCATGCCCGCGGCCTGCGCGATGGCATCGCGGAGATCGAGCAACTCCCGGTCACACGCAAGTGCGCCCGAGAACATCAGCTCGCTCGCGACGGCCAGCGAGATGCGCTTCGAGTCACCCCGGAGCAACGCCAGGCGGCGCAGATGGCGGTCCTTCTCGATCGCGTAGACGGCGAACACGGCTGCGAGCCCGATCGCACCCGCAAGTACGACACCGTTCGCCACGACCATTGCGAACAGGGCGACGAAGCCGCTCGCGCCGAGCACGATCGCGATCTGCAGCCGGCGGCGCGCGATGGCTCCGTCGGTGAGCGGTCGGCTCGTCGGGATTCCGACCCGGCGTTCCTCGACCGCGATCTCCCGATTGAGCTTCGTAGTGACGACCGTTGCCGGCATAGCTCCCCTTCTTGGAGCCCCGGCCCATCCCCTCACACTCTTCATCGTGCGCGAGACGCCTCAGACTTGAGCGGGAACCTCGTAGACGACCCCGTGATCTCGCGTGAGCCACGCGATTCCGTTGTCGTCGGCGTAGCCTCGGCCCTGCACGTTGAAGATGCGGACGGACGGGGCATCCAGCGGATACGGGCCCCAGTGCCAGGTTCCCCGGCGCAGATGCACACACGAGTGGCGGGGCATCACGAACGCCCGGACCGTGTCGAAGTGCTCGGGCTCGGAGAAATCCACGTCTCCGGGCGCGACCACCACGATCGCGTCGCCGCTCATGGGCATCAGGGTCTGCGTGTGAGTGTCGTGGCGATTGAGCAACTCGCACCGCAACCAGCCGTCGACCAACTCGAGCTCGTCGAGGGTGTGACCGATGAAGTTCGCGGCGCCGTCGTTCCAGATGAATTCGAGATCGGCGGTCGGGTTCCCGTCGTTCTCCTCGGGCGGGATGTCGCCGAAGGGGGCGAACGATGCGCGTGTCGCGGCCTGCACCTCGAGCCTGACCGTCCGCATGACTCCTCCTCTAAGCTGACGTCGGCGTCAGTCTTACTCGCGGGCGCGCCGGCCACGAAATGCGGAGGTCACCAATGGACGTGCGGTCGATCGAGGAAGTCGAACCGGTCATCGAGCACAACGGCACCGTTCCGGTGTGGTGGTTGGTGAGCCCGCGCGAGATGTTTGACATCACCAAGGGCGGGCACCTCGAGCTGGTGAGCGAGTTCGAAGTTGCGGGCGGGGGTCTCGTCGACCCCCACCACCACCCCACCCACGAGTTCTATTACGTCACCTCGGGCCGGGGGATCATGACGATCTCGGGCGAGGACCGCGAGATCAGCCAGGGCGACCTCGTGCACATCCCGCCGAACGCGGTGCACTCCCTCCGCCCGGTCAGCGACCACGCCCCGATCCACTGCTTCGCGTTCGCTGTCGGCGTCGCGGGCGCCGGACCCGTCGACTACACGAGCTGACTGCGTGGGCAAAGTGCTGGTGACCCGCCGTCTCCCCGACGGCGGGCTCGATTCGTTCACGGGTTACGACCACGAGATCGTCGGACCGAAGCCCGACGACACGCAGTACACGCACGACGAGTTGGTCGCGCTCGCCGGTGAGTGCGACGCGATCGTCTCGCTGCTCACCGACAAGATCGATGCCGAGGTGCTCCACGCCGGAGCCGCCGGAGGTCGGCTCAAGGTCGTCGCGAACGTCGCGGTCGGCTACGACAACATCGACGTCGGAGCTGCCAACTCGCTCGGCATCATCGTGTGCAACACGCCCGGAGCGCTCGACGAGACGACCGCCGACACCGCCTGGTTGTTGATCCTCGCCGCGTCGCGTCTCGCGTCCACAGCCGAAGCCGATCTGCGCACCGGCCGCTGGACGGGGTGGGGAATCACCCAGTACCTCGGACGCGACGTGCACGGCGCCATCCTCGGTGTCGTCGGCTACGGCCGCATCGGCCGGGCCGTCGCGGAGCGGGCCAATGGCTTCGGCATGTTGGTCGTGCACCACGCGCGGAACCCCACCGACGAGCCGGGATACGTCGCCGACCTCGACGAGCTGTTGGCCGCCGCCGACATCGTCTCGTTGCACACCCCTGGCGGACCTGCGACGAATCACCTGATCGATGCCCGCCGCCTCGCGCTGATGAAGCCGACCGCGGTGCTCGTGAACACCGCGCGGGGCACGGTGGTCGACGAGCTGGCGTTGGCCGACGCGTTGCACCGTGATCGGCTGTTCGCGGCCGGCATCGACGTGTACGAGCGTGAGCCCGCGATCGAGCCGACGTTGTTGAGCGCTCCCCGCACAGTGCTGCTGCCGCACATCGGCTCTGCCTCGCACGCAACCCGAACCCGGATGGCGACCATGGCGACCGGCGCCGTCGCGACAGTGCTCGCGGGCGGAACCCCGACGAACGTCGTCACTCCCGCGTAGTCGAACGGCGAACGAACCTCGCGGACACGAGGGCCCCGTTTTTCGAGTGGTACCGCCGGCAACCAACCAACACCATGACGGTGGACGCGGGCGCCGCGTACGCTCCTCGCCATGAGCGAGCAGGTACGCGGAGTCGTGGCGAGGTCGAAGAAGGCGCCGGTCACTGTCGAGACGATCGTCGTCGCCGATCCCGGACCGGGCGAGGCGAAGGTACGCGTGCAGGCATGCGGTGTGTGCCACACCGACCTGCACTATCGCGAGGGCGGGATCGGTGACGACTACCCGTACCTCCTCGGGCACGAAGCCGCCGGCATCGTGGAATCGGTTGGTGCAGACGTTACGAGCGTCGCGCCGGGCGACTTCGTCGTCCTGAACTGGCGCGCGGTGTGCGGCGAATGCCGGGCGTGTCGGCGCGGTCGCTCGTGGTACTGCTTCAACACGCACAACGCTATGCAGAAAATGACGCTCACCGACGGCACCGAGTTGTCGGCCGCCCTCGGCATCGGCGCCTTCGCGGAGAAGACCCTCGTCGCCGCGGGTCAGGCGACCAAGGTCGACAAGCGCGCCAACCCGGCTGCCGCCGGTCTGCTCGGGTGCGGCGTGATGGCGGGCTTCGGTGCGGCCACCTACACCGGCCGTGTCGAGCGCGACGACACGGTGGCGGTGTTCGGATGCGGCGGGGTGGGCGACGCCGCGATCGCGGCGGCGCGGCTCGCGGGCGCGCGCACGATCATCGCCGTCGATCGCGACCCGCAGAAGCTCGAATGGGCTCTCGGATTCGGCGCAACGCACACTGTCGACGCGTCGAAGGAGGACGCGGTCGAGGCCATCCGCGCCCTCACCGACGGCAACGGCGCCGATCTGTGCATCGAAGCCGTCGGCCGGCCCGAAGTGTTGAAGCAGGCGTTCTACGCGCGCGACCTCGCCGGCACCGTCGTCCAGGTCGGGGTGCCCACGTCCGACATGGCGCTCCCCGACATCCCGATGATCGACTTCTTCGGCCGGGGTGGCGCGCTCAAGCCCAGCTGGTACGGAGACTGCCTGCCGTCACGCGACTTCCCGACGCTCATCGACCTCTACCTGCAGGGTCGGTTCCCGCTCGACAAGTTCGTGTCAGAAACAATCTCCCTCGACGAGGTCGAGCACGCTTTTCACAAGATGGAGCAGGGAGAGGTGCTCCGTTCCGTGGTCGTTCTCTAAAGGTCGCCCTAACATGCGTGCATGAGCGACAACGCCGAATGGGGACCCCTCGCCGCGCTGATCGGCGAGTGGGAAGGAGATCAGGGCAGCGACTTCGCGTACGCGAACGCGGAAAGAAAGGTCAAGGACACCCCCTATCGCGAGAAGACCTCCATGAAGCCCTTCGGGCCGGTCGAGAACGGCACCCAGGTGTTGTACGGGCTCGACTACCGCATGGCCGCATGGCGCGGTGAAGAAGCGAACCCGTTCCACACCGAGGTCGGGTACTGGCTGTACGACGCGGCCGACAAGCAGGTGTTCCGTTGCTTCGTCGTGCCGCGCGGCAGCCTCGTGCTCGCGGGCGGCGACGCCGAGCCCGACGCCAAGAGCTTCACGATGGTCGCGTCGGCAGGGTCGGAGATCTACGGCGTGTTGTCGAACCGGTTCCTGGCCACCGCGGCGCGCACATCCGATTACAAGTGCACCGTCACCATCAACGACGACGGCACGTGGGCGTACGACGAGCTGACTACCGTGGAGCATGCGCGCTACGGCGCGGTTGTCGAGCACTCCGACCGCAACCTCATGCGTCGCGTCGACTGATCGGCGTCGACTGATCGGCGTCGACTGATCGGTCTCAGTCGCGTTCGATGGGCGCGTCGTCGAGCGAGAGCAACTGCAGCGTCGTCCGACCCTTGCGGAGCTCCTCGAAGTAGTGCACTTCCTTCTCGGCCCGCGTTCGCCCGGCCGCAAGGACGTCGGCGAGGTGCGCGCTCGGGACGACGACCACTCCGTCGACGTCGCCGACGATCCAGTCGCCCGCCGCGACCTCGACCTCGCCGACCGTCGCGGTTGCGCCGACGCGCCCCGGCTCCTGTTTGGTCGCGCCCCGCAGCGCGATCATCGCCGAGAACACCGGGAAGCCGTGCGCCTCCAGCGCGTCGACATCGCGTACGCCACCGTCGATGACGAGACCCTTCAGGCCGCGTGTCTCCGCTCCGGTCGTCAGCACCTCGCCCCAGTACCCGCGCGCAGGCTCGTGGCCGACGTTCACGACCAGGACCGAACCCGCGGGCGCTTCCGCGACGGCAACGTGGATCGCGAGGTTGTCGGCGGTGCTGCAGCTCACCGGGAACGCGGGTGCGCTCACCCGGGCGCCGTGCCACACGGGGCGGATGCGGGGGGACATCGGGCGGGCGCCGCTCTCACCGAGCGTCGCGGAACCCAGCGCGGCGAAACCCGCGGCGTAGTCGTCGGTCATCGGGGGAACCTACCGGCTAATCGACACCGGTCTGACGCTTGCCTCACGCTGGCGGAGGGCGAGGGATTTGAACCCTCGAGGGGGCTTATCACCCCCTACTCGCTTAGCAGGCGAGCACCTTCGGCCACTCGGTCAGCCCTCCGGAACCCCCCGAGTATACGGGCGCACCAACGTTGCGATCCCGAGCCCGGGGGGTACTTTCGGGGCATGACGCCGGCCGAGGCACTGGATCGCATTGCCGACCTCCTCATGCGCGCCCGCGCCCCCGGCCCGCGCCAGCAGGCGTTCAAGCGGGCGGCGCGGGAGATCTCCCGGGTACCGGAGTCGGAGCTGCAGTTCCTCGCCGACAACGACCGGCTCAAGGACCTTCCCGGCATCGGCGACACCACTGCGGCCGTGATCACCGAGGCGCTCGCGGGCAAGACCCCCGAGTACCTGCAGAAGTTGCTCGCGCATGCGGAGACGCCCGGCACCGAGGCCGGCGACGCGCTGCGGGCGCAGCTCAAGGGCGACCTCCACGTGCACTCCGACTGGTCGGACGGTGGCGACCCGATCCGCACGATGGCCGAGAAGGCGCGCGCGCTCGGGCACGAGTACTTCGCGCTCACCGACCACTCGCCCCGGCTCACGATCGCGCACGGATTGCCCGCGGACCGGCTCCGCGAACAGATCGACGTCGTCACGGGGTTGAACGAGGAGATGGCCCCGTTCCGCATCCTCACCGGCATCGAGGTCGACATCCTCGACGACGGCGCGCTCGACGGTTCCGAGGAGCTCCTCGACCGCATCGACGTCGTGGTCGCGAGTGTGCACTCGAAGTTGCGGATGGAAGCCCCCGCCATGACGCGCCGCATGGTCGGCGCGATTGCGAACCCGCTCGTCGATGTGCTCGGTCATTGCACCGGCCGCCTGCTCGTCGGTCGGGGTCGTCCGCAGTCGGAGTTCGACATCGACGTGATCATCGAGGCGTGCCGTGTCTACGACACCGCACTCGAGATCAACTGCCGGCCCGAGCGACTCGACCCGCCCAAGGAGATGTTGCGCAAGGCCGTCGACGCCGGGCTCAAGATCGCGATCAGCACCGACGCGCACGCGGCCGACCAGCTCGAATGGCAGCCCTACGGAACCGACCGCGCCGCCGAATGCGGGGTGCAGGCGAAACAGGTCGTCAACGCGTTGTCGGCCGACGACCTGCTCTCGTGGTGCGCCGGGCATCCCGCCTGAATCCGAGCCGGAGCGACCTCGGACGTGTGCTTCCGGCTTACGACGAGCCGAGGCGGCGACCGATCTCCCAGTGGTGGCCGAACGGGTCGAGGATCCGCCCGATGTGCCAACCATGGGCGTCGGCCATCGGGTAGATCTCGGTCGCGCCAACCGCAACGGCGCGGGCGAACACGGCGTCGGGATCGTCGACCGCGAGGATCATGCGGACCGATCCCGCGTCGACCGACTCCGCCAACATGTCGGGATCGTTCTGGATCCAGAAGTCGGCGCCCCCGACGAAGAGTTGCGCAACCTGCAGGACGCCCTCGTGCTCGTGCCGTTCGACGTCGACCGCACCGAACGCGACCCTGTAGAACGCGAGCGCCTCGGTCGCGTCGACGACCGAGATCCAAGGGGAGATGCTCGTCATGTGTCCCTCCAGACGACTGCTGCTTCGAACGGGCCCAGATGCAAGCCGCCGTCGACGCGTTCGTCGGCCCGGGCCCGGATGGTCGACAGCCGGATGGTGCCCGGACCCACGCCGGCGACCTCGACGGCTGCCTCCGACAGATTGCACGCGACGACGGTGCGCTCGCCGCGCATCCACGCCCAGACGTCGTCGTTCGGTCCCGGCAAGGTGCGATAGCCGCCGGCGCGCAGTTCGGGGAGCGCGTCCCGCAGGCCGATCAGATCCCGCGTGAGCGAGAGCGCGGAGTCGGGATCGCGGCGCTGGTCCTTCACGTTGTACGCGGCGAAGTCGCCGTACGGGAGCCAGGGCTCGACGCCCGGATCGGAGAAGCCTGCGCCCGGCCGCGGCGCCCACTGCATCGGCGTGCGCTCGTCGTCGCGGCCCATGCGGGAACCGTGGAAAACGCCGACGGGGTCGAGGATGCGATCGATGGGGACGTCAGTGTCGATCATCCCGATCTCGTCGCCGTAGTAGAGGAACGGAGTGCCCCGTAATCCGAGGAGCATGACCAGCGCCGCCCGGGTGCGCGTGGGGTCGTTCCGGCACCAGCGCGTCGGGAACCGGTGGTTGTCGTGGTTCCCGCCCGTCCACACCGGCCACGCGCTCTCGGGCAACAATGCCTCCGCGTGCTCGATGGCGTCACGGAGTTGCGACGCTTCGAATTGCGAATGCAACAGCATGAAG
>JBBSFB010000014.1:0-79842 GCA_038239145.1 Acidimicrobiia bacterium
CGTTTGCCGGGTTGGCAACGTGCTTTGGCCGAGTGCGGGGGTATTTTCCAAAACAAGCCGGGGCGCGCCGTGCGGCTGGGGCGCACGGTCGACGAGATGACCGCGTACTTCCGGAGCGCGATCAACGACTCTCGACACCACTCCCAAGGGCTCCTCCACGCGCTCGTGACGGCCGACGTCGACGGTGACCACCTGAGCGAGGAGGAGGTGGTAGCGAGCGCGATCATCACCCTGGTGGGTGGGCTCGAGACGACGACCAACCTCATCGGTAACGGCATGCTCGCGCTGCTCCAACATCCGGAGCAGTGGGACATGCTCCGGGCCGAGCCCACGCGCATCCCCGCCGCGGTGGAAGAGCTCCTGCGTTTCGAGAGCCCGATACAACACACCGCCCGCGTCGCTCCCGACGACGGTGAGCTCGGAGGTCGGGAGATCGGGAAGCGGCAGGCCGTCATCGCGGTGCTCGCCGCCGCGAACCGTGATCCGCAGCGGTTCACCGATCCGGACGCGCTCGACATCCGCCGGATCGACAATCGGCATCTCGCGTTCGGTTGGGCGACCCATCACTGTTTCGGGGCGCCGCTCGCCCGCATCCAGGGCGAGCTCGCGTTCTCGGCTCTTCTCCAACGCATGGGAACCGCGCGCCTCACGACCGACGCGGTGCGGTGGCGGAAGAACGTGGGAGCGTTCCGCGGTCTCGAGTCGCTGCGTATCGAGTTCTGAGCGCCGTGAAACCGACCCGCAACGTCATTTCTCCCCGATCTCCCGGTGGCGACGCACCGCTCTCGTTCGCCCAGCAACGACTGTGGTTGCTCGATCAGCTCGAGCCCGCGCCCTGGAGCTACAACGTCGTCGTCGCTCGCCGCCTGCGGGGTCCGCTGCGGGTCGACGCGCTACAACGCGCGCTCGACGAGTTACTCGTCCGCCACGAGTCGTTGCGGACGACCTTTCCGGTTGTCGACGGAGAACCGGTGCAGCGGATCGGGACCGTGTTCGCGTTTCCGCTGGCCCCGATTGACCTGACCGATCCCGGTGGGACCGGGCCGGCGGTGATCGCTGCGGCCGATGCCGAGCTCCGGCGCCCATTCGATCTCGCAGTGGGGCCTTTGTTCCGGGGTGTGCTCTTGCGCATAGCGCGCGACGACCACGTCCTCGTCCTGACGATGCACCACATCGTGACCGACGCTTGGTCCGAGGCGGTGTTGCTCGCTGAGCTCGGGCAGCTCTATACCGCCTTCACCCGCGGCGATGCTTCACCGCTGGTCCCGTTGCCGATCCAGTACGCCGACGTCGCGGTCTGGCAACGAGAGATGATGCAGGGCGCGGTCCGTCGTGGGCACCTCGACTATTGGCTGCAGCAACTCTGCGATCTGCCCCCGTCGCCGGAGGTGGCAGGAGATCGCCCCCGTCCGCTCCACCGGTCGGGTCGGGGCGGCATCGTCGAGCTCGAGATCCCCGCGGCCTTGACCGAAGCCCTGCGGCGCCTGACCCGAACCGCGCGAGCGACGATGTTCATGACGTTGCTCGCCGGATTCCAGTCGCTGCTCTCTCGTTACAGCGCCGGCGACGACATCGCGGTCGGCACTGCGATCGCCAACCGGCCTCGGCTGGAGACCGAGGGTCTCATCGGATTCTTCGCGAACACGTTGGTGTTGCGCACCGACGTGTCCGGCACTCCGTCGTACGTTGATGTAATCGCGCGCGTGCGCGAGGTCGCACTCGGCGCGTACCGGCACCAGGACCTGCCGTTCGAGCTCCTCGTCAAGGCGCTCCAGCCCGAGCGGACACCCGGGCAAATGCCGTTGTTCCAGCACATGTTCGTGTTCCAGAACACGCCCGCGCACGACCTTGTGTTCGACGGCATCGACACCGAGCCGTTCGCCGTCGCTCACGACACCGCGATGTTCGATCTCACGCTGACGTTGACGGAAGGTCGCGACACGATCGTCGGCACGCTCGAATACGCCCTCGACCTCTACGACGAGCCAACGGCCCGACGGATCGCGCGTCACTTCCGCAACCTGCTCGAAGCGGCCGTCGCCGAGCCCGACGTCCCCGTCGCCGAGCTCGATCTGCTCGACGACGCGGAGCGGAACCGGATCGTCGTCGACTGGAACCGGACGACGACCGACTTCCCCGATTGCTGTGTGCACGAGCTTTTCGAAACGCGGGCCGCCGCGCACCCGGATGCGATCGCGCTGAGCGAAGGCGAAGCGACGCTGACCTACGCCGAGCTCGACGCCCGCGCCGACCTACTCGCGCGCCGGCTTCGGCGGCGGGGGATAGGGCCGGAATCGCGCGTCGGCATATGTCTGCATCGCTCGATCGACGCGATCGTGGCGCTGTTAGCGACGCTGAAGGCGGGGGGCGCGTACGTCGCGCTCGATCCCGACTACCCGCCCGAACGGCTGGCCTTCATGGTCGAAGACAGTGGGGTCGAAGTCGTAGTGACCCGGGTCGCGCTGCAGGATCGGGTCGCGCCGCTCTGGATCGACATGGTCGGCATCGATGTTGTCGACGAACCGTGGGGAGAGCGACCCGACGATTCTCGGCCGGGAGTGGCGCCGCACAATCTTGCCCTCGTTGTCTACACGTCGGGGTCCACCGGCGAACCCAAAGGTGTGATGATCGAGCACCGGTCGGTCGTCGCGCTCGTGTTCGGTGTCGACTACGTCGACTTCGACGACGTCGACTCGATGCTGCACATGGCGCCGCTCGCGTTCGATGCTTCGACATTCGAGATCTGGGGCGCGTTGTTACACGGGCGCCGCTGCGTCATCGCCCCGCACCGCCCCTTCGAACTGGCCGGTCTGGCCGAAGTGTTGGCCTCGGGAGTCGACACGGCCTGGCTGACGGCGGCGGTGTTCAACCTCGTCGTCGACGAGGATTGGCGAATGCTGCGCACCGTTCGCCAGCTCGTCGTCGGCGGTGAGGCACTGTCGGTCGACCACGTTGCCCGGGCGCTCGAGCTGCTGCCCGGTCTGCGGCTCGTGAACGGGTACGGCCCTACCGAGACGACCACCTTCGCCGTGTGTCACGAAATCGGGTCGCTCGCACCCGACGCAGACCGGGTGCCGATCGGGCGGCCGATCGGCAACACGCGCGCGTACGTCCTCGATCCCGTGCAACAACCGGTTCCCATAGGCGTCGCCGGCGAGCTCTGCATCGGCGGCAGCCGAGTGGCCCGGGGCTACCTCGACCGGCCCGACCTCACTGCCCGACGCTTCGTCGTCGACCCGTTCTGTGACGATCCGGGCGCGCGTCTGTACCGCACCGGTGACCTCGCGCACTATCGGGCGGACGGCGAGATCGAGTTCCTCGGTCGGTTCGACGACCAGATCAAGATTCGCGGCTTCCGGGTGGAGCCGGGCGAAGTCGAAGCGGCGCTCACCGCGTTGCCCTCGGTCGCGATCGCGGCCGTGCTGGCGCGCACTGACGAGCGCGGCGATCACCGCCTTGTCGCGTACGTCGTCGCGCGTGCCCCGGCGGTGCCGACGCCATCCGAGCTTCGGGACCGGCTGCGTGATCGGCTCCCGGCCCATCTCGTGCCCGACGCCTTCGTCGTCATCGGTTCGCTGCCCCTCACGACCAACGGGAAGGTCGATCGCAACGCGTTGGCCGCGCTCGACGCTCCCGCCGAGCCCGACACGCCCTACGTTGACCCGGGAACTCCGACCGAAGCGGTGCTCGCGGCGCTGTGGGCGGAGATACTTGGGGTCGAACGCGTCGGCATCGACGACAATTTCTTCTCGGCCGGGGGTCACTCCTTGCTGGCCGCCGCGCTCACCGCCCGGACGACGCGGCGCACCGGCAAGACGATCCCCTTGTCGTTGTTCTTCGATGCGCCGACCATCCGTGCCGTCGCAGCCGCGCTCGACTCAGACGACGCCGGCGAGGACACAACGGTCGTGTCGCTGCGGACCGGCGGGACGAAGCGACCGCTGTTCCTGGCGCACGGGGTCAACGGCGACCTGTTCCGCTATCTGCAGCTCGTCCGGTGGCTCGACGCGGAACGCCCGGTCTTCGGCTTTCGGCCGACGAAGTCGCTGATCGACCCGGTGCGCCGGCCCCGTATCCCGGAACTCGCGGAGCGCTACGTCGCCGACCTGCTGCGGATGCAACCCGGGGGGCCGTACCTGATGGCCGGTTTCTCGTACGGCGGCATCGTGGTCGTGGAGATCGCGCACCAGCTCGAAGAGCTCGGGCATCGCGTCGATCTGCTGGCTCTGCTCGATGCAGAACCGACGAGCGCGATCCCGGCCTCCCGGGCGCGACGCGAGTTGCACCAGATCGGGCGGCTGCTCCGGCGCGGAGAATCGTTCGTCGCCTACGCGCGGCGCCGCTCGGCGAACGCGCGCACGAAGGTGCGACGCGCGCCCTGGCTCGTCGAGCACTGGTTCCATACCCGTACCGGTCGACCGCTCCCGGAGCGGTGGGACGACGTCGAGCGGGTGCACGTGCTGCAGGCGTCGCCGGTGTGGCGATCGCTGAGCCAGGCGTTGTCGGAATACGTCTCGCCGGTTACGACGTGCCCGATCACGTTGTTCCGTGCCGGTTCACCGACGGCTCCGGAGAGTGCGGTGCGAATCGTCGACCGCGATGCCGAATCCGCGCGGAGCTACGTGATCGACGGGCCCGGCGTCTCGCACGAGACCATCATGAGCGAACCACACGTGCAGTCGTTGGCTCGGGCGTTGGCCGACGCCCTCGACGGGGTCAGTCGTGACGAGGAGTTGCACCCGTAGCTCTCGGCGCGGCTGCAGCTCCGGGCGGCTCCTCGGACCACGACCGCATCGTCACAGTGGCGCCGCCGCGCACCGCGAGCGCGGCCGCGTACCCCGCCTCGACATCGAGTCGGTGGACGTACCACGCTTCCGCTTCGCCGGATGAGGTGGAGCCGCCGTCGACGACCGCGCCGCCGGCGCCGTCGACCGGGACCGAAAAGTTCGTCGTCGTCCGCTGGAAGCCGGTTCCGAGTCCTTTGAGGTACGCCTCCTTGCGCACCCAGCAATCGAAGAACGCGGGCCTCCGCGCGCCGTCCGCAAGTTGTTCGATCGCGTGCACTTCAACCGGCGCGAAGAACCGTTCGGCGATGTCGCGCCAGAACAGAGCGTCGTCGATGCGCTCGATGTCGACACCCACCTCACGGTTCGTGGCTACTGCCATCAGCGCCCAGTCTCCGGAGTGGGAGAGGCTGAAGGACAACCCGCCCGTGGTGACAATGTCGCCGACGACGGGCTTCCCGTGCTCGCCCGCGACGATGGTCACCTCCCGAGCCGGGATGTCGAGGTAATCGCCGAGCGCGCTTCGCACGAACGCCCGGCCGCGCACCTGTACCTCGCGGTCGGAGTCGCGCTGCAGTCGTTGCGCGGCCGCGCGTTCGTCCGCGTCGAGCACGTTCCACGCCTGGCGTTCCGCGGCCGAATCGGGGCGGAGACGCAATCGCCACACGTGCACCTCGTCGGCTCCCGGTCGGGACAGTGTCATGGGGAAGTGCGGCTAGGTGTGTGTCGCGGCGCGCGTGTACGCGTCGCCGAGTTCTTTCTCCGCGGTGGCACGGTCGCGCCAGCCCTCGATGACCGTGCCCTTGCCCGGCTCGAGGAGCTTGTACACCTCGAAGAAGTGGCTGATCTCGGCGAGCAGGAACGGGTCGACGTCGGGCAGGTCCTGCACCCGATCCCAGCGGGGATCGGTCGCAGGTACGACGAGCAGTTTGGCATCGGGTCCGTGTTCATCGGTCATCTCGAACACCGCGACCGGTCGCACGGAGATCCGGCACCCGGGAAATGTCGGCGCGTCGAGCATGACCAGGACGTCCAGCGGATCGCCGTCCTCGCCGAGGGTGTTGTCGACGAATCCGTAGTCGGCGGGGTAGTGCATCGACGTGAACAGGGTGCGATCGAGGTGGACGTGCCCGGTCGCGTGGTCGACCTCGTACTTGTTCCGTTCGCCTTTCGGGACCTCGACGATGACCTCTGCGATCACTCCGAACCTCCGGCTTCGCTTCGTCTTGCGCCTTGCGCCATCTTTCCACGCCGCGGTCGGCCCGATTCCCAGGTCGCGGGCCGGCACCGGCGCGGTCCCGTCTCCACCAGGCAGACTGGTGGCCGTTTCGACACCGGGGGTCATCTGATGAGTTGGGATTTCTCTACCGAGCCCGAGTTCCAGGCCAAGCTCGACTGGGTCGAGCAGTTCTGCCGGGAAGAGGTGGAGCCACTCGAGTACGTGTTCCCCTACGCGATCCGGTCACGCGACCCAAAGCTGCGGGTGCTGGTCAAGGGTCTGCAGGATCAGATCCGGGCCCAGGGGCTGTGGGCCATCTTTCTCGACGAGGACCTCGGCGGTCCCGGCTACGGACAGCTGAAACTCGGGCTCTTGAACGAGATCCTGGGGCGCTACCCGTCGGCGCCGCAGATGTTCGGCGCGGCCGCGCCCGACACCGGGAACATGGAGATGTTGGCCGCGTACGGCACCGAGGACCAAAAGGCGCGCTGGCTCGTCCCGATGCTCAACCAGGAGATGTGGTCGGCGTATTCGATGACCGAGCCGCAGGGTGGCTCGGACCCGAACCTATTCCGCACGTACGCGGAGCGCGACGGCGACGAGTGGGTCATCAACGGGGAGAAGTGGTTCACAAGCGCCGGCCGCGTCGCCGACATCCTCTTCGTCATGTGCACGAACGGCATGTTCGTCGTGCCCCGCCAGACGCCCGGCGTGGAGATCCAGCCCGAGCCGCGCAACCACAATCACATCATCTACCGCGACGTTCGCGTGCCGGCCGACCATCTGCTCGGCCCCGAGGACGGTGCCAAGGTGCTCGCCCAGCGCCGCCTGGGTGGCGGTCGCATCCATCACGCGATGCGCACGATCGCGCAGTGCAAGCTCGCATTCGACATGATGTGCGAACGCGCGCTCAGTCGTGAGTCGCACGGCAAGATCATAGGCGAGCACCAGATGGTGCAGGAGAAGATCGCAGACTCGTACGCGTCCATCCGAATGCTGCGCCTGTTCGTCCTCGAAACGGCTTGGAAGATCGACAACACGAGCACGCAGGAGACCCGGAC
The DNA here is from genome assembly GCA_038239145.1 of Acidimicrobiia bacterium. GTDB lineage: Bacteria > Actinomycetota > Acidimicrobiia > IMCC26256 > PALSA-610 > PALSA-610. The sequence continues at coordinate 7,065 of JBBSFB010000014.1, forward strand.
CGACATCGCCGCGGTCAAGTACACGATGGCGAAGGTGTTGCGCGAGGTCTCGTTCAACGCCCTGCACATTCTCGGTTCGCTCGGCACCACGAACCTCACCCCGCTGCAGGCCATGTACGCGGGCGCGCCGACGATGGGCATCGCCGACGGTGTCGACGAGGTGCACAAGGCGACGGTGGCCCGCAACGTGCTCAAGAGCTACCGGCCGCACGAGGGCTACTGGCCGACCGAGTACTTCCCGGCCAAGCGGGCCAAGGCGCAGGAGAAGTTCGAGCCGATGTTCAAAGCCGATCCGGAGTTGCGCGCCATCGCCGACGGCTACGCCAAGTACATCGCGGCCCGGGGCTGAACCGGCTCGTGCGAGAATTGATCGAGCGCCTCGCCGCGAACCTGGCAGTGTTCGCCGGCCACGCCGATCCGGTGTCGTTCGGTCGGCCGTTCGAACTGCTCCTCGAAGCGCTCGGCGCGGACGAGCCGGGCCGAGATCGCCGCGTTCGCGGTGCGCTCCGGTCTCGCCGGTTCCTGACGTAGTTGTCACACCCTCTTGTCATGATGCGTGCATGGCGATGGCGCTTGACGAGCGAGTTTCGGGTGGGGTGACGGCGGTTCGTATCGTCGAGCACGCGCTCGCGTCGTTGGTGGATCGGTTGGATCCGGACGCGGTCGTGTTGCGTGATGTCACGGATTTGTGGTGTGCGTACGATGCTGTCGAGCGGTTGGGGGCGAACGCGAAGACGTCGCTGGCGGCCGCGGGTCGAGGCGTCGGCCGATTGGAAGCGTGCGGGGGCGCGTTCGGCGGCGGATCATCTTGCGACGTTGGGTGGGACGGCGCCGGGGGTGGCGCGGCGGGCGTTGGGGACGTCGAAGGATGTGCGGGAGTCGCCGGCGTTGGCGGACGCGATGCGGAAGGGGACGGTGTCAGCGGCGCAGGCGGAGGCGATCGCGTCGGCCGTGCCGGCCGATCCGGCGGCGATCGGCCGGTTTCTCGATCTGGCGGCGACGACGAGTGTGCGGGAGCTGCGAGACGAGTGCTTGCGGACGCGGGCGAAGTCGGATCCGGATCCGGACGCGACCCACGAGCGCATTCGCAAGAACCGGAACCTGCGGACCTGCGGCGATGCGGAGGGTGCGTGGCGGATCAGTGCGCGCGGTACTGCCGACGCGGGGGCGCGGTTCGAGGCGGGGTTGGCGCCGATCATCGACGCGATGTTCGAGCAGGCTCGGGCTGAAGGTCGGCGCGAGTCGCGGGAGGCGTATGCGTTCGACGCGCTGATGAGCCTCGTGGAGCGCAAAGAGAGCCCGGACGAGAAGAAGCGGTCACCGAAGGCGCGGTACACCGCGCTGTTGCACGTGGATGTCGAAGCGTTGGTGCGCGGGCAGGTCGTCGGTGAGGAGTCGTGCGAGTTGCCGGGCTTCGGACCGGTGCCGGTGCGCGTGGCCCGAAGTCTGCTCGGTGAGTCGGTGCTGAAGTTGGTAATCACTAAGGGTGTCGACGTGATGCATGTGACGCATCTGGGCCGAGGGGCGACCGCGGCGCAGCGGATCGCGTTGTTGTGGTCGAAGCCGAAGTGTGCGAACGAAGCCTGTTCGAGCATGTTCGTCAAGATCGACCATCGCGATCCCTGGGCCGAGACCCGTCACACGAAGCTCGGCGAGCTCGATCCGCTCTGCCCCCACGACCACGAGCTCAAGACCAACCACGGCTGGCTGCTCGTCGACGGGAGAGGCCGCCGAGCCTTCGTCCCACCCGAGGATCCCCGGCATCCCCGCAACCGACCACCGCCGTGAGCACGGGCACTTCCCGCCCGGCCTCGAGGCGCGCCCGGTGTTGGTTGGTCAGCGACGGGGAACGCCCGCGCGGCGGGATGGGTCGAGGTCGGAGGTCTGCATCGCGATGAGAAGCGCGGCGGTGCAGACGAGGATCGTGCCGGTGATGGCGGCGCCGGCGGCAACGAACGCGCGGCCGAGATGCACGGTGTGGAGGTGGCCGTAGTGGGCCGCGGCAATGCTGATCGCCGCGACCGCAAAGGATCCGCCGAGAAGCGCGACCCCTCCGAGTGCCATCCATGGGCTCAACGACAGGAAGGGTGGGTGCTCGGGAGTTCCGTCCGGATCGGAGCGGAGGAGGAGCGCGGCGACGATCGCCGACCATGCGGTCACGACGAATGCGCCTCCGATGGTGTCGCTGGGTCGATGGCTCGCGGTCGCAACGAGGGAGCCGGCAATCGCGGAGGCGAACAGCACGCCCAGTATTGCGACGGGCGCTCGCCATCGGCGCGGGGTGACGAAGATCGCGCTGACGCTGAGCGCCATCGCGACGGTCGTGTGCCCACTCGGGAACGACGGGATGCGATTCAGCGCGTCGACAACACCGAGATCGGGACGCTCGAAGGTGTGCTTCAGGAACTCGCTCGTCGCGACCGAGCCGACGATGATCGTAGCGGCGCCGAATGCGAGGCGGGGCCGGCCCCGCACGAGTGCGACGAGGATGATCGAGCCGCCGAGGAGCGTCAGCGACGCAATGTCGAGCGACGTGTGCAGACGAGTCGCCACGTGGAGGTCGTGCGCCGACAAGACCTGGCGACCTTTGAGCGCGGTCGCGTCGAGGCGTTGCCCCCAGCGCGAACGGACGGCGAACGCGTACACGACGAAGAAGAAGACGGTCGCGATGGTCGCGATCGCGAAGAGAGCCCGCCGGGCCCGGAGCGTCGCTCGCGCATCGGGGTCGAGGCGCGGCATTCCCTCCCTCGGCATTACCTCCGTCGGCACTACGTCCACCGGCGCTCACGCGCCTGTTCGTCGATCGCTTCGAGCGCGCGGCTGATGAGCCACCAGGACGCGAGTCCGTGCTCACACCACGCGTCGGGTGCGACGATGCAGTCGTCGGGACAACGGCACACACCGTCGGCGACCCACTCGACGAGGATGTCGTGGTCGGGAGGCGCCCAGCCGCTGTTCACGTCGAACCACGCGATCGTGTGCCGAACGGCTTCGTCCGCGGTTTCGACCATCGCCGACAGTATGGCGAACGCCTCGGGCCTGGGGGCGCGCGCGGCTCGATCCCCTCCGGGAACGCAGGCGGGAACACAGGTTGTCGTCGTCGTTGCGTTACACAGGCGGCCGACCGCCGATCGAGACCGCAAGACGCGATCCGCGCCCGAAACTGGCGGCGCGACGCAACTCCGTGATCATGCGTGCGGTGAGCACGCCGGCACTGGGCGCGCTCCTGACCGCCTTCGTCGTCATCGCGTACCGACGGGCCGTCGATGCCGCGCGCCGGATCGGAAGCCTTACGCAGCTTGGTCGTCGATGACGACCCGGTCGCCGAGGCGCACCGATCCGGGCTCGGTGACGGCGGCGTAGGCGCCGACACACGACCACGTCCCGAGCCCGGGGATTTCGATGCGATTCTGGCGGGTGAGGGTGCGCAGTATCTCGTTGTCGCGGGGCAGGTCGCCCTGGGCCAGCGTCGTCATGATGCACCGCATCGTGGGCAGGAGCACCGACGCGATGAGACCGGTACCGAAGCTCACGGTCGTTCCGCTCCAGCCGTTCTCGGCGAACGGCGCACCGGTCGAGTCGATGACGATGTTGGGGCGATAGCGCTCGACCGCGAACCGGCTTCCGGGCGCCGCTGCGCCGAGGTGCTGCAGCGTCGAGGTCGTGACGACGTGCAGTGCGGCGACGTCGAAGAAGGTGCCGGGGGGCGAAGCCAGCGCGAGCGTCAGCTCGGTGAGCGTGCCCTCTGCTTCGGGTTGCCCGACGGCATTGCCGGCCCGGAAGTCGTCGGGCACCACGCCGTCGATCTCGGGCCAGACCGCGAGGTAGCCGTTGCCCTCGGGCGCGACGGTCGTCAGCTGCACCGGTCGGCCGAAGACGGCCGAGAGGCGTTCGTCGACCGCCGGATCATCACTCGACGTGTCGGTGCCGTTCGGGAGGGTGATCGCGACGGGCGGGATCGGCTCGGCCGCGGACGGCGTCACGACGTATCGAGCACGACATTCGAGGAGCGCACCCCAGAGTCGAGGATGCTTGGCGCTGCCGACCTTGCCCGTCGCGCGGTCGACGACGGCGTAGGCACGGTCGCCCGCGAGTCCGCCCTCGCCGACGGCGACGGTGTCGACCCGCTCGCCTTGCATGGATTTGACCGGATAGCGCCACAGTTCGGCGATCGTGCCCGCGTCGACAGGTTGCATTCGCATGGTCCAATCGTCGGTCACCGGCATTGTGCTCGCCCGGGGAATCGTTGTCACGCGGCGCGTCGGTAACATTCGCGCCGTGGAGAGCCCCGAGATCGCCGAAAGTGCCGAGAGTGCCGAGAGTGAGAGCCCCTTCGCCGGGATGGATGCGGAGACGTCCGCGAATCCGCAGCCGATGTTCAAGGCGCTGCGCGAGTCGATGCCGGTGATGCCCGTCGACGGCGTCGGCGTGGTGCTCACCCGCCGCAAGGAGATCGACGAGGCCTTCCGCGACCCGGGAACGTTCTCCTCGAACATGTCAGCCGTCGACCTGAAGAACATCCGGCCGTTGATCCCGTTGCAGATCGATCCGCCTGACCACAACAAGTATCGCAAGATCCTCGACCCGATCTTCGCGCCCCGGAAGATGGCCCTCATTGAGGCGCCGGTGACGGAGCTCGTGAACGATCTCATCGACCGCTTCATCGATCGCGGCGAGATCGACTTCGCCAAGGACTTCTCGGTCCCGTTCCCGTCGCAGGTCTTCCTGACGTTGCTCGGCCTTCCCCTGGACGAGCTCCCGCGCTTCCTCGCGATGAAGGACGGCATCATCCGTCCGGATGCAGTGACCGGTACCGCCTACGGCAGCGACGAGATGCACGCGCTGCAGCGCGCGACCGCCGACTCGATCTACGAGTACTTCGACGGCATCCTCGACGAGCGCGAGCTCGAACGACGCGACGACATCCTGAGTCAGTTCCTCGACGCCGAAGTCGACGGGCAGAAGTTGCAGCGCACCGAGATCCTCGACATCTGTTTCTTGTTCCTCATCGCGGGGCTCGACACCGTGACGGCAACGCTCGACTGCATGTTCTCATTCCTGGCGCAGCACCCGGAGCAGCGCGACGCGCTCGTTGCCGATCCGACGCTGATCCCGGCTGCGGTCGAGGAGCTGTTGCGATGGGAGACCCCGGTCATGGGCGTGGCTCGCGTCGCGCTGACCGACACGAATCTCGGCGGCTGCCCGATCAGCCAGGGTGACCAGGTGATGGTGATGTTGGGCTCCGCGAACACCGACGAGTCCGAGTTCGCCGACGCCGAGGACATCCGATTCGATCGGGAGACGAACCGGCACCTCGCGTTCGGCGGTGGCATTCATCGATGCCTCGGTTCGCACCTGGCCCGTCAGGAGTTGCGCATCGCGCTCCGCGAGTGGCACCGGCGAATCCCCGAGTACTCGGTGGTCCCCGGGCACACGCTCGCGTACACGTCGGGAATCCGCTCGATCGAGCACTTCCCGATGCTGATCTCGCCGGTCGGGTGACGGCCGGCGCCGAACCGGCGTAGCTTTCGCGCCATGAAGTTGGCGCCACGCTACGGGACCTCGGAATTCTTGGCGGTCGACGGACGCCCGGACGACCAGCGCACGGTCGTCACGCGCCAACGCCGGCGCCTGGAGGAAAACCTCGCCGGCCTCGACGCCGACGCGTGGGCATCGGCGAGCCGCTGTGACGGCTGGACGATCCAGGATGTCGTCGCGCATCTCGTCGGGGTCAACGGGTTCTGGGAAGCTTCGGTGGCGGCGGGTCTCGCCGGCGCGCCGACGCGGATCCTCGAGCGGTTCGATCCCGCGGCGCACCCGCCGCTGATCATCGAGCCGATGCGGGGGCTGACCCCGCACGAGGTGTTGGGACAGTTCGTCGCCTCGAACGACGGGTTCCTGGGCGCGCTCGCGGTGCTCGACGACGACGGATGGTCGACCCTCGCGGAGTCGCCTGCTGGTCACGTCTCGATCCGGATGCTGGCTGCGCACGCGCTGTGGGACGCGTGGGTACACGAACGCGACGTGATGATCCCGCTCGGTGTCGCGCCGACCGAAGAACCCGACGAGGTCGCGGCATCGCTGCGGTACGCGGCCGCGGTCGGACCAGTCCTTGCGCTCGGCGCGTCCGACGCGTTCGTGGGCGACCTCGGTGTTGTCGCCGGGGATCCGGACGTCAGCTTCACGCTGACGATCTCCGATGCGGTGCACGTCCGCGACGTCCCGCCGGTCGGGCTCCCGTGTCTCTCCGGACCTGCCGTCGACCTGGTTGAGGCGCTCAGCGTGCGCGCCCCAATGCCCGTAGGCGCGCCCGACGAGTGGCATCGGCACGCGCGTTGCCTCGCGACCGTGTTCGACGTCTCCGGCCGGACCTGACCGCCCGCTACGACTCGCGGACGAGCTCGGCCGCGAGATGGTCGGTCATCGGGTGGCCGACCGCGGCCATGCGGAGCTGGTAGCGGACGGCGGCTCCGACGAACGTGAAGTCGCGTTCCAACCCGGTCACATCCTTGGCCGAGCTCGTAGCGCGGACGACGGTCGATCGAAGCCGGATCGCGCCGCCGTCGATCGTGCCCTCGCTGATCTCCACGATGCCGTTCGGGTGCGCGAGCACCAGCTCGACCCGGCCCGGGCGGGGGAGCCGCCAGTATCCGGTCTCGGCGTGGAGTGGACGCCCGTCGTCGGCGTGACGGGTGCGTTGCGTGTAAACGATGAACGGCTTGCCGATGTGCGTGAAGCTGAGCGTCTCGTCGTAGCCGAAGCTCTCGATGGTCGGGTACCCGCCGCGCCCGCGTCCCGTCCAGGTGCCGAGCAGAAACTCGAGCGGTGCAATGTCCGGGTGCAACGGGACGGTCATGGATACAGCGTCGCGCGAACGCTCACGAGGGCGCGACCGGTGACAACGATCCTTCAACCCGCAGCCCGATCGGGCTCATCTCGATCGGGATGACCCGGTACGCCGGATCGAGCGCGCCGACGCTCCCCTCGAACTCGGCCCGGGCGTGGGGCGAGGCACTCACGATCGTGACCGACCCGCCCTCGCCGCCGGCGCCGTTGACCTTCCAGCCGATCGCGCCGAGCGCGGACGCCAGTTCGATCGCCGCGGTTGCATCGGTACCGACGAGCGCGGGATGCAACGCGCGCTGCGCGTCGGTGTTCGCGATCGTGGCTCGACCGAATGCTGTCAGATCGCGGCTCACGACGGCGTCGCGCGCCGCGACGGCCGCCGCGCGCAGGTGCGAGAACACGTCGGAGCCGTGCCGGCGCGCGTCGTCGATGACCCAGTCGTGCACCGCAGGGGAGTCGTGGGCCCGACCGAGATAGACGAGCGAGAGCCGGGCGCCGAGGTCGTCCCACGGAGGGAGCGTGTGCACGGCCGCCTCCGGGTACGGCTCGATCTCGAGGAAATTGATCCCGCCGTACGCGGCGCTCAGCTGGTCTTGGATGCCGCTCTGCACACCGAGCACGTCGACCTCGAGTCGATGCGCCGCGTACGCGACCTCGCGAGGCGTCATCGACTCCGGACGCGCGGCCGCGAGGGCGCCCAACAGCGCGACCGCGACGGAAGCAGACGTGCCGGTGCCGCAACCGGGTGGGACCGCGGCGCTGACCGTGATCTCGAGCCCACACCCAGGTGGTGGCGTGAGCGCGTCGATCGCCGCTTCCAGCAAGCGGTGGCGACCGTTGCCGCGCGCCGCGCCGGGAACAACGGTGTAGCGGTCTCCGAACGATGTCACGTTGAGCAGCACCGCGTCGGTGGTGTCGGTCGCACGGATCTCGACCTCGATCCGAGGCGACACCGCGATGTTCAGCACCTTTCCCGGGCTGCCGAACCACGTGTCGGTCCAGCCACCGTTGTCGCAGATGCGAATCGGCGCCGACGCTCGGATCATTGCGCCTGCGGGCGACGTATGGGCACGCAAGAAGGTGCCCCGGCCACGAATGGCCGGGGCACTGCCAACTCGAGATCGATTGCACCTTCGGGTGCGTTCGCAACCGTCACTGCGATGGCCGGGGCCATTTCGTTGGTCGGGGGTTCGTGCGCGTCGCCGGGTGTCAACCGATCCGGTGACGGCGAGGCGGACTTTCGTCTTCCATACAGCATCTCCTCTTCGGAGTCGCTACCGACGTTTCGATCATGCACCCGCCGTCAAGGCGCGCGTGGGCAGAAAACGGCCACTTCGGCGCAACGACGGGCGTATCTTCGATTGGATGGATGATCTGGCGGGCGTCGTCGACCGGTTCGCGATCGAGACCGGATTCGCAGGTGTGGTGCGCGTCGACCGGGAGCGAGAAACGGTGTTCGCGCGCGCCTACGGGCTCGCGAATCGGCCCTACGACGTCGCGAACCAGGTCGACTCGCAGTTCGCAACTGCCAGCGGTACGAAGGGACTGACCGCGCTCACCATCGTGGCTTTGATCGCGGAGGGTCGGCTCGAGTGCGAGACGACGGCGCGATCGGTGCTGGGCGCCGACCTTCCGCTCATCGGCGCCGACGTGACCGTTGAGCATCTCCTCGGACACCGGTCGGGAATCGGCGACTACCTCGACGAGGACGCCATCGCCGATATCGACGACTACCTCCTGACGGTTCCCGCGCACGAGCTCGTGACCACCACCGACTACCTACGCGCGCTCGACGGTCACCCGGCCAAGTTTGCCGCGGGCGCTCGGTTCTCGTACTGCAACAGCGGTTACGTCGTGCTCGCTCTGATGGCTGAGCGCGTGACCGGCATCGCGTTTCACGATCTCGTGCTGCAGCGGGTGTGCGCACCGGCCGGGATGCGGGACACCGCGTTCCTGCGGTCCGACGAACTCGGGTGCCGGGCCGCGATCGGGTACCTGGCCGCGGACGGCGCGCGGACGAACGTCTTTCACCTCCCGGTGCGAGGCAGCGGCGACGGCGGCGCCTACTCCACGGTCGCCGACGTGCACGCGATGTGGTCGGCGTTCCTGGCGGGCGGGATCGTCCCCGGCGAATGGGTCGCCGAGATGATCCGGCCCCGAAGCGATGTCCCCGCGGACTCGATGCGCTACGGCCTGGGCTTCTGGCTGCACGAGTCGCGTGACATCGTGATGCTGTCGGGCTACGACGCCGGCGTCTCGTTCCGAACGGTCCACGATGCCGCCACCTTGATCACGCACACGGTGATGTCCAACACGTCGACGGGGGCGTGGCCCGTGACCCGCCGCCTCGACGAGGCGTTGTTCCGCTGACCGGCCGGGCCCCGACGCCGTCGAACCAGCTCCGCGCGCTTTCTTCGGTGCGGTCGGTGGACTAACACTGGCCGATGGAAGCGAACCTGCTGTTGCCGGCGAGTCCGTACGGATCGCTCGACGCGTATCGCGCGGCCGGCGGTGGCCACGCACTGGCCCGGGTACACGACCGCGGCGCGGCGTGGGTGCTCGACGAGCTGGAGCACGCGGGGCTGCGGGGTCGCGGCGGCGCCGGATTCCCGGCCGCGCGCAAGTGGCGATCGGTCGCGGCCGGCGGACCTGCGCTCGGCGATCGCTACGTGGTGGCCAACGGCGCGGAAGGTGAGCCGGGCACGTTCAAGGACCGGCCGCTGCTCCGGGCGAATCCGTATCAGGTGTTGGAAGGCCTGGCGGTCGCGGCGACGACCGTCGGCGCGCGGGAGGCGTTCATCGCAGTGAAGTCGTCGTTCGCGCCCGAGATCGAATCGCTCGAGCGGGCGCTGCGGGAGATGGCCGACGCGAACCTGCTGGGCGACGCGCCGGTCAGCCTCATCGGTGGGCCCGAGGAGTACCTGTTCGGCGAGGAAAAGGGTCTGTTGGAAGTCATCGAGGGCAACGACCCGATGCCCCGGTGGCTCCCTCCGTACGTGCACGGCTTGTACGCGACGACTCCCCAGGAAGGCTGGTCGGCAGGCGGCGGGGTCCACGTCGACGACGCGGCCCGCGTCGGCTCGAACCCGACGCTCGTGTCGAACGTCGAGACGCTCGCGAATGTGCCGTTGATCCTCGCGCGCGGCGCGAAGTGGTATCGGGCGTTGGGGACGGCGGAGACCCCGGGACCGCTGATCTGTACCGTCGTCGGCGATGTCGCGCACGCCGGGTTCGCGGAGATCGAGCCGGGAACCACGTTGCGGGACGTGATCGAGCGCGTCGGCGGGGGCGTCCGCGCCGGCCGGGGAGTGAAAGCGGTGTTGTCGGGCGTCTCCAATCCGGTGCTGGCCGCCGCCGGGCTCGACGCTCCCGTCAGCTACGAGGGTCTCGCCGCCGCGGGCGGCGGGCTCGGCTCGGCCGGGTTCATCGTCTACGACGACACCCGGAACATGGTGTCGGTCGCCCGGATGGTCTCCCGCTTCCTCTACGTCGAGTCGTGTGGTCAGTGCCGGGCGTGCAAGTTCGGATGCGGCGAGATCACCCGCCAGCTCGAGCAACTCGTCGCAGTGCACGGCGACATCGCCAACATCGAGACGATCGGGGCGCGACTGTTGGGTATCACCGACCAGAACCGCTGCTTTCTCGGCGAAGAGGAGCAACGCGTGATCTCGAGCCTGTTGCGATCGTTTCCCGAGGACTTCACCGCCGAGCTCGAAGGAACCCCCGAGCTCGACTCACTGCCCGTGCCCAAGATCGTCGACATACGCGACGGAGTCGCCACCTACGACGCCAACCAGATGCGCAAGCAACCCGATTGGACCTACGCCCCCGCCTCCTAGGATCCGCCCAGTCGACGCGTCCTCGTCAGGAGATCAGCATGAAGTACCGCACCCTTGGTCGTACCGGAGTCGAGGTCAGCGAGCTCTGCCTCGGCGCGATGATGTTCGGCGCCTGGGGGAATCCCGATCACGACGACTCGGTGCGCATCATGCACCGCGCCCTGGACGCCGGGATCAATTTCATCGACACCGCCGACGTCTACTCCGCGGGCGAGTCGGAGAAAATCGTCGGCAAGGCGCTCGCCGGCGGCCGGCGCCGTGACGTGGTGCTCGCCACGAAGGCGCACGGGCAGATGGGCAGGGACCGCAACGCCAAGGGCAACTCCCGGCGCTGGATCACCGCCGAGGTCGAGAACAGCTTGCGTCGGCTCGGGACTGACTACATCGACCTGTACCAGATCCATCGGCCCGACCCCACCTGTGACGTGGAAGAGACGCTGTCGGCGCTGACCGATCTCGTACGGGCCGGAAAGATCCGGTACTGCGGTTCGTCGACGTTCCCGGCCCACGAGATGGTGGAGGCGCAGTGGGTCTCCGATCGCCGGGGTCTCGACCGGTTCCGGTGCGAGCAGCCGCCGTATTCGATCCTGGCGCGGGGCATCGAGCGCGACGTGCTGCCCGTTGCCGAGAAGTACGGCATGGGGGTCATCCCCTGGAGCCCGCTCAATGGCGGCTTCCTCTCGGGCAAGTTCCGGGCCGGAGTCACTCCGCAACCGTCGCACCGAGATCAGCTCCGGGCCGCGCAGGGCCGGCCCGAGTCGGCGGCGGAGCAGACCAAGCGCGAAGCGGCCGAGCAGCTCGGTGACCTCGCCGAGAAGTTCGGGCTGACCGTCGTCGACATGGCGCTCGCCTTCGTGCTCAACCATCCCGCGGTGACCGCGGCGATCATCGGGCCCCGCACCATGGAGCAACTCGAGTCGCAGCTCTCGGCGCCCGACGTCGAGCTCCCCGTCGAGTTGTTGGACGCGATCGACGCGATCGTCCCACCCGGCGTCACCCTGGATCCCGGTGACGAAGGTTGGGAGCTCCCGAGCCTCCTGCCCGGAAACCGCCGCCGCTGACCCGTCGTCGGGCGACCGGCTTCATTTGTGGCCGGATGGGCCGGCGACGCGCGGGGCGCGCTCCAACGTGAAGGGGTTGTCGGTCCACGGCGTGCCCGTCGCGAGCTCGGCGAGCCTGCGTCCGAGCGCGGGTAGGAACTTGAAGCCGTGGCCGCCGAGCCCCACGCCGACGACGATGCGGCCGACGCGATCGACGACGAAGTCTTCGTCGGGCGCCGACGCGTAGAGACACGTGTCGTGACCGACCGGTTCGGGGTCGACGCCGGGGACGCTCCGCCGGACCCACTCGAGCAGGCGATCCCATGTGGTCGGGTCGAGATCGCCCGTGCGTAGGTCCGGGTCAACGATCGGGCCGGTGTGGTGCTCGCCGACCTTGACCAGTCCGGTTGGAGTCGGGAGGCCGTAGTAGCTGACGTCCCGGCGGTCGATGAACGTCGGGAAGGTGAACCCGGGTCGGGGCCGGAAGAAGCCAACCTGCTCCTGGGTCACGGTGATCGGCGGGAGGGGAACGAGCCCGGCGAGCGTCGCGTGTGCCCACGCCCCCGTCGTGACGACGACGGTGTCGGCCGAGTACACGTCGCGGTCCGTCGTGACCTCGACACGACCGTCGCGTTCGACGATGGCGGTCACGGTTTCCGAACGACGGACCACAGCGCCGTTCGCGGTCTCCGAGCGTTCGAACGCATCCAGCGCCACGTGCGCGTCGACACAGCCTGCATCGCGTTGCACGAGGGCACGACCGTTTGTTCGCAGGCCCGGAAACTCGCGCGCCGTCGTGACCGGATCGAGCCATTCGTACGGCACTCCGCGCGCATCGCACCCAAGCGCGATCTGCTCGAGCTCGGCGGCAAATCCCATGTCGACGCCGCCGACGGTGCGGACGAGGGCGCCGCCGATGGTCGCGTCGAGATCGTTCCACATCGGCAGTGACTCCTGCGCGAGCGCCACGTATGCGGGATCGCCGTACGCAAGCCGGAAGATGCGCTCGGACCCGTGCGACGACCCGCGCGTGTGGTGTGCTTCGAACCGGTCGATCGCAACCACCCGGAAGCCCGAACGCGCCAACCACCACGTCGTTGCCGAGCCGGCCCCGCCGTGCCCCACCACGATCACGTCGTAGATGTCGGCCACCAACTCAATGATCGCGCCGGGTGCGGTAGAACGAGGACATGAGCGCGGCGGAAACCGAGTGCAGCCCGTGACCGACGACGGGGTCGGACCCCTCGATCCGATCACCGAACGGAACGTTGCTCGCTTCGACGACGAAGCCGACGTGGTCGTCGTCGGCCTCGGATGTGCCGGCGCGTCGGCGGCGATCGCGGCGGCGGAGCGGGGGCTCGAAGTGCTGGCCCTCGAGCGGCAGGGCGCGCCCGGCGGTACGAGCGCGATGTCGGGCGGCCTCATATATCTCGGCGGGGGAACGCCGGTACAGCAGCAATGCGGCTTCGACGACGACGCCGACACGATGTACGCATTCCTCGTCGCCGCGACCGCCGAACATGGAAACGCCGACCGGCCCGACCGGCCCGACCGGCCCGACCGGGCCAAGCTACGGCTGTACTGCGACGGGTCGGTCGCGCACTTCCACTGGTTGGAGGATCACGGCGTTCCGTTTCGCGCCGCGTTCTGCGACGAGCCGAATCGGGAGTCGGCCGACGACAGCGGTCTCGTCTTCTCGGGCGGAGAGGACAGCCGGCCGTTCTGTGAGATCGCTCGCCCCGTCCCTCGCGGGCACAAGCCGAAGTTCCCCGACAGTGCCGGAAATTTCTTGATGCAGCGCCTCTCAGCCGCGGTCGCGACGACGCCGACCCGTGTCATGGTCGATGCCCGCGCCGACCGGCTCGTCACCGACTCCGACGGCGCAGTGATCGGGGTCGCGGTCCGCCACGAGAACCAGATGCGCTACGTGCGGGCCCGTCGCGGCGTCGTGCTCGCCACCGGCGGGTTCGCCTACAACGAAGCGATGCTCGGGGCGTACTGCCCCGACGCGATGCGTCCCGATCCCGCGTGGCGTATCGGCACCGATGCCGACGACGGCCGGGGCATCCGTCTCGGACTCGGCGCGGGCGGCGCGCCGCTGCGGCTCGACGTCTTCGAGTGCGCACTCCCGCTCGGTCCGCCGCACCGACTGTGCCGCGCGATCCTCGTCGATCGGCAGGGCCGGCGGTTTGTGAACGAGGACACGTACACGGGCCGCATCGGATGGAAAGCGCTCATGGAGCACGGCGGCGACGTGTTCATGGTGCTCGACGAGGCGATCTACGAACGCAATCTGCTCGGCCTGCGGTTCTCGCACGCGGCCGAAACCGTCGAGGAGCTTGCGCGTGATCTCGGGGTACCCGAGGCTGCGCTCGCTGCGACCGTTGCCGATTACAACGAGCATGCCGCCCGGGGCGAAGATCCCGAGTTCGGCAAGCTGCCGCCGTTCGTCCAGCCGCTGGTGCCGCCGCTCGGCGCGATCGACCTCCGTGTGACGCGCGGCGCGATCTACGCCACGTTCACGCTGGGCGGTCTGCACACTGACGCCGACGGACGCGTCGTCACTGCCACCGATGCCCGCGTGCCCGGATTGTTCGCGGTCGGGCGGGCGAGCGCGAGCCTGGCGGCCGGTGGGTACGTCAGCGGTATCAGCCTGGGGGACGGCACCTTCTTCGGTCGCCGCGCCGGGCTCGCGCTCTGAATCGACACTCGTTCTGTGCTCGGGTCAATGCACCGGTTCATGCGGCATCCAGTTCCCTCTGGGAGTGCTGCCGACCGCATGACGTTCGGTCGCTCGGCAAGGAGGTCCGGAGGGTGGTGGTACAACCGGGCGAACAGGCGTTGACCACCTTGGCCGGCGCGCGGTGAGCCGCGAGACTGCCGTCGTGACTACGACCTCCGCGACGCGCACGGTCGTCGAAGTCGTCCGTACGCCGAACATGCCCCGTTGCAGTGGTGCAGGCCGGTTTCACCACCTCCGAGCTCGGGTCGTGGATCGCGGTCACGACGGTTGCGCACCGCTTCGGCGGGATCGACGCCGCCGCGTCGGTGCTCGTCGCCCAGTTGGCGCCCGCTGCACTCTTCGCGGGCGCCGTGGGCGCGATCGCGCGCAAGGTCGGCGAACAGACCGTCCTCCGGCTCGGGCTCGTCGTGCAGGCCGCGATGTTCGCAGCGCTGGCCGTCGTGCTCGCCGGCTCCGCGCCGAGCCACACTCTGGTCTACGCGTCGGCGGTGATCGCTTCGGTAGCGGTCACGACGGCCCGACCCATGCTCGCCGCGCTCCTGCCTGCGGTGGTCGACGACCCTCGTCAACTCGCGGCCGGAAATGCCGTGCTGGGATGGATCGAGGGGATCGCGACCCTTGCGGGGCCGGCGATCGCCGCGGTCTGCTTCATGCTCGTCGGCGCGTGGCGCGTGGCGCGTGGCGCGCGTTCGCTGTGTTCGCGGTGCTGATCGGTCTGGCGATGACGGCCGCATTCGGGCTCCGCGTCCCGACGGGCGCGGGCGCCGTAGACGAACGGGTCGACGCGGTCTCGGTACGTTCGCCGCCGTCCGGCGTGATGCCGGAGTGCGCGCCGTGCTGGTAACGACCGCGGCCTCGTCGTTCGCGATGGGCGCCCTCGACCTCCTCTGCGTAGTGATTGCCGTCGACGTGCTCGGCGGCCACGACGCGGAAGCGAGTTGGCTCAGCGCCGCGTTCGGCGTCGGAGCACTCGTCGGCGGTCGCTTGCGCTGACACTCGTCGGTGGGCGCAAGATCGTGGTGCAGGGCGAGACGGGAGACCGTTTTTGCGCGGTCACCCGGGGCGAGGTCGCCGTGATCCGAGACGGAGTCCACATCGCGACGCGCCGGGCGGGAGGGTTTCGGCGAGCTGGCGTAGCTCTACGACATTCCCCGAACGGCCACGGTGCAGGCGACGTCCGAGGTCGACGTGCCGGCGATCGACCGCAACACGTTCCTGGTCGCGGTCTGCGGATTCGCGCCGACGTGGCGGCGGACCCTCGGCCCCATGGTCACCAACTCTGAACCGGCGAGACCTGAGGGCCCTCCGCTCCCCCCAACTCGCGTCGGATCGAGGACTGGTTGGGGGACTGGGGGCGAACGGATGGTCACGATTCGGACAGGCCGAGCGGACGCCGCCCCGCTGTGGCAAGCTGCCGGAAAGGTCGCCGTGACAGGGGGGAAACGGAATGGATCTGGACCGACGGGATTTCGTCAAGGGTGCGCTCGGGGTCGGCGGAGCCGCTCTGCTCGGCACCAAGTTGGGGACCTCCGGCTTGAGCTCCACGTTCCGTGGGCTCGCCGGGGCTGCGAGCCCGGGGTTGCCCGACCCTCGCCTCTCGGGTATCGAGCACGTGGTCGTGGTGATGATGGAGAACCGGAGCTTCGACCACATCCTGGGTTGGCTGCCCGGTGCCGACGGTCAACAGGGTGGGCTCGAGTTCGACACGCCCGACGGCACGTCGCACAAGACGTTCCATCAGACCCAGCTCGACGGTTGCGGGTTCGCCGACCCCGACCACTCGTACAACGGCGGTCGCATCCAATACAACAAGGGAAAGATGGACGGGTTCCTTCTCGACACCGAGAACGACCCGTTCGCGATCAGCTACTACGAGCGCGCCGACCGTCCGTTCATGGGGGCGCTGGCGAAGCATTACGTCACGTGTGACCGGTACTTCTGCTCGATCCTCGGCCCGACCTTCCCGAACCGGATCTTCCAGCACGCCGGACAGACCGACCGCCTGTCGAACACGTTGAACGCGTCGACGCTGCCGACGATCTGGGACCGACTGAACCGCCCCGGCGGACCGACGGGCCGTTACTACTACAGCGACCTTCCGATCCTCGCGCTGTGGGGTGCGAAGTACCTGCCGATCGCGACAAAGGTCTCGCAGTTCATGACCGACGCGGCCGCGGGCACGTTGCCGAACGTGTCGTGGGTGGATCCGGGCTTCGCCGGTGAGGCGGCCGGCACTGCCAACGACGACCACCCCGCGTCCGACCTCCGCGCCGGCGACTCGTTCTTGTCGTCGATCTTCCACGCGGTGTCGAATGGCCCGGGTTGGGACAAGACCGTGCTGGTCATCAACTACGACGAATGGGGTGGCTTCTACGAGCACGTCCGCCCGCGCCGGGTGACGCCCGGTCTCTCGCTGGGCGTCGATCCGCACACAGGCATCGATCAGGACCTCGACGCGGACAACAAGGTGCTGACGGGCTTCCGGGTCCCGTGCATCGTCGCGTCACCGTTCACGCGTCGAGATCCCGGCGCCTCGGTCAACCACGGCTTCTACGACCACACCTCGGTGCTGAAGATGATCGAGTGGCGTTGGGGCCTCGCGCCTTTGACGCAACGGGATGCGTCGCACGCTGCGACCGATCCGGGCAACCTCGCCAACGTGCTCGACTTCCGGAAGCCGAATGTCAAGGTCCCGGCCGCCGTTCCGGTGCTCGGGCCGTTCGTCCCGAAGGGGTGCACACCCGCCCCGGCGGCGCTGACGTCGAAAGCGGAAGGTCTGGCCGCCGTGGCCGACATCGACGCACCGGGCCGCGAGGACTGGCGTGCGCTGAAGGACTCCGGGCTCGTCGACAGCTGGGCGTGATCGCCGCGGAAATCTGAGCGAACGCAGGCACACTTCTTTCGAATCCGGGGGGAACGAATATGCGGTATCTGCGCGTGATCGCGGGTGTGGTCGCGCTGGCGTTCGCGTCCAGCGGGTGCACGTTGTTGGGGGCGGCGAACCGATGGGTGGCGTCGCCGACGACGAGCGACGAGCCGTTCTGGTGCACGCCGACGCCGGGGACGCCCCTCGGTACGTCCGACTGTCAGGTGTTCTCTGCGCAGCTCGACGTCGCGTCGCTCACCGCATACGCACACGATCACGCGTCCCAGGCCGTCGCTGACGGCGCGACGACGACGGGCTACGTCGCCGGGCTCGGCGCGCCATTCACGTTCGCGGCGCCGCCGAGCACGTTCGACTACCGCCATCCCGACACGCTGCTCTACGACGGCATCGGTTCCAGCGCGCAGGTGGCGGCGCTCGAGTGGAACGTGAGCTCGGGCGCGACCCCACCTGACGGCTTCCCCGGCACGAACGACGTGTGGACGAGCCTCGGTGGTGGCATCTGGCAGTTGAAGGTGTGGATCCTGCGGCCGTTCCAGAACGAGGTGAACGTCTTCGCCGCCTCGCATCCGTGTCTCGGCGCGATCGGTGGCACCTACTCGCTCACCGACGCCTGCTACACGTCGACGCACCCCGACAAGTTGGAGATCCTGGTGTCCAACGACGACGGGTACAACGCGCCCGGCATCGATGCTGCGGTCAACGCGCTGCTGGCGCTCCCCAACGTGCACGTGACCGTGTCCGCGCCGGCGACCGACAAGAGCGGCACCGGCGGCACGACGTCACCCGACCCGCTGACCGCGACGCTCAAGACGACGATCAGCGGTCACCCGGCCTGGGCGGTCGACGGATACCCGTCCGACTCCGTCCGGTACGCCCTCAACAAGCTGAAGGTGAATCCCGACCTGGTCGTGAGCGGGATCAACAACGGACAGAACCTGTCGCTGCCGGTCATCGGGATCTCGGGCACGGTCGGGGCGGCCCGCACGGCGGCGCGCGCGTCCATCCCGACGGTCGCCCTGTCCCAAGGTGTCGGTACGCCCGACGACTTCCCGAGTGGGGCGGTCGCAATGACGAACTGGGTCGACCGTTTCCTTCTGGGCCGAGCGGGTCCGCCGTTGAACGAGACGGTCGTGAACGTCAACATCCCGACGTGTGGGGCGACAGGCTCGATCCGGGGCACGCTCGTACTTCCGGCCGCGACGTCGTTCTCGGGCGCCTTCGGTGCATCCAACTGCGGCTCGACCGCGACGGGCTTCACCACCGACGTCCAAGGCTTCGTGAACGGCTACATCACCGAGACGAGCATCGGGACCGGTTCCTGACGCGATCTGGTTGCGATCAGGTATTGGTGTCGTCCGGCGGCGTGAGCATGGGGTCGGGGAGCGGAGCCGAGGTTGCGACAGTGGGAGCCGGCGCCACTTCGGGGAGCCCGACCGTGTAGCTCGTCATCGACAGTGAGCCGTACGCGTAACCGTCGACCAGTACCTCGGCGCGAGCCCCGGCGCCGGCGGCGAGGCCGGCGACGTACAGGAGCGGGACGAAGTGATCGGGCGTGGGGACCGCGCGCTCGAAGTCGGGGTGATCGCGCACACCGACGATCGTGTCCGGTGCCGTCGTCATGCGCGCGCGTGCGTCCTCGTCGAAACGCCGGGCCCAGTCGAAGGCGCCGGCGGGGCGACCCCAGTCGACGGCGCCCAAGTTGTGGACGACGTTCCCGCTGCCGACGATCAGCACGCCGCGTTCGCGCAGCGGCGCCAGCTTCGTGCCCAGGTCGAGGTGGTACTCGAAGGGTTGCTCGGCGTTGATCGAGAGCTGCACGACCGGGACGTCGGCGGCGGGGAACGCGTGCACGAGGACCGACCAGGTGCCGTGATCGATGCCCCAGCTGTCGTGATCGAGCCCGATCCACGTGGGGTGGACGAGATCGGCCACCTCGGCGGCGAAGTCCGGGTCGCCGGGGGCGGGATACTCGACCGCGAACAGCTCGGGCGGAAACCCGTAGAAGTCGTGGATCGTCTTCGGCCGCGCCATGGCGGTGACGGCCGAGAGGTTCACGTACCAGTGCGCGGAGACGACGAGAATCGCCCGGGGCCGGGCCAGGTCGGCGCCGAAGTTGCGCCAGGCCTCGGTGTAGCCGTTCTGTTCGAGCGCGTTCATCGGGCTTCCGTGCCCGAGGAAGGCCGCCGGCATCATCTCCACGAGAGTGTTCTAGCCCGCGGGATCCGCTACCCGGTCGTCGGCCCAGCTCATGATCGTCGTGAAGTAGTCCGCGGGCGACGACGGATCGGTGTTCGTGAGCCCCGCCGATGCGATCGTCACTTGATGCTTGTCGCACATTGCGCCCGGCGCGGTCGACACGCACAGGGGCAGGTTCTTCGAACGGCTGCCCGTACCTTGCGCCGTGATCGCCGCAGCGAGGGGTTGGTGCTTGCAATCGGTGACCGTCGACACCTCGGTGCTCCCGTTCGGCAGTGAGCACGACATCGTGGCGGTGCCGCAGTCGTTCGAGTCGTCGTGGTTCCAGATGTGGAGGAGCGGAACTGTGAGCCTGCCACTCACGACGAGCTTGTCGACCTCGTTGGCGGGAGCGGCGACGGCCGGATCGACACGTGCGGCCACACCCGCCTGACCGGCGGGGCTGTAGTCACCCTTCCGGCATGCACCCTGGTTGTACGCGGCGGTGTCGGTCTCGGCGTTGATGACGCTGGCGTCGGCGACGACCCCCGCGGGTGCGATGCCCTGCAGCTGGAGCGCGTACGCCACGTAGTAGGCGCCCGCGGAACCGGCGCTGGCACCGTGCAGGATGGTCTTCGAGGTCGGGAACAGGGCCTGCGCGAATTGGATCGCGGCCTTCGTCGCGAGCAGTCCGTTCGTCGTCCGCGTCGATCCGTCGGCCAGCAGGTTCGGATCGTGAGGATCGGTCTGACCGGTCCCGCTGTAGACGTCGCGGTTGCAGTACGAGACGGCGAGCAGTCGGTACGCGGCGGGATCCGATCGCACCCGGGCCATCAACGCGGTGCTCAGCAGGTTGCCCCGTTGGGCGCCGGGTAGCTCCTCGGTCATCTGGGTCGCGTCGGGAACGGGAGTTCCGGTCGGGTCGAAGAAGCCGGCGCCGCCGCCGTGCAGGAACGCCCACATCGGCGCAATCGCCGTCGCTGACGACCCGACCTTGGTCGCGATCGTGAACGTCTGGTAGCCGCTGATGCTGCACGGATAGGCGATGTTCCGGTAGAAGTCGAACCGCCACCCGGATTGGGTCGTCGAGCTCACCAGGGCGATGTGGCTCGTGTCTCCCGGAACGTTGATGCAGCCCGCGGCGGCGACGACCAACGTGAGCACGGCGACGACATTCCTGATCCGGACGACCATGGCGAATCCCCTTCTCCGACGAGATCCGAAGTCGAGCCCAGGTTCGTCAGGGAATTGTGATCGAACCGTGAGGATCGTGGCCAACCCTGCCCGCCGCGTGGCGGTCGCAGCGGCCGAGGAGGGCGGAGTGGCCGACGTGGAGATCGAAGCCGTACTGACGGTGGAGTGTCTCCCGGAGATCGTCGAGCAGCGCCATCGGGGCGTCGATCACGACGCCACACTCCTCGCACACGAGATGATGATGGGTTACGCCCATGTGGTACACGGAAGCCCCGTGCCCGACGTGCGTGTGCTCCACCACGCCGAGCTTCTCCAGCGACTCCAGTGTCCGGTAGACGGTGGAGAGGTGCACCTCGGGGTGCCGGTGCTGGATGAACCCGGCGAGGTCTTCGGCGGTCAGGTGTGCGGGTGCGTCGATGAGCGTCGCCACCACGAGCCGGCGCGCGGTCGTGACGCGGGCGCCGGTCTCCCGGATCCGATCGAGGACCGCTTCGACCTCGGGTGTGTCGGTCAAGAACGTCATGCGTGCCGGCAGTCGTGATGGTCCCGTCCGTGCGGATGTGCATGCGCGACCCCGTCGTGCTCGTGCGGGTGCTCGTGCACGAGGTTCGCGGCAACGAGCAACTCTCGGTCGTCGAGGATGTGTGCGGTAGGTCCCTCGCCCGCGATCCGATGATCCTCGGTGAACACGATGCAACGATCGGCGAGCCGCTCGAGGGTGTTGAGGTCGTGGGTCGCGAGCACGATCGTCTTCCCCGACGCGTTGAGCTCCACGATGAGCTCGATGAGCCATTCCCGGGTGCGGGGATCGAGCGCCGCCGTCGGTTCGTCGAAGAGCAACACTTCGGGATTCATGGAGAGCACCGATGCGATCGCGACGCGCTTCTTCTGACCGCCCGACAGCTGGTACGGCGCGCGGTCGGCCAAACCGGAGATGCCGAGCATCGCGAGGGTGTCTGCGACCCGAGCCGACGCCTCGTCGCGACTCAGACCCATGTTCAGCGGGCCGAACGCGACCTCTTCCCTCATCGTGGGCGAGAACACCTGGGCATCGGAGTTCTGGAACACGAAGCCGATGCGGCCGCGGAAGGCCTGGGAGAACTGATCGTCCTCGAGGGCGTCTTCGGTGACGTCGACGTCGAACGCGGTGAAGCGACCTCGGTCGGCGAAGATCAGACCGTCGAGCAGCTTCAACATCGTCGACTTGCCGCATCCGTTCGCGCCGAGCAGCGCGACCTTCTCGCCCCGTCGCACCGACAGCGACACCTCGTCCAACGCGGGAAAGCGCTCGAGGTACGAATACGACGCCGCGTCGACGACGAAGACCTCCGTCGGCTTCGCCATCGTCAACGGCCCATCGTCCGGTCGAGGCCGAGGGCCGCCACACCGGTGGCCACGCAGGCCGACGCGAATGCGAAGTCGTAGAAGCGCACGCGGAACGTGCTGAGGCTCCGCGCATCGCCGATGTACCCCCGGGAGACCATGGCCATGTGGACGTCCTCGGAGAGCGCCTGGGCCTTACCGAACAGTGCGCCCGCTGACGCCGCCACGAATCGTCGCCCCGCGCGGACGTCGGTGATCCGGGTCACGGTGCGCGCGGTGCGAGCCGTGTACATGTCGGTCACCGCGCCCAGGAGCTGGAAGAGGTACCGGTACGCCATCCCGAGCACCAGGATCAACACGCGCGCGACGTAGAACGCGCGCAGCGCGGCGAGCAGTTTCGTCCACGGCGTCGTGATCGTGAGGAGGACCACCAGGGAGATCGACGTGGCGACCCGGGCCACGATGAGGCCGGCCGCGGTCAGCCCCTGCCGGGTCAGGCCCACGTGGTGACCGAACCAGATGCCGAACGACACGACGATCTGGCCGTGCGTGATGACGTTCAGCGTGGCCGGGAGGACGACGACGCCGGTGAAGATCGGGATGAACAGCCAGACGCGCTTCACGAAGAACCCGAGCGGCAGGCTCGAGGCGCGGGCGAGCACGAGCGTGGCGGCGTAGAGGCCGACGAGCACCGGGATGTGGCGAACGAACGCGGTCGCGACGAGCAGCCCGAAGAGCGTGACGACCTTGACGCGTGCGTCGACTCGCTGGAGCAGGCCGTTGGTCCCGGCGAGGTCGTCGGAGAAGAGCGCCTGGTGCAGGACGGACGCCGCCCCGCGCATCGTCTTGTCGACGAAGCTCCCTTTGCGGCGCTTACCGATACAGCCGCACGGGCACAGTCCGACTTCCGGGTCGAGCAGCCACGCGGGCGTGGCGGGCGGGCTCATGCGCCGATCCGCTCGAGCTCGTCGGCACGGCCGCCCTTGCGCCGTACCACGCGCGCGAGCGCGAAGACGACGAGGATCACGCCTGCGATCACCGCGATGCCGACACCCGCGGAGAGTAGGTAGCCGAGCGTCGGGTGGCGATCGTGGCTGAAGTCGTAACCGTTGAAGATCGCGCTGTGCCAGAAGCCGGCGTAGTGGCGGAGGCCGCTCGGCACCGTGTTCAGGTGGTAGCGATCGAGCGAGAGGTTCGACGGACTGGATTCGCCGAACGCGGTGCCGGGGGCGAGGAGCCCGAGCGGGGTGAGCGCGATCACCAGCCCCAACCCGGCGAGGCTCCAACGCCACGCGTTCCGTTTCGGCGGTGCGACGTCGGCATCGGTGGCGGACGCGGCCGCGTGGTTGACGCGCAGGAGAGGAAGGTTCGCGCGCTGGAGATACGCGACCACGCCCGCGGTCAACGCGAACTCGGCGCCGCCGGCGACGGTCAGGTGGGCCAGCATCATCGCGGGAACCGATTGCGAGAGATGGAACGGTGCGTACAGCGGCGTGCCGTTGGCGGAGTGGAACAGCGTCGGTTGCAGACCGAGCTCGGTCGCCGCACAGAGCGCGGCCGCATTCAACCCGACGTAGCTGCCGGCGCCGGCGGCGACCGCGCGCCGCCGCGATGTCAGCGGGACATTCCGGCACATCGCCCAGTACACGCCGTAGCCGACCGTCGGCATCACAAAGGCCATGTTGAACGTGTTGGCGCCGTAGGCCAGCACGCCGCCGTCACCGAAGAACAGGGCCTGGATCAACAGCGAGACGCTCACCGCGATCACCGCGGCCCACGGTCCGAGGATCACTGCGATAAGGACCGCGCCGACCGCGTGAGCAGTCGTGCCGTCGGGGATCGGGACGTTGAACATCATGATCAGAAAGCAGTACGCGGCGCCGATTGCGACCAGCGGTACGTAGCGGCTCTTCACGATCTTGCGGACCCGACGCCCGGCCGTGACCCACACCGGGACCATTGCGACACCGAAGGCGCCACACGTCTCGGGGCTCAGATATCCATCCGGAATATGCACGCGCCCCCCGTCGTCCTGCCGCGCGTTCTATCTGCGAGGTGTTCGCATCTCGGGGGGCGCGCGGATGGCGAAGCGCACGAGTTTCCGGAAGACCGCGATCCGCGCTCGCGAAAAGCGACTGCATCGCGGCGCAGGTTGCGCCGAGATGCAGTCGCTTCGCAGTTACCGACGACAGGTAACTACACCCAACCCGTCTCCGTGACGTATCCACCGCGGATCGTCACCGGGAGCTCGGGCAACGCCCCGACCGAGGCCACGACATAGTCGCCCGCAGGAACCGTCGGATAGACCGCGGCGTGCACGTGCCCTCCCGGCAGATGTCGGGCCCGCACCGCGCTGTGCATGGCCGGACGGTCTTCGCCGGAGCGGAAGATGTCGATCTCCGCGCCGTCAAGCTCGTCCGGAGTGTGCAGCACGAGCGCACCGATGTCGCCACCGATCTCGAGCACGACGGTTCCGTCGCCGCTGGGCTCGAGCGTGTGACGGTGCTCGTGGGTATGGCTGTGGGCGTGGTCGTGATCGACCCTCATCAGGTGTGCGCGTCGGCGAGCGCCGGGATCTCGAAGCCGCTGTGGGGGACGCCGAGGTAGGGGAACGACGGCAGATACTTCACCGTTCCGTCGGCGGTCTGGTCAAGCGGGTCGGTGGTCAATCCGTCGGACACGGCGTTGGCGGCCGCGTCCGCGGTGAAGGTCTTGTCGACGAGCCCGTACGTCGCGCCCGCGATCGCGCGGAGCTCGATCGTGAACACGTCGTCGAAGACCCGCCGGCCGTTCGGGTATCCGGCCGCGTCGCCGCCGATGAGCCCGATGTTGCTGGGCTTGGTGGTCGTCGGCGGGATCGCCAGGTTGAGCCGCAGCAGGTCGGCCATCGCGGTCCCGCCCGAGTTCTGAAAGCCGGGGACGACGCCGGGCGGGATGCCGGTGAGAAGGATCGCGACGAGGTCGGCTCGCACCTTGCCCGATGCGTTCAACGCGGCGAGGTTCGGGAACACGCCCGGGTAGAGCGCCGGGATCAGGTTCGCGAGCTCGGGGTGCTGGACGCCTCCGGCGAAGTGGATGTCGTTCACCGGTTGCTGGGTGTTCCAGTAATCCTTGCGTTCCATCGGAACGAGCACTTCGTTGAACAACGGGTTGCCGAGGCGCGACACCTGCGCGAACGGTCCGACGCCGTTGCCGAAGTCGTTCCGCTCGTCGTCGCGGCGGTGACCGTGGAAGCCCATGCGCTGGCGGGACGCGGTGGTCCACACGCCGATGACGGACGACGCCTTGGTCGCGTCGGTGGCGGTCACGCCGCGGGGCGTCAGCTGACCCTTCGGGAGCTGCAGCGCGATGCTGTGGACGTTGACGGCCTTGGTCGCGTTGACGCCGGGTGCCGGTTGGGTGAGCTCGGGCACGTTGAGACCGAACTGCGCGTGCAGTTGTTCGAACGGTCGCAGGTCGGCGAGGTCGAAGACCGAACCCAAGTCGACGTAGAACCCTTCGGCCCGCTGACCCGCGAAGACGACGCCGCCACCGGGGAGATTGTGCATCGCGGCGTTGGCGAGCGAGACGTAGTTCGGCGTCGAGAGCGGTCCGATGTTGCACGGGGGGCACGAGACGTGCGACGCGAGCCGGGTGACCTTCGGTCCGAACCCGAAGCCGAACCCGTCGTCGGAGTGGTGGCCCCAACCTTCGCCGTCGCGAAAGCCGTTGCCGTGCTGGTTCCAGTCGATGCGGCTGACGTCGTAGAACTGGCGTCGATTCCACGTCGACGCGTCGAGCGACGTGATGGGCCCGACGTTGTACAGGAACGTCTTGCCGACCTGAAGGACGGTCTGGAAGCGGAACTGGAACGTGATGTCGGCGCGGCCGTCACCGTTGTTGTCCACATGGATCTCGTACAACACGTCGTCGCCGAACTCGAAGAAGTTCGGGCCCGCGGCCGGCGTCTGCAGCGGCACGTAGTTGGCGATGAGCGTGACCGTGTCGGGGCGGTCCGGGCTCACGAAGGCGTACAGGTCCGTGCTGTCGGCGACGGGATCCTTGGAGATCTCGGGCGCTTCACGATGCGACGACATTCCTCACCTCTTCCAGATGGTGTTGGTGCGAGACGGTGTGGGGGGGGGCCGAAGCTCAGCGAGACGCTTTGTAGATCAGCGCGGCGAGCCGCTTGTCCTTGACGGTGATCTCGCGGTTACCTGCGTAGATCGCGATCTCGCCGGTCTGCACGTCGCGCAGATGCGCTACGACGTTGCGATCGACGCTCGCGCCGGCCGGGACGTGCGGCTCCTTCGCCTTCTCGTCGTCCGCGGAGGCTGCGTCGGCCAGAGAGATCGGCGCGGCAACCGCGGCACCGGCCACTGCGGCCGCAACCGACGCGTGCTTCAGGAAGTCGCGGCGATTCGTCGGTTGCATGGTGAGGTCCTCTCGACTTCGCCGAACCGATTCGGGTCGGCCGTGATGCCATTGAAGAGCAGACGCGTCGGAAAATCCAGCAATCCGCTCAGATGCGAATCGTTTGCATCTGCACCTTCCGAGCAGCAGCGACACGCCGCTCGACGACAGGGTGTTCAGTTCGACTTCGTGATGACCTTTTCGAATGCCGCCGCGAGTGCGCGATGGCCGGCGGCGTCGGGTTGGGCCGCGAAGCCCTTCTCCGGCGCGAGCGTGACGCTCGCATTCGCGAGGGACACGAGCTCCGCGCCGGTCGTCACGACCACGGACCGGATTGCAGTGTTGTACGGCGCTGCACGCGTGCCGAACGAGGCGGGCAGGTCGGCGACGAGAACGCGCGTCTCCGTCGAGACGCGCAGCCGTGTGACCAGTTCGGTGAGGGCGGTCGTGAACGTGGGGATCGGCGTCGCGGCCGCCACGTCGTCCGCTCCGAGCCACACCTCCACGAGATCCGGCTTCAACTCCGTTGCCACCGGCACCTGCAACGTGAGCGCGTGCGTGGCGGTGGCGTCGTCGAGTGCCGCGTTCACGAACACCGTTGAGATCGGCAGCGCGTTGCGGAACACGAGATACGGCCACGCTTCCTGGAGCCGGTTGCGAAGTCCATCGCCCTCGGTCGCGCTCCCGCCGATGGACACGACCGTCTCCTGCGGGCCGGCGGCGGTTGCGGGCAGCACCGAGGCCGCGCGGGAGTGCGCGCTGCAACCCGAAAGCAGCACGGCGAGGCTCGCGGCGAGGGCGGAATATCGTCGGCGTCTCATTCGTCGCTGATCGCCTGCCGGGCCGGCATGCGAGCGGCACGGATCGCCGGCAAGGTCCCTGCGGCGAGCGCGAGGACCGTCGCCCCGACGACGACGCTCGCCAGGAGTGCGACGGGTACGCCGAGGTGGACCGTCTGCAGATCCTGGCTCGCGAGATAGCGGTTCACGACGGCGGCCAGCGTGCGGGCGACGAGCAGCCCGAGTCCGGCGCCGAGCAGGCCCCCGGTGAAGCCCAGGGTCCCGGCCTCGACGAGGAACACGCGGCGTACGTCGCGATCGGCCGCACCGACTGCTTTCAGCACTCCGATCTCACGCCTCCGTTCGCGGATCGCGGCGAGCATCGCGTTGGAGATGCCGAGCGCCGCGATCGTGAGTCCGATGGAACCGATCCCGGCGAGGACCAACTCGACGACGTGCACATAGCGCTGCACCTGGGTGATAAGTGATTCCGGCGCGCTGGTCGAGTACCCGACGCCGTTGATCTCGGCCCGGACCTGGGTGACGTGATCGAGACCGTGGGCGACGACGAAGAGCGCCGAGTACTCCGACGGGTCCGGGTCGATGCCGTCGATCGGTGCGCCCGCCGCCGTCCAGGCCCGGTCGGACCGGGCCATGTCGAGCGACACGACGAAAAGGCCGTTGCCGGCCTCTTGCGACACGACACCCACGATCTCTGCCTTGGTCCAGCGGGCCCGGTTGCGACGCTCGTTGCCGTTCTTGAAGACGCGGGGCGCGCCGAGCATCACGTCGGTGCCGATCAGGGCCTTCGAGTTGGCATTGGTAACACCGAGACGCTGCAGGAAGTCGACCGTGACCGCGATCTCCGTCTGCGATCCCGGTTGCGGCAGCCGTCCCGCAATCACGGTGACCGGGAGTTGGCTCACGTGGGCGAGATCGATACCGACCGCCGCCTCGAACAGCGGACGGTCGTTCTTCGACGTCGCGTGGGCCGCGGCCGGGAGCGTTGTCGGCGGGAGCGCGATGATCGGCGTGGCGATGATGGGCAGGACGGACGAGACCTGCGCCAAGCCGGCGATCCGTCGTAACGCGGTGTCGTCGATTCGGCGCGCCGCACCCGGGCGAGGATTGTCACTGTCGAGCGCGCTCGCCGACGGTGCGGCAGCGTCGACCTTGATCCCCGACAGCGGTCCACCTTCGCTCACTTGATCGAGGACACGCTGTTTGGCGGAGTCGCTCGCGATGAGGAGCGACGAGAGGAGCGCCGCACCCAGGGCGACCGAGAGCACGGTGAGGACCGCGCGGCCGCCGCGGCGTCCGACGCTCCGTCGAGCAAGGACGATCGCATCTCGCCACGTCATGCCGACGCGATCCGTCCACCGATGAGATGCATCCGCCGGTCGGCGCGGGCGGCGATCGCATCGTCGTGCGTCACGATCAGGACGGTCGATCCGTGGTCGACGGGTACCCGAAGGAGCATGTCGAGGACGACCGCGGTCGCGACGGGATCGAGGTTGCCGGTGGGCTCGTCGGCGAGCACGAGCCGGGGTTCGTTCGCGAGCGCGCGTGCGATCGCGACTCGCTGCTTCTCACCACCGCTCAACGCGCGCGGGCGATGGCCGAGACGGTCGCCGAGGCCGACCGCGCCG
The DNA here is from genome assembly GCA_038239145.1 of Acidimicrobiia bacterium. Taxonomy (GTDB): domain Bacteria; phylum Actinomycetota; class Acidimicrobiia; order IMCC26256; family PALSA-610; genus PALSA-610. The sequence goes on from JBBSFB010000014.1 coordinate 35,932, forward strand.
AGGAGCTCGCGCGCCCGGGCCCGGCGCTGGCGGCGCGAGACCCGTTCGAAGGTCAGCGCCAGCTCGACGTTCTCGAGTGCGGTGAGCTGGCCGAGGAGCCCGAAGTCCTGGAACACGAAACCGACGACCTCGCGGCGGTAGCGCGCCATCTCGTCGCGATCGAGTTGGGCGAGGTCGTGCCCGGCGATCAGCACCGAACCGCCGTGCGGCCGGTCGAGGCCACCCAGGACCGACAGCAAGGTCGTCTTTCCCGATCCGGACGCACCGGTGATCGCCACGACGCTCCCGGCGTCGACGTCGAAGTCGATGGAGTCGAGGACGACGAGCTCTCCCTCCGGGGTGTCGTACCGGAAGCGCAGGCCGGTCGCGTGCACCGCGACACCGGCTCGTTCGTTCGGGTCGGCGGCGACATCCGCGGGTGACGCCATCGCTCGACGGTACCGCCCGCGTTCGGGCATCTGGTCGCGACCGGGCCGAGCGCGCACGAGGGATCTACGTATCGTGATCGGCGGTCGGGGCCGGCGATTCCGGCGTCGCGCGCCGGTCCCGAACCAGCACGGCTGCGAGCCAGATCGCGGCGATTGTCGCAATCACGGCGACCGCGGTCAGGGTCGAGGTCGCATAGTTCAGCGGTTGCACCGTGTGATTGTCCGGCACCTGTGCATGTCCGTAGCGGCGAATTCCGGGCCACGCGACGGCGATGACGACGGCGGAGCCGAAGAGCACGGCGCGCAGTGGCGCTCGGGCCACGGTGGGCACGCGCCGGAGCACGAGGAACGAGATCGCAACTGCGATCGGAGCGACGAGGAAATCGTGGAGGATGTCGCCGCCGACGAAATACCGGAGAAAGTTCGGGATCGGGGTCGATTCGGGATGACGGAGGATCCCCACCACCCCGACGAGCATCACGGGTACGCCGACGAGCAGCCCGACGCCGAGTCCGATCCGATCGGCGCGCCGTTGCTTGATTTCGCCCGCGGCGGTGTCCGTCATCTCGCGCTCAGTTGCGTCACCCATTTGGTCTGCATCACCCCCGGGCGGTTCGGTGCGATCAGGCGCAGCGGGTATCCGTGGTCGAGCGCAAGGGGTTCGCCGTTGACCAAGAGCGCGAGCAACGTGTCGGGGTCGTGGGCCTGCCATCGATCGAGGATCGACGCGCGATAGCTGCCCCGCGGCTGCAGCGAGAGGACGGAAGCCTCCGAATGGGGATGAACCCCCGCCATCGCCAACAGGTCACGTACCCGCACGCCGGTCCAGTGTTGGGACGTGCTCCAGCCCTCGACGCACGAGATCGGGAGGGTGGCGGAGTGCTGGGGAAGCGCGCGCAACTCGTCGAGCGAGAACGAGAGCGCGGTCGCTACCTTTCCCGTCACCTCGAGCCGGTACGTCGTCACGTTGATGAACTTCGCTGCGCCGGTGTCTCTCGCGGTGCCGTTCACGGGGAAGCCCTGGGGCCCGACGTCGGGCCGCCGCGGTGCGAGCAGGGCGAGGCGACGCAGCGGTCGGAACGTCTGACCCACGGTGAACAGCGCCACCAGCGCACTCGCGCCGAACGCGGTGAGCAGGAAGCGGCGGCGTTCGAGCGCGACCGGTGCCGCGGTGGTACCGGACGCAGGTTCTCGTTTCAGCGCGCGCCGGCTCGTCGAGAACTTGGCGCCGATGTGGATCGCGAGCGCGCCCATGACGATCCACGCGGTCCGGAAGTGCGTGTCGGGGAAGTTGAACTTCCACGGGTACCAGAGGTTGATGTTCGCCAGCCCCGTGAAGAGCATGAAGATCGAGCCGCCGATGAGGGGGAAGATCGCGAGCCGCTCGACAAGATTCGTGAGGCTCTCAAACGGCGGCCACTGGAACAGCTTCGGATAGACGCTCCAGAGCTTGGCCAACAGCAGCGGGATCGACGCGACTCCGGTGATGACGTGGATGCCCTGGGTGACGCGGTAGAGGCCGACCGGTCGGGAGGGGAGTTCGAAACCGAACGACGGGTGTTGGGCGAAGTGCGAGTAGAGGCCGGTGACGAAGCACGTGGTGAACGCGATGCCCAGTGCCAGCCCGAGCCGGGCTGCGACCCGTTCACTGTTGATCGCCTCGGCTTCGGTGGTCATGCGTGACTCTGAACTCGATCGATCTCGGCTGCGAAACGGGATCGGGGGATCGTGCGGGCAACGGCGCGCGCGTCGTCGAAGGTGTCGACGTCGCGCAGTGTTGCGATCATCGTCGTACGGAATCCGAGCTCGCGGAGCCGGGCCTGTTGGTCGCGACACGTGTGTCCCGTGCTCATGGGTACGCCCGCGAACACGTGCGGGTCGCGCCTGCGCAGCCCAATAGCCCACCATCCGCCGTCGTCGGCGGCGCCGAGCACCGCGTCCGTGGCCGGGTCGTCGGTCAAGGCCCGGGCCGCAGTCACGAGATGCTCGACGGTGACTTGCGGCGTATCCATCCCGACGAGCAGCGCGGGCCCGGTCACCGCCGCGAAGGCATAGGTGAGGCGCTCGTCGAGGCCGGCGCCGATCTGGGGGACGATCACGAACCCGTCGGGTATCCACGGGCCCGGCGGTCCGTCGAGCGCGATCACGCGCGCAACCGCGGGCGTGGCCGCCACGGTTGCCAAGGTGTCGGCGAGGGCGCCTGCCGCGACGTCGGCGGCCTGGCGGGGCGTGCACGGCGGGCACAGGCGCGTCTTCACCTTGCCCGGCCGGGGCGATTTGGCGATGACGATGATCGTGAGGCCGGTCACCGGAGCAACCGCGCCATGTCGCGCACCGTGCGCGCCGTTCCTCCGACCGTTCCCGTTACCTTCGACTGTCCGACGCGCGGTGCGTAACCCACTTCGACCTCGTCGATCCGCCACCCGGCCTGCCACGCGCGCAGGACCATCTCCAACGGCCAGCCGAAGCGCCGGTCGAGGAGGCCGAGCTCGAGGAGCGCCTCCCGCGGCGCGGCGCGCATGGGGCCGAGATCCCGGAGCCGGAGCGACGTACGACGACGGATCTCCCACGCGAGCACCCGGTTGGCCACGCGCGCGTGCACGGGCCAGGCGCCGAGGTCGGCGCGGCGGGCGCCGAGGACGAGGTCGGATCCGCCGGCAATCACCGGTGCGGCAACCGCCGGGAGATCAGCGCCCGAGAACGACCCGTCGCAATCCATGAAGCACACGACTTCGGAGGTCGCGGCCGCGAGACCTGCGAAGCACGCGGCACCGAATCCGCGTCGAGGCTCGACGATCACGCGTGCGCCGCAAGCGCGGGCGATGTCGGCGGTCCCGTCGTCGGAGCCGTTGTCGACGACGATCGCGTCGAACCCGGTGGGCAACCCTTCGAGGACCGCGGTGATCGCGCCGGCCTCGTTGAGTGCCGGGAGCACGACGTCGGTCATCGTGGCCACGGTAACGACGGTAGCGCCGATGGCCTCGCTTGCGCGCCTTACAATCCGCGAAACTCTTCGGGCGCGATGAACGCTTCGTCGATGGGACCGCACCCGGCGTGGGTAGGTTCTTCGCGATGCTCGACGTGCGTGCGCCAACCGACACGCGCACTGTGCGCGTCCTCGGGGCATGGATCGGACTCGTCGTCCTCTCGGTCGTGTGGGGTCACGTGCTGGTCGCCACGCACCACAATCTCGCGCTGCGGGCACCGCCGTTCTGGAGCCCGGTGCGATTCCATCCGAGCGCGCGCCTGATCCCTGCGTTGCTGCTCGCGTGGGGCATCGTGACGATCGGCCCCGATGCGGCCCGGAAGCTGGAGTGGCGACCGTTGCTCGCTCTGACCGCCGCCGCAACTGCGCTGTGGGCGCTCGCGGTCGCGTTCGTCAACAGCATCGAGGGCCAGAACGGCATCACGGATCCGCTGCGGTTCCGACGCGACGAGTATCTACGAACCGCCCGCAACATCACGTCGATGCCGGCGTTCCTCTCGCACCTCGTGCCGAACCTGGCCCGCTACCCGCAGAACGTTCAGGGTCATCCGCCGGGCATGGTCGTGCTCGAATGGCTCCTTGATCGCGTCGGTCTGGCGTCGCCGGGTTGGAACGCGACCTGGTCTCTGGCCGGGGGAGTGGGTGCCGGCATCGCCGCACTCGTCGCGCTGCGCGAGATCGCAGGCGAAGACGCCGCGCGCGCCGCGGCACCGTTCATGGTGTTGCTGCCGGCCGTCATCTGGTGGCAGACCGCCGACGCGCTGTTCGCCGGCGTCGCGGCCTGGTCGGTGACCGCGTTGGTGCTCGCGACGGGACAACGCGACGGCCGGGCCCGAGCGCTCGCGCTTGCGGGCGGTCTCGGGTTCGGTGTCGTCGCATTCCTCTCGTACGGTCTCGTCCTGCTCGCGCTGATACCCCTCGCGGTGTGCATAGCCCGCCGGCGAACGTCACTCCTCCTCCTCGCCGCGCTCGGAACACTGCCGTTGTTCGCGGTGTTCGGTGCGCTCGGCTTCTCGTGGTTTGCAGGGCTGGCCGCGACCCACCACGCGTACTGGTCGGGAGTCGCGAGCCGGCGGCCGTACTCGTATTTCCTCTTTGCCGACATCGCGCTGTTCGCGGTCGCGACCGGGCCGGCCGTCGCCGTGGCCTTGAGCCGGCTACGGGACGCGCGCGTGTGGTTGCTCGTCGGAACCGCAGTCGCAGTCGTGGCTCTCGCCGACGTCAGCGGGATGTCGAAGGCCGAGGTCGAGCGCATCTGGTTGCCGTTCGTGCCGTGGGTCGTGCTCGCCACTGCGGCCTACGCGGGGCTGCAGCCGTCGGTGCGCGTGCGGCGCTGGTTGGCCCTGCAGGCGGCCTGCACGCTGGTGCTCGTCGTGACGATATGGTCGCAATGGTGACGCCCGAGGCGATCGCGAAAGCGCACGTCCTCGTCGTCGAGGACGACCCGACCGTGCGTGAGGTCGTTGTCCGGTACCTGGAGCGGGAAGGGATCGACGTAGCCGCGGTCGGCGACGGTGAGAGCGCGCTCGCCCAAGCTGCAATTCGCTGGCCCGACCTCGTCGTCCTCGACCTGATGTTGCCCGCGCTCGACGGCTTCGAAGTCTGCCGGCGCTTGCGGGCGACCGCGCCGGTACCGGTGATCATGCTGACCGCGCGCGGCGACGAAGACGATCGTGTCCTCGGGCTCGAACTCGGCGCCGACGATTACGTCTCCAAGCCGTTCTCGCCCCGTGAGCTGACGGCGCGGGTGAAGGCGGTGCTCCGACGCGCCGCCGGCGTCGTGACGCCCTCCGACGGTGTGGTCGCGCAGATCGTCGCCGGCGACCTCACCATCGATGTCGCGGCGCGGCAGGCGTTCCGGTCGGGGAACCTGCTCACGCTGACGGCGCGGGAGTTCGATGTCCTCACCTTTCTCGGCGCCCGACCCCGGCAGGCGGTCCGCCGCGAAGAGCTGCTCGAGCAAGTGTGGGGCTACACGTACGGCGACACTGCGACGGTCACGGTGCACGTGCGCAGGATCCGGGAGAAGATCGAGCCCGACCCGAGCGAGCCGCGCCATCTGGTGACCGTGTGGGGCGTCGGCTACAGGTGGGACCCATGAACCTTCACGACGCGAGCGAGCTCGCGGCCATGGCCGGCGGCGTCACCATCCTGAGCCTGGTCATCGGCGCGGTCGCGATCCGGATGTCGCGGCGCTGGTCGTTGGGAGCGCAGATCGTTGCGCTCACGTGCAGCACCGTCGTCGCGGTGACCCTGGGCGCGTACGCGGCGTCGCGGGCAATGTTCATCTCCCAGCACGACCTCACGGCGCTCGTCGTCGTCCTTCTCGCGGCCGGAACGGTCGCGATCGTCGGCACCTATGTGCTGGGCCGCCGCATCGGGCTCGCGAGCCGAGCGCTCGTCGCGACGGCGCGCCGGATCGGCGACGAGGAGCCGGCCGCGGCCGCACCGCTGGAGCGCCACGCGCCGGCCGAGTTCCTCGACCTGGAATCGGAGCTCGCGGCGGCGCGGGCCCGGCTCGAGGATGCGCGCACCCGGCAACGAACGTTGGAAGCCTCCCGGCGGGATCTCGTCGCCTGGGTTTCGCACGATCTGCGCACACCATTGGCCGGGATGCGGGCGATCGTGGAAGCGCTCGAGGACGGCGTGGTCGACGATCCCCGCACCGTCGAGCGCTATCTGCGGACGATGCGCGAACAGGTCGATCATCTCGCCGCGCTCGTCGACGATCTCTTCGAGCTGAGTCGCACGCAGGCCGGTGCGCTGCGTCTCCAATTCGAGCGCGTGTCGTTGGGGGATCTCGTGTCCGACGTGCTCGCGGGCTCGGTCCCGGTTGCTGCCGCCAAGCGGGTGAACCTGCAGGGTCGGCTGGTTGGGCCACCGCCCGAGCTCGAGGTCTCCACCCCCGAGGTGCTGCGGGCTTTGCGCAACCTCTTGGAGAACGCGATCCGGCACACGCCGAGCGACGGCTCCGTGATCGTGGAGGCCGGCATCGACGACGAGCGGCCCGAGTACGCCTACATCGCGGTCCGCGACACCGGCGGCGGTGTTCCGGTCGAAGATCTCGAACGGATCTTCGACGTCGCGTTCCAGGGCGACCGGGCCCGCACCCCCGGTACCGGCGTCGGTGCGGGTCTCGGTCTGGCAATCGCCAAGGGGTTCGTCGAAGCGCACGACGGACGACTCAACGTGCGCAACGTCGGCGACGGTGCGATCTTCACCATCGAGTTGCCCCGGGTGCGTCCCTGATGCGCGTGCTCGTGACGGGTGGCGCCGGGTTCATCGGGTCGCACGTCGTCGATGCCCTCGTCGACGACGGTCACGAGGTGCGGGTGCTCGACGCCCTCCTTCCCGCCGCGCATCGGTCAATTCCCGAATGGTGCAACCCCGCCGCCGAGTACGTGTGGGGCGACGTCACCGACGAGAGCACCGCGGGTCGAGCGGTGCGCGGCATCGACGCCGTCTCGCACCAGGCGGCAATGGTCGGCCTCGGTGTCGACTTCGGCGACGTCGTCGACTACGTGAACCACAACGACGCGGGTACCGCGATGTTGCTCCGCGAACTGCACCGTGTCGGGTTCCGGGGCCGGCTCGTGCTCGCGAGCAGCATGGTCGTGTACGGAGAGGGTCGCTACACGTGTGCCACTCACGGTGAGGTCGCGGCGCCGGCCCGAGTGGTCGCCGACCTCGACGCCGGTCGTTACGAACCGGTGTGTCCCGGGTGCGGTGCCGACCTCGTCGCCGGCGCGGTTCCGGAGCACGCGGCTGTCGATCCGCGGAACGTCTATGCCGCGACCAAGCTGCACCAGGAACACCTCGGCCGCAGCTTCGCCCGCGAACATCCGGGTGCATGCGTCACCGCGCTTCGGTACCACAACGTGTACGGCCCGCGGATGCCGAGTGACACACCCTACGCGGGTGTCGCCAGTCTCTTCCGCAGCGCGCTGACTCGCGGCGAGTGTCCGACTGTGTTCGAGGACGGCGGCCAGCGGCGCGACTTCGTCCACGTGCGCGACGTCGCGCGCGCCAACGTGCTCGCGCTGACGACCCCGCGCTCTCACGACGGGCCCGTGAACATCGCGAGCGGTGATCCGCACTCGGTGCTCGAGATGGCCGACGCGATCGCCGGCGCATTCGGTGCCGGCGAGTTGCGGCCTCAGGTCGTCGGGGGCTACCGGCTCGGCGATGTCCGTCACGTCTTCGCGGCGCCCGATCTCGCGGCTCGGGTATTGGGATTCCGAGCCGAGATCCCGTTCGGCGTCGGTATGCGCGAGTTCGCCGACGCTCCGTTGCGACAGGGCGCAGCGTGACGGTTGCCTCCACCCCGGAATGGGAGCTCGATCCCGGCCGGGGACGCACGCGCGCCGACGACGGCCGACGGACCTCGATCGTGAGTTCGGCGGGCGCCGTCCTTTCGGTTGCGGTCCACCGCTGGTTCGACGAGCCGTCGCCGGCGGAGCACGCGCTGCTTCGGCTCGCGGTCGGCCCCGTGCTCGACATCGGGTGCGGTCCCGGACGGCACGTGCTCGCGCTCGCGTCGGCGGCGATCCCGGTGCTCGGCATCGACATCTCGTCCGCGTTCCTCGCGGTCGCCCGTCGCGACGGCGCAAATGTGCTCCGGCGATCGGTCTTCGACGACGTACCAGATGCGGGCGAGTGGCGGACAGCGTTGCTGCTCGACGGGAACCTCGGCCTCGGCGGCGACCCGGTTGCTCTGCTCCGCCGGACACGGGACCTCCTGGCGCCGGGAGGCCGGATCCTCCTGGAGGCGCAAGCGCCCGGCAGCTCCTCGCGCAGCGAGGACGTCCACGTGCTGCTCGACGCCAAACGGGGGCCGATCTTCACGTGGGGCAGCGTTCCGATGGATCGGGTCGCTGCGGTCGCGTCAGACAGCAGGTTGACCGTCGTGCATTCCTGGTCGGCCGAAGGGCGCTGGTTCGCCCGGCTCGACCGCGACTGACGCATCCGGTCTTGATGCGGCAGTGTTGTCGCCGTCCCCGAGATACCCAGTGACGACGTGCTGATCGGCCCGGGAGTAGCGCGCCTCACCGCGACGCAACCGATGGATCCGACGGAACGGCGCGCCGGGTGCGAAGCCCGGAAGCCGGTCACGATCACCCGGCCTCGGGAGCTGACCGAGCCTCAGTGCCGCTCGCGGCGCGCGATTTGGCGACGCGCCCACTCGCGCCAGCCTTCGGGCACGGCGGCGATCGATGCCAGCCGCTGCAGGGTGGCGAGTGACGCGCCTCGTTGCACGGACCCGAGCTCGGCGATGGTCAGGCCGTGTTCGGGTGCGGCGCCCTCGACGATGTCATCGCCGGCGCCGACGTCGCCACTCTCGACGATGCGAAGGTACGCGCCGAAGCGCCCAGCCTCGTCGAAGCGATCCACGAAGTCCGCGTCGCCCATACGCATGCCGAGCTTGAAGCACGGCTCGCGGGGTTGGGCGACCTCGAGCACCGCGGTCCCGACCGACCAGCGCTGCCCGATGACGCAGGCGCCGAGATCGATTCCCCGTGTCGTCAGGTTCTCACCGAAGCTCGCGGGCTCAATCTCGCGGCCGAGCTCGTCGCTCCACCACTCGTAGTCCTCGGCCGCGTAGGAATAGACGGCTTTGTCGGGTCCACCGTGAACGCGGCGGTCGGCCTGGTCGTCGCCGTGCAGATTGACGCCTTCGACGACGACCCGCGTCGTGACCGGCGCCTTCCATATCGCGCTCGTGACCGCGCGCCCGGCCCACGTCACGGTGCGCGGTACACCGACGTTGACCGACGTCACCATTGCCGAAGTCGTCATCGGGCTCCTCAACGCCGCGGGGTTGCCATTATTCCAGCGTCACCAAGACGGGAGGTCGGAATCGGAGAGGCCCAAGGTGAGTCGGCGAACCCCGGCCCGACGCGACCGCGACGACGAAGAGTTGGGCGCTGCCCCCGACGGTGCGGCGGTAGACGAGCGACGTTCCGTCGGGTGCCACGTCGTACAGGCCGCTCGCGGCTGCGAACGCGGTCCGGCCGGTCGGCGCCGACCTGGATGCTCGCGAATGCGGTGCGGCTCCCGTCGGGCGACCACGCGGGCGGGAAGATCGTGGTGGCGGCGAACGACTTCACCTTGGTGCCGTCGAAGGTGTCGTCGGCGCGGGCTTCAACCGGGGCACATAGGCCAAACCCGCGGCGCCGGTGCTCCCGGGCGTGCAGTAGCCGAGTATCTCGTGGCCGGTCCAGATCATCCGTTCCGGCGCCGCCAGGAATTGGTGTCGGGGTCGTAGAGGGCGATGATCTCCGGCGTGTACGGCCCCGGGCAGGTACCGCAGTTGTATGGGACGCTGCGCACGATCACGCGGCTCCCGGTCCAGATGGCCTCGTTGATCGACGGCAGCGCGCCGGCGGCGGTGGTGACGGCGGTCCAATGTCGAGTGCTCTCGTCGAGACGGAAGAGGTCGGCGCCGCCGACGGTCTGGGACGTGCCCGGACCGCCGCTGGTGGTGACCGACCATTGCGTCCATGCGAGCAACCGATCCGGGCCGGCTTGCACCGCGGTGTCCCACGTCAGCGGATGCCGGGCGGGGGAGACCGCATTCGGGAGCATCTGCCAACGGTTCGTGCCGGGGTCGTAGGCGGCGCCGTCGATGCGATAGTGAGAGTCCGCGCCGTTGGTCGACGCGGGTGGGAACGCGTTGGGGACCAGCGCGGCCTGGCCGCCGAGCACGATCATCGCGTTGCCGGTCCACACCGCGATCGCGCCGGTCCGCGCGGGCAACGGCGAGGCCGCGATCCGGCGCCAGGTGTTGGTCGTCGGGTTGTACGCAGCGCCGCCGGTCGCGACCTCGAGGAACGTGTTCGAGACGCCGAGGGTGCCGCCCCACACAATCATCTCCGTCCCGGTCCACACGGCCGTCGCGTCGAGGCGCCCCCGCAGCGGGGCGCCGGGAAGCACGCGCCACGAGCGCGTCGCGGGGTTGTACGCGGCGCCGTCGGCACACGGGTGCCCCTCCGGCGCGCCGGTCGCGCCGCCCCAGACGACGAGCTCACGTCCGGTCCAAACGACGGCCGCTTTTGCGCGCGTGACGACGGGTGCCGGCGGCAAGGTCGTCCAGTTCCCGGCGGCCAGCTCCGCCGCGTTCGCACCCGGCGCCGGAGTGACCGGCGCACTCGGCGCGACGTGCAGGGTCTCGGGTCGTCTGCCGTCGTGACCCGGGAGCGCGACGAGTGCGAACACGATCGCGGCAATCGTGACGACCGCTACGAGCGACGCCAGGCTTGCGCGACGGTGGCGTCGGCGCCGCAACCGCGCGTCGGCGGCCGCCTGCGTCGCGTGGCGCCACACCGTCATCGGGCCCGGCTCGGAGCCGGTCGCGGTCACGATTCCGAACGCGCGCCGTATCTCGCCGCGCAGCGTCGCGAGCGCCTTCGACGTCTGCGACTTGACCGTCCCCGTGGAGCACCCGAGGTCGCGGGCGACGTCGGCCACGCTCAGGTCCTTGACGAACCGAAGATAGCGGCAGGCCCGCTGCCGGGGCGGGAGCCGGCGGAGGACCTCGACGGTGTCGTCGCGCTCCGGCGTCGCCTGGTCTTCGTACGACTGCGCTTCCAGTCGGGCGCGGCGAGCCGATCGCGTGCCCCACGACCGGGCCGCGTTCACGACCGCGGTGCTCAGGTATGCGGCCGGGTCGGCGATCCCGGCCAGCCCGGGATGGCGGGTGAGGGCCCGGGTCAGGGCCTCTTGGACGAGATCGACCCCGTCGACCCCACGCGGCGCGACCGCGCGCGCCGACGGGAGGAGGCGCCGGTACAACGCCTCGTAATCGGGGTCCATTCGGGTATTAGACCCGTGGAGAGCCGATCCGGTTGCCTCCTTCTTCGTGCCGCTCGGCGGCATGGATGGGTCGGCAGCAGGGAACACTCCGGACATGGCCGTTCGTCCGATTTCTTTCGCGCCCGCAGTCGCCCGCCCGAGACAGCGCAAGGTCAATCCACTGAGCGCGGCGATCCGTCACGTCGACCGGGTCACCTCCCGGCCTGCGACCGCCGTGGTCGTGACGTTCCTCGTCCTGGTGTTCGCGGTCGCACTCGCGGCTGCCGGTTTCCCCCAGTCGTGGGAAACGGCGTTCGCGACGCTGTGCGCGGCCGTGACCACGATCATGGTGTTCACCATCCAGCACACCCAGAGCCGCGAGCAAGCGGCGACGCAGCTCAAGCTGGACGAGCTGATCCGGGCCCTGCCCGGAGCCGACGACCACCTCGTCCACGTCGAAGCGGGCGCCGACAACGAGCTCGCCGAGCTCGAGCAGCGTCAGATCGAGCATCACATCTCGATCCGCTCCGACGATTGACAGGCCGGCTCAGCGTCCCTGGACATGATGCGCTCAAGCGGGAAAGATCGTCGGGACGCCGTCGCTTGGCGACGCCTGCGAAAGGGATGATGGCTGTGCAGCTCGTCGATGGTCGTTACAAATGCAACTGGTGCGGAGCCGATCTCGACCTCCCGTTCCTCGCTCGCGACACGATCGAGATCATCTCCGACCACGACGGTGGCCACATCCGAATCATCGTGGTCGGTGGCGACGAGCACCACCGCTGCGAACGCCCGCACGGCCCTAGTGCAGGATGTTGACGGCCCGGGCGATCACCAGCGCGACGGTCACGATTGAGATCGCAGACTGGACCAGCATCGTCAACTTGGCCCATCGGGTCATGGGCATCACGTCGGTCGGGCTGAACGCGGTCGCGTTGGTGAACGAGACGTAGAAGTAGTCGATGAAACCCGGTTCCCAGTCGGGCGGGGCGAGATCGGGGCTCGTCATCTGCGGGAACAACAGGTCGGGGTAGGGCTGGAGCGCGGCGGCGCGATCGACGGGGCCGCCCCGGTCGAACTGCCAGTACCAGAGCCCGAACACGATCACGTTCGTGAACCAGATCGACGCGCCCGTCAGCAACAGCTGCGCGGGATCGCGGATACCGAAGCCTCGGACCAGGTCGACGATGAGGCGGCCCGCCGATGTCGCGTTGGAGAGGCTCATCACCGCGATGAGGGCCAGGCTCGCGACCCGAAGCAGCCGTGACCGTCGTTCCGACCGCACCGACTTGGCTACGAACACTCCGATGAGCAACAGGATTGCCAGCCCCGGAAGGACCCAACGCGGATGGTTCGCAACGCGCGAGGGGAGCAGCAGCATCAGCGCGATTGCGACGATCGTCGCGATCGTCACCTGTACGCGCGGTTCCTCGCTGGTGACGGTGCGCCACGCGGTACCGACCTGCATCTGCGCGACACGCATGGCGATCCGGGGGTCGACGAAGCGCTCCAGGTTCCTCAGGAGACCGCGCAGGTCTTCGGCCGGGTCCCCGCCGGACGGCTCGTCGGTCGCATCGCCCCCGGGATCGTCGGTCGTCATCGGTCAGGATTCTGGTGCATGCGACGACTACCGTCGTGGCATGGCTGACTACGTCATCCCCGAACCGGAACCGAAAGAGATCGACGAGACGCTCTCGATGGAGCTGCGTCACCTCGCGGCGAACGCAGTGCTCATCGGGCATCCATCGGGTGCGGAGAAGTGCGAGACCTGCCGCTACTACCTCGAGCCGACCGCCGATCTCTCGTACTGCTGGCACCCCAAGCTCAGGATCCTCGTCGGATCCGAGTGGTGGTGCCAGTGGTGGGACGCGATTCCCGACGAGTCGTGAAACCCGTTCGTCGCACCGGTTTGTGACCGCCGATTTGTCTCGCGATTCGCGCATCGGGGTTGAACACAGCCGGTGCACGGGTCGTGTAGCTCGCTTACTTCCTCCGGTTTGAACCGCGCCGATCAGCAAACCCGCAGTTTTCGGGTTTGCGCTTGCCCGCGGCCCCGTGACCACCAGGAACGTTCCGAAGATTGCCGCGCGGTCGGATCGAGTCGGACCGTTATGTCCGGTCGGCGGCTTGCCGCGACCTCAGGATCCCCAGCGGAAATGGCGATTGGACCCGTGACCGACGCCTGAGAACCGGGCTTCGTTTCAAGGGGGAAACCAATGCGCAAGTCACCTTTCTCGACCCCGCGCGAGAACGGTTCCTTCTCGCGTGCGAAGCGGCGAAAGAACCTCGTTGGCCTCTTCGCCGTTACGTTTATCGCCGCCATCGTTGCGGCAACGACCGGTCTCGCGTCGGCATCGGCTGCGCCGGTGACCACGCCGACGCAGGCCGATCCGACTGACGGGTCTGCACCCGCGTTGCACGTGTCGGTGCAACCGGATCGTGACGGCCGCAGGCGACGTGTTGCAGTGCGCGCACACTTTCTGACCCGACCCGACGCCTGGTAGGCCGGCGCGCGGTAGTCGTCATTCGAGGCGTGCCTCGAGGTCGCGCGTCCGGGCGAGGTGCTCTCGTCGTCGAGCGCGATTCTTGACGGCGCCGGCGTGTTGCTCTGCGGCACCGGCGAGTTGCTCGGTCGCCCGGGCGCGCCCTTCGATCGCACGATCGGCCTCGCGTTGCGCGGCGACGAGCTGCCGCTCCGCTTTCGCCAGGGCCACTCCCGCGTCGGCGAGCTCCCGGTCCGCATGCTCAAGATCGTGCCGGTCCCGTTCGACGGCGGCTCGGGCCTCGACCCGGCGCGGCGACGGCCGGGAGTCCGTTGCCGGCGCGGGCTCGACCCTCGGAGCAGCGGGAGGACCAGGGGTAGGTACCGGCGGCCGGACCCGGACCGTGTCGGCGCCGGCGAGTGCCGGCATGCCCGCGAAGAGATCGGTCGTATCGGTTGCGCCGGCCGAGAGCGTCGTGAGCTCGGCATCGCCGAAGAGCACACATGACTCCGGCGACGTCACGATCGCGTTCAGTGCGTCCTCGACGTCGCGTGTAGAGGTCTCTCGGGACCGTGCCGAGCATGCGATCACGTCGCCCGCAACGCCGAGGACCTGGGCAATTGCCTCCCGGCGTTCGGTCAACGCGTTGCGGAAACCGTCGGCGTCGGCGCCCTCGAGGAGGGCGCGCTGCGCGGCCCGGGCCGCGTCGGCGGTCCCGAGGAGCCGTTGGGCGACGTCGACTCGATCGGTCGCGACGACGTTCAAGGCCCAGAGGGCAACCGACGGCCGGCGCAGCTTCTTGACCGCTGCGGCCTCGGTCTTGTCGCCGCGTACCCGGAGCTCGCGTGCGAGCTCGTCTCGGCGCGCGACGAACTCGTTCGGGTCGACGACGAACAGCTCCTTGCGGGTGACCGGCACGTGTCATTGTGCCCAAGCGGAGTATCCGGCCCGTGACGCAGCCGACACGGCCGGACCGCGGAGGCGTGCGGTCTGCAGGGCAATCGCGAGCGAGAACTGGAGTCGACATCGGGAATCGTCGAACTCACGAGACACCGAATCGTCGAACTCACGAGACACCGTCGCCGACGGGCTGCGGCAGACGCTCGGCCCGCTCGAGATCGCGGCCCGGTTCGACAGTGATTCCTTCGAGGTGGTGGTTCCCTCTCTGCGATCGCCGGGTGCGCTGCTCGATATCGCCGACGCGCTTCGGGCGCGGTTGGGCGAGGGCGTGCAGTTGGTGGACGACCGGCATCGCCCGTCGATCAGCATCGGCATGCTCGTCGTCGAGACCGGAACCAGCGCGACGACGGCACTCCGCGACGCCGAGACCGCGGTGTACCGGGCCAAAGAGCAAGGTCGCGATCGCTCCGCCTGGTTCGATCCGTCCCATCACCGGACCATGATCGCGAGCTTCGAATTGGAGCGCGACCTCCGGGCGGCGATCGACGAAGACCAGCTGTATCTCGAGTATCAGCCCGTGCTCGACGTCGTGACCGACAAGGTCGCCAGCTGCGAAGCACTCGTGCGCTGGCGCCATCCCGAGCGGGGACGGATCGGACCGGACGAGTTCATTCCGTTCGCCGAAGCGACGGGCCTCATCATCGCCCTCGGCCGCTGGGTGCTGAGGCGCGCGGTCGCCGCGGCGCGAACCTGGCCCGACGCGGTCCAGGTCGCGGTGAACCTGTCGGCGCCGGAGCTCGCAGAGCCGGATCTCGTGGAGTTCGTGACGGGCACGCTTCGCGAGGCGCGGGTCCCGCCGTCGCGACTCATCCTCGAAATCACCGAGACTGCGGTCATTCACGATCCGATCGCAGCCGCCCGGACGATTGCAAGCCTCCGCGCGCACGGGATCAGCGTGGTCATCGACGACTTCGGTACCGGCTACACGTCACTCGCGTTCTTGCGCGACTATCCGCTCGACGGCCTGAAGATCGATCGCAGTTTTGTCACGGATCTCGAGAACGGTTCGAGCGCGATCGTGGATGCGATCATCAGGATGTCGGCCGCGTTGGATTTGAAGGTCGTCGCCGAGGGGATCGAGACGCAGGCCGAGCTGGAGCATCTCCGTCGGCTCGGGTGCCGATTCGTGCAGGGCTACCTCGTTTGCCGACCGGTTGCCTCCGACGACTTGGCATTCACCGGGCTCGCCCCTGTCCTCTCCTCACCGACGGGGTCGTAGTGCCACCGCAGTGCGCGGGCGAAGATCGACTGTACTTGCGAGTATCTGCGTCGTCGGGAACGGCAAGCCTGCAGATTCCGGTGTCGCTGTCGTTCCGGTCGCCGCATACGGTGTCGGCGTACTGGTCGACGGGGGTGACGCACGGCGCCCACGAGTGGAACCCTGGCCTTCCAACCCGGAGAGACCACGCAGATGATGACGATCAGCGTGAACCGCGACCCGGTCGTCGAGCCGGACGAGTTGTTCGTCGTGTCGCCGCACGATCCCGTGGGCGTGAAGATCGGGGGCTACTACGGCCTCGGGTTCGGGGGGATCCTCGACGACGACGGGCTTCCTGAGTTTCCCGGCGGCCCGGGCGGGGAAACGTTGGTGGGACAGCCCCCTCGCATTGGAGCAACGAATGCCGAACACCGACGACCTCAAGGGCCGGGCCAAAGAAGCGGCCGGAGACCTGACGAACAACGACGACCTGAAGAACGAAGGCAAGGCCGACCGCGCCGGCGGCAAGGTGAAAGACGTCATCGACAATGCCGAAGAGAAGGCCAAGGACCTCGTCGACGACGTGAAGGACAAGCTTCACCCGAAGCACTGAATCGGTTTCGATTCGTCCGCGCGCCGAGCGCTTCGAGGTGCCATTCCAGCCTCGTTGCGTTCGGCGTTTGCTTTGGCACGATTTCGTCGTCGATGCGATGCGCCGAGGTACGAAACCTCGAGCGCTAATCGTCGAACCGGACCTCACCGTCGAGGACGTCGAGCGCGGTCTCCTCGAGGGACTGATCCTGGGAGCTCGCCCGGATCCGACGGCGCGCGAGCGCTTCGTCGATCCCGCAGCCGACCTGGGCGGCCACCATCCCGGTTGCCTGATGAATCCGGTAGCTGAGCGCCTCGTCGGGACCGGTCGCCATACGGCTCGCAGGGTAGCGGTGGAGCGTCAGTTCGCCGACGCGGTTCGCAGAAGGCGGTCCCGCGGCGCGCGACGTTTCGGTCACCGGGTCCGGGGTACCCCACTGGAGTGACCCTCGTGCTCATTGCCGTCATCCTGATCCTGATCGTCGTCGCACTGGTTGCGTTCGTCGTGATCCAACGTCGTCGGCGTGCCGGCGGCATCATCGTCGCCAAGCCCAAGCGCGGCGGCAGCAGTCAATGAGCGGTCTGCTCTTTCGCGCGACCGACCTGAACGGTCTCCCGGTCGTGAGCATCGACTCGGGCGAAGCGCTCGCAGACGTCAAGGACATCGTGTACAGCGCGGAGAAGAGCGCACTGCTCGGCTTCACGCTCAACAAGCGCGGCTTCCTCGCCGGGCCCATGAAGAACGTGCTGGCCTACGCCGACGTCGCCGCCATCGGGCGCGACGCAGTCATGGTGAAGAGCGAGGCGGCGGTGACGAAGAAAGCCGACGCGCTGGTCGCGGTCGTCGACGAGTCGAGCGCGCGCAACGTCATCGGGAACGACGTGTTGACCGACGGTGGGCAACGCCTCGGCACCGTCATCGACGTGGTAATCGAGGTGACGAGTGGCGACATCGTCGGCTACGAGCTGACGGGCGACGCGACGTTGCAAGCGCACGCAGGCCGACCTCTCCTCATCCCGATCCCCGCGACGCTCGCCGTTTCGGGTACCGCACTGATGGTGCCGGCCGGCGTCGAGCCGTTCATCCGCGACGACCTCTCCGGATTCGGTGCCGCCGTGGACGAGTTCCGGGCCCAGTTGCCCGAAGGAGCCTGATGCTGCTCACGACCACGCTCGGAGAGAACGTCGTGAGCAAGGCGACGGCCGACACGCTCGGCGCCGTCACGGGTGTGGTCGTCGACGCGAAGGTGCGGACCATCGCCGCCTTGCAGCTCGGCAAGGGCCGCAAAGCCAAGGTGGTCGGGTGGAGCGACGTGAGCGGCGTCGGGAGTGCGGCCGTGGTGGTCGAGCGCGACGAAGCGGTGCGGGAACCATCGGACGACGAGCATCGTTACGTCGGCGGCGACGTTTCCGTGATCGGGGGGCTCGTGCTCTCGGACCGCGGGAACGCGCACGGCAAGATCGTCGACGTCGAATACGACGAGGTGAGCGGCGCCCTGGTTTCGATCCGCACTGCGTCGCTGACCGTACCGGCCGCCGCGCTCCGTTCGATCGGCGCCTTCGCGTGGGTGGTCGCGGCCGGCGACAACGAACCGGCGTGAGCCCGGGCTTGCTTCGGGCCCAAGTCCCGGTTCGAGCAGGGTGGGCCGCGATCGTTGACGCCCCGGGGGCGTCCGACTACGGTCCGAGCGGGCTCGCGCTCGTGTGGCGCGCTCCGACGTTCTGTGGTTCCGCAGCAGGGGAAGACCGGTGAGAACCCGGCACTGACCCGCAACCGTGAGCTCCCCTCTCCGCCGGAGGGCGGGGCGAGTCGGAACACCTGCCCGGATCCAGCTTCGGCCACCGTCTCGTCGCGGTTCGCGAGACTGAACCTGGGTTGCAGATGAGCATGAGTTCGGCGGCACGTCCCCGTGGCCACTGACGCCAGGCGACTCCCGCGCACCCTGCATCCGGTCGCGTGGTGGGTCTGGGCCATCGGCCTCGCCGTCGCAGTGAATCGCACGACCAACCCGTTGCTGCTCGCGTTGGTGCTGGCAGTCCTCTCGTTCGTGGTCGTCAACCGGCGAACCGACGCACCGTGGGCGCGGGCGTTCAAGTACTACTTCGCGCTCGGGCTGTTCGTCATCGGTGTACACGTCGTGTTCCGCACCGTCTTCGGGTCCGGCCTCGCACCCGACGACCACATCCTGTTCCGGTTGCCCATGGTCCCGATGCCGGGTTGGTATGCCGGCGTCCAGATAGGTGGACCGGTATCGCTCGAAGCGACACTGTCCGCCGCCGCTGACGGGCTCCGGCTGGGCACGCTCATCTGCTGTATCGGGGCCGCCAACGCGCTCGCGAATCCGAAGCGCGCGCTGCGAGTGCTACCCGGCGCCCTGTACGAGTTGGGCGTCGCGGTCGTCGTATCCATCAGCGTCGCGCCGCAACTCGTCGAGAGCGTGCAACGTGTGGCGCGGGCCCGGCGGCTCCGGGCCGGGCGCAGCAAGGGCCTGCGCGCGCTGCGAAGCATCGCGATTCCGGTGCTGGAGGATGCGCTCGAGCGTTCGCTCATGCTCGCGGCCGCGATGGACTCGCGGGGCTACGGCCGGGCAGGCCCGCAGACGCGGAGCAGCCGCCGGCTGACGGCCGCGCTCATGCTCGCGGGAATGATGGGGCTGTGCGCGGGCGCGTACGGGTTGCTCGACAGCACGGCGCCTCACTTGCTCGGTGTTCTCGCGATTTTCGCCGGCGCGGCTCTGTGCTGCGGCGGCCTCGCGCTCGGCGGCCGGAGGGTGACCCGAACTCAGTACCGCCCCGATCCGTGGCGCGTGCCGGAATGGGCCGTGTGCGGCTGCGGCGTGACGACCGCGATCCTCCTCTACGCGAGTACGAGCTTCAACGCCGCCGCGCTGAACCCGACGTTCTCGCCCCTGCATTTCCCGATGCTCCCGGTGTTGCCGACGATCGCGATCCTCCTGGCGGCGATCGCCGGTGTTGCGGCGCCGCCGCCTCCGCGTCCGTCGCGCCCCCGCGTCGCGACGCGGCCCGTGCGCAGCGAGGCGCACACCGACGAGCCGAGCGCGGCGCAGGTGTCGGTGTGATCGAGTTCGATCGCGTCACCGTCACCTACACCGATGCGCCCGCGCCGGTGCTCCGCAACGTCAGCCTGCGCATCGACGAGGGTGAGCTGTGCCTCGTCGTGGGCCGTACGGGCGCGGGGAAATCGACGCTGCTCGGCGCGATCAACGGGCTCGTCCCGCATTTCACCGGCGGAGCCCTTGCCGGCCGCGTCGTCGTCGGCGGTCGCGATACCTCGACGCATCCGCCGCGCGAGCTCGCCGACATCGTCGGTGTCGTCGGCCAGGACCCCCTGGCCGGTTTCGTCACCGACGTCGTGGAGGAGGAGCTCGCATACAGCATGGAGCAACTTGCGGTGCCGGCCGACGTCATGCGCAAACGGGTCGAGGAGACGCTCGATCTCCTGGGGTTGGCCGAGCTCCGCTACCGCGCGCTGCACGAGATCTCCGGTGGTCAACAACAACGCGTTGCGATCGGCGCGGTGCTGACGCCTCATCCGCGCGTGCTCGTGCTCGACGAGCCCACCTCCGCGCTCGATCCGACGGCGGCTGAGGAGGTGCTCGCGGCGATCACCCGGCTCGTACACGATCTCGGCGTCACCGTCGTGCTCGCCGAGCACCGACTCGAACGCGTCGTGCAGTACGCCGATCGGGTCGTGCATCTCGCGGGCGACGGCACCGTACGAGCCGGGGCGCCGGCGGAGATGTTCGCGACCACGACGGTCGCGCCGCCGGTCGTCGAGCTCGGGCGCCTGGCCGGCTGGACACCGTTGCCCTTGTCGGTACGCGACGCACGCCGGCTGGCCGCACCGTTACGGGAGTCGATACCGGTCGTGGCGCCCGAGGTGGTGCGGGCCCGGGGCGGGGCCGGCGCGCGGCGCCTGCGGTGCCGGAGTGTGGTCGTGCGGTACGGCGATGTCGTCGCGGTGCGCAGTGTCGATCTCGACCTTGCCGCGCACGAGGTCACTGCCGTCATGGGTCGCAACGGTTCCGGGAAGTCGTCGTTGCTCTGGGCGATCCAGGGATCCGGCCAGCGCCAGGGCGGGGTCGTGGAGATCGACGGCCGGGATCCGAAGACGCTCTCGGCCGGCGACGCGCGGGCATTGGTGGGTCTGGTGCCCCAGACCCCGTCGGACCTGCTGTACCTCGAGACGGTGCGGGCCGAGTTGGAGCAAGCCGATGCGGAGTCCGGGCCGACGCGCTCCGCGCCCGCCCGGGAGTTGCTCGATCGGCTCGCGCCCGGCATCCCGGACGACATCCACCCCCGCGATCTCTCGGAAGGACAACGCCTTTCACTCGTGCTCGCGGTGCAGCTCCGGGCCGCGCCCGCTGTCGTCCTGCTCGACGAGCCGACGCGCGGTCTCGACTACGAGGCCAAACGGGCCCTCGTGCGTATCGTGGACGAATTGGCGGCGGAAGGCCGCGCGGTGGTGATCGCGACCCACGATGTGGAGTTCGTCGCCGCGGCTGCCGACCGGGTGGTGGTCATGGCCGAGGGTGACATCGTCGCCGACGGCCCGACCGCAGCGGTCATCGTCGCCTCGCCCGCCTTCGCCCCGCAGGTCGCAAAGATTCTCGCCCCGCTCGAGTACCTCACCGTCGAGCAGGTGGCCATCGCGCTCGAACCGGCGGCGCGCTGATGCCGGCGACCAGGTTGCCGGCGACCGAGTTCCGGCGCCGCGCTGCGATACGCATCCGGGCCCGTTCCGGCATCGCCGTAGTCATGGCGACGATGATCGGATGCGTCTGCTTCCTGTGGCCGTTCGTCGTCGCGCCGGGAACGTTCGGCAGCGCGTACACGGCGCCGCTCATGTTCGGTGTCCTGCTCCTGCTCGTGCTCGCCGTCGTGTTCGCAGAGGTCGCCGACGGAGGCATCGACTCGAAGGCGCTGGCGATGCTCGGGGTCCTGTCGGCGGTGAACGCGGGACTGCGCCCACTCGGTGCCGGGACCGCAGGTATCGAGTTGGTGTTCTTCACGCTCATATTCGCGGGCCGGGTGTTCGGGCCGGGGTTCGGCTTCGCGCTGGGCTGCACCTCGTTGTTCGCGTCGGCGATCATCACCGGCGGGGTCGGGCCGTGGATGCCGTATCAGATGTTCGGCTGCGCGTGGGTCGGTCTCGGCGCGGGTCTGCTCCCGCCGTGCCGGGGTCGGGTCGAGATCGCGATGCTCGCGGCGTACGGTCTGCTCGCGGGCTACTTCTTCGGATTCATGCTTAACCTGCAGTTCTGGCCGTTCTCGGTCGATCCCGGCAGCTCCATCGCGTACCTCCCGGGCGCGGCCTTCGTGACCCAGTGGCACCGCTATCTCCTGTTCGACGCCACGACCTCGCTCGGCTGGGACACGGGTCGCGCCATCACGAACGTGATCTGCATAGTGCTCGTCGGTCCCGCTGCGCTCGCGACGTTCCGGCGCGCCGCGCGCCGCGCGTCGTTCCGGGCCCCGGTCGATTTCGCGCCCGGCCCCTACGGACCGGCGTGAGCGCGGGGCACATGGTGCCCGAAGCCACGCCGGATGGAGGCGTGTGGTCGAAGTAGCGTGGTGAATCTGATCGATCCGACGCCACCTCTCGCGGGGTTCTCGCTGCCGTGGGACTCACCCGACGTGAGCGATCCCGTCGTCGCGCTCGGGGGCGCGCGTCGCGAGCTGGGTGACACCTTCGCAGTGGAATCCGGCGGCGTCATGTACCTCTTCACCTTCGGTGAAGCCGGGCTTCGGTCGTTTTACGCCGTCGACGAGCGGGATGCGAGCAAGGGGATCGCCGACTACCGGATGCTCGTCCGCAAGCTGCCGATCGAGCTGTTCAGCGAAGTCCGCACCTTTGCGCACGATCTCTTCGGCGCCGAGGAGATCCAGGGCTATCTCGAGAACCTCGACTGGGCGATCGACACCGAGATCGGAGCGCTCGGCGCCGCGGGTTCCTTCGACGTGTTCGAGCTTTCGCGGCGCCTGGGCCATCACCTGGGGCTCGCGTGCTGGATCGGGCGGGAAGCGCCGATCGCAGAGCTCATCGCCGAGTTCGAGATCCTCGACGGTGCGGAGGCGTTCGTCCATCCCGAGCGTTCGCAGGGTTCGACGAAGGCCGAAGAACGGGCCGCGCTCGGGCGCGTCGAACGCGTTATCCGCGAGCTCCTGGCCCGTGTCGATCGGGCCCCGAGTTTTCTCGACGAGATCGCGGCCCGATGGGCCGACGTCGACGACCCCGCGCCCGGCATCGCGCGCGACGTCGTGCTGTTGCACATCGCCACGATGACGAATCTCTTCGCTGCGTTGGCGTGGTCGCTGGCCCAGGTGCTGTTGCACCCGAGCGATGCACCGCTCGAGCACTGCGCGCTCGAAGCGGTCCGACTCGGTCAACGTTCCATCATGCTGCGGGAGGTGTTGGGCCCGTTCGTGTTCTCCGACGGAGCCTGCGACTACCGGGTCGAGCGGGGTGTGCAGTTGGCGACGATGGTGCCGCTGACGAACTCCGAGCGCGTCGGTGGGGGATACGCGCCGTTCCGCTGGCAGGATCGGGCGCTTCGGCACGACGTCACGGTCACGACCTTCGGTCACGGGTCGCACCGGTGCCCGGCGCAACGATTCTCGCTGTCGGCGATCGTGCGGACCATCGACCGGCTGCGGGCCACGTTCGAGATGACTGCGGAGTTCACGGAGGTCGTGGCGCTGCCGGCCCAGATCGGCGGGGTGGCCCGAAGTGCACAACCGTGCGTCGTCTCGTACCGCCGCCGCACGGATTCCGGAAAGGGTGGGGTGGGCGGGGATGGGTAGGTACTCGTTGTGGACGTATTGGTCGCAGGCGCTTCGGGGTTCGTAGGCGCGCATCTGTGCGCGGCGTTGGTCGACGCCGGTCACGACGTGCGGGCGATGACCCGGCACCCGGGCGCGTATCGCGGTCCGGGTCGCGCGGTCCTGGGCGATGTCGGCGAGCCGTCGACGCTCGGGACCGCCCTGGCCGGATGTGACGTGGCGTACTACCTCGTGCACTCCCTCGAGTCCGAGGACTTCGCCGAACGGGACCGTCACGGCGCCGAGGCGTTCGGCGATGCGGCGTCTCGGGCGGGGTTGCGCCAGGTGATCTATCTCGGAGGCCTGGGCGACGAGAACGACGCGCTCTCGCCGCACCTCCGGAGTCGGCGCGAGGTGGAACGGATCCTGCAGGCGCGCGTGTGTACGACGGTGTTGCGGGCCGGGATCATCATCGGCGACGGCGGCATCTCATGGGAGATCCTGCGCCAGCTGGTCGCCCGGCTCCCGGTAATGATCACGCCCCGTTGGGTCCAGACCCGGACGCAACCGATCGCGATCGACGACGCAGTCGCGTTCCTCGTCGGCGTGCTCGCAAACTCTGCTGCGTTCGGGGAGGTCTACGAGATCGGTGGTCCCGATGAGATGACCTACGGCGACATGTTGCGGGTCGTCGGCGCCATGCCCGGCGGGATTCTCAAGCTCATCGTTCCGGTGCCGCTCTTGAGCCCGCGGCTGTCGTCGCACTGGCTGCGGCTCATCACCGACGTCGACCTGCAAACCGCGCGTAGCCTCGTCGATTCGATGTCGAACGAAGTGGTCGTGCACGAGCGACGGATCGAAGCGCTCACCGGGCACCATCCGATGGCCTTCCGATCGGCGGCCGAGCTGGCGCTGCACCAACGTGCCGAGCGCCTGGCAACGCGTGCGCCCGGCTGACGCCGACACCGGCGTGTGCGACGGCGTCGATCACCACGAGCTGCGCGCGGAGCGGCTGCGATGGTTGGCGATCGGCGGGTCCCTCGTCATCGGCGCGGCGGTGCTCTCCGGCACGCTCGCAGTGTCGTCGGGCTCGGCGGCGTTCTACGCTTTCGGCGCAGTCCTGGCCGCGACCTGGATACTCGGAGCGCTGCTGGCGGGACCGATTCCGTGGACCGGCGCCGGCAATCGGATCCGGACCGGTGTCGATGTCGTTGCGCCGGTCCTGCTCGGCGCAGCCGTGTTCGGCGGCTTTGTCGTCGCCAAGCTGATCGCCGATCACATCCCGTTCCTCGCCGACAGTGTCGACGACGTTTTGCACCGTGCCCACGACGGACCCGCGGGGGTCGTGCTCGTCGTTGCGCTGGTCAACGGATTCGCGGAGGAAATGTTCTTCCGGGGCGCGCTGCAGTCGGCGTTCGACGCGCGCCGCGGCGCGATCTGGGCGACGCTCGTCTACGCCGCGGTCACGATCGCGACCCTCAACGCGGCGCTCGTCGTCGCCGCGTTCGTGCTCGGATCGATCCTGGCGGTCGAACGGGCCCGCACTGGCGGTGTCATCGCGCCTATTCTCACGCACCTCACGTGGAGTGCGCTGATTATCGTGTTCCTGCCCCGTTAGAGGAAGCGGACGATCGAGATACCGCCCGCGAGCAGGCAGTAGATCGCGAAGGGCAACAAGTTTCGGGTCTGGAAGAACCGGACGAGGAACCGGACCGAGACGAAGGCGGCGACCGCCGCGAAGCATCCGCCGACGGCCGCTTGACCGCGAATGCCGTCGCCGTTCGGGCCGATGAAGTCGTGCAGCTTGTAGAGACCGGCGGCGAGGATGATCGGCGTGGCGAGCAAGAACGAGAACCGCGCCGCGTCTTCGTGATCGAGTCCCCGCGCGAGCCCGGCGACCATGGTGATCCCGGAACGGCTGATGCCGGCGAAGAGGGCTCCGATCTGGGCGACGCCCACGGCCACCGCCTCCCGGAATTCGAGCGTGTCGAGCCGGCGTCCCGTCTCCGTGCTGCTCGAGCTGGTCGGACCGCTCTCGATCAACTCCCGTGTTGACGCCCGTCGCCGGAGCCTGTCACCCGCGAGCAGCACCACCCCGTTGGCAGTGAGGAACACGGCGGCCGCGAGCGGCTTGGCGAAGACGGTGCGCAGGGTGTGCTCCAGCAGGATCCCGGTGAGCCCAGCCGGGATCGTCGCCACGATGAGCAACCACGCCATACGCTCGTCGGGCTGTTCGAGCCGGCGCGTCCGTAGCGTGCGGAAGAAGGCTTTGACGATGCGCACCCAATCGGCCCGGAAGTAGACGACGAGCGCAAGTGCGGTGGCGACGTGCAGCATGACCAGGAACGCGAGATAGGGCGACTCGCTCTGCGACTGGTCCTTGACGAACGTGTTCCAGCCGAACCAGGCCGGGACGAGCACCGAATGCCCGAGGCTCGAGATCGGGAACAACTCCGTCACTCCCTGGAGCAAGCCGATCACGATTGCCTGGAAATAGCTGATCATCAACGTCCCTGTTCGATTGGATTCCCGGCATCCGTGGCGGGCGGTTCCGTCAGGTCTCTCCGGTGGGAACTCGCCGCGCGCCCGATCGACACGGAGAGCGCCGCGGCGACGCCGATGGGGAGGATGGGCCACGCGCCGGCTCCGGCGTGCGCCGCGACGTACGTAATCGAGACGATGACGACGACGGCGACGGCGATCGTCCAGTCATCGCCGACGACGAAGTCGTACCAGAACCTCCCGAACTGCGAGAGCCGTCTCATGCGACCGCGATCCTGGTCGTGCGTCCGGACCGACGCAGGAGTGCGACCAGACCGAACGAGCAGACGAGCACGAAGGCGATGACGCCGAGCAGCGACGCGTCGGAACCCGGCCACGAGACCCCGGCGCCCTCACCCGCCCAGAAGATGCCGAAGGAGCTGAGCATCACGCCAACCGCGAACTTCAGCGTGTTCTCGGGAACGCGGGAGAGGGGAGCGTGGACGACGACGCCGACGAGGGACACGACGACGAGGGCGGCTGCGGCGGCGGCCGCCGCGAGACCGACGTTGTGCTGGGTACCTCCGAACGTGACGACGATGAACGCAACTTCGAGTCCTTCGAGGAACACGCCTTTGAACGCGACGGTGAACGCATACCAATCGTGAGCGGGCCGGTCCGAGGTGGAACCGCCGGGTCCCGCACGCATCAGCCCGACCTCGGCTGCGAAGATCGCGTCCTCGTCGTGCAACGCCTTCAGGCCACCGGCCCGGAGTATCGCTTTGCGGAGCCACTGCAGTCCGAACACGAGCAGGATCGTGCCGACCGCGAGTCGCAGCGTGGAGATCGGGAGCGACGCGAGTGCGGGACCGAACGCTGCGACGATCACCGCCAGCCCGGCGAGCGCGGCCACGACACCGGCGGCGGCCGAACGCCAGCCCCGAGTGACCGCCACCGCGAGCACGATCGTCAACGCCTCGACCATTTCGACGGTCGAAGCCCCGAAGGCGGCGGCAAACAACAAGAACGTATGCACGGCATCGACCCCTCTTGTCCGGTCCGGCGTTCGTAGCATACACTACCGATCGTGGTAACAGAAGTAGTAAACGCTACCGAGACGTTGGCCGACCGTCTGGCCCTTCGGGTCGCCGATCTCGCGCCGGCCGAGCGCCGGGTCGCGGACGCCCTGGTCGAGCTGGGCGCCGACGCGTCCCTGCTCTCGGCCTCCGCCCTTGCGGCCCAACTCGGGACGAGTGATGCCACGGTCGTCCGCACCGCGAAGGCGCTCGGCTACAGCGGGCTGGCCGAGCTGCGCCGTGCCCTCGTCGTGGACGTCGCCAACCCGCCGCCGGGGGAGCGGCTCCGGCGCACGCTCGATCGCACTTCTCGCGACCAGATCTTCGCCGCGACGATGGGCAACCACCTCGCTGCGCTCGACGAGCTGGCTCGCAACGTGTCGACTGCCGATTTCGAGGTGGCGGTCGACACACTCGTGGGCTCCGGGCGGGTGGTGTGGCGTGGAGTCGGACCGTCCGCGCACCTGGCCGCGTACGCGCAGATCCTCACGCAGCGCATCGGGAAACCGAGCACGGCGTTCGTGCACACGGGAACGTCGTTCGCCGACGAATTGTCGGCGCTCCGTGTCGGCGACGCGGTGGTGTTGCTCGCCTACGGCCGACTGCAGTCGCACGCCCGGGTGCTCGTGGAGCGATCGGCGGAGCTCGGTGTACCGGTGATCTTGATCACGGACACGCTCGGGCGCCGGCTCGGCCCGCATGTCCACACGACGCTGCAGTCGGGACGGGGTGCGCCCGGGTCGTTCGCGAGCCACAGCACGACGCTCGTGCTCATCGAAGCGCTGGTGCTCGGAGTCGCGGCAGCCGATCGGGACGCGTCGGGGGCGGCGCTGGCCACCCTGAACGATCTGCGGGCGGCCCTCGCCGGACGCCGCATCGACGTCGACACGCCGTAGGCGAGCGGCAGAGGCGTCCGCGCCCCATCTACGCTGGAGTCATGTGCCGAAACATCACTGAGCTCCGCGGTCTCGAACCTCCGGCCACGCGTCAGGAGATCGAAGCGGCCGCCCGTCAATACGTGCGCAAGGTGACCGGCGTGACGCGGCCGCGAGTCGACGTCGCCGGCGCGATGGAAGCGGCGTCTCTGCAGATCGCCGCGATCACCGAGCAGTTGCTCGGCGAGATGCCCGCCCGTCGTCAACCGCCCCCGAAGCTGCCCCCGCTGCGCCGACCCGAGGTGCGGAGCCGGCTCGGGCTCGATCCGTTCGTCCGCTGAGACCGCGGCGCAGCGGCGCTAGGGGAGTTTGCCTTCGCCCTCTTGGTTTGCCCCGCGCTCGATCGCTTCCTTGTACGCCTTCGAGGTCTTTTCGTTGCTGGCGTCGGCGCGGGACGCGGCGGCTTCCTCCTCGGCGGTGGGAGCGGCGTCGGGCTCGGCCTTGACCTTGGCGTCGGCTTTTTCCTCGGCGCGGGTTTCTGCGCTCGGGCGCGTGCGATCTGATTCGGTCATGGCAATACCTTCCGTCCGGCTACTGGCGAGAACTCCACCCTTGTCTACCCCGCTGACGCGGCCGCGAAGCGCGCCCCGCTAGCCGGGCTTGCCAATGATGTTGTTCGACAGGCGTTGGAGCGAAGCCGCGCGAGGCCGACTCGACCGGACCAAGCGGTCGGGCTCGGTGCCGGGCGGGAGGGGGACGTCGTCGCTGCCGGCACCCGGCATCTTGGTCTCGTCGATGACGAAGAGCGACCGGAGATCGGCGAGGCCGAGCAGGCGGGTGAGGATCGCGGGCGCCAGGATCTCCACCTGCCCGTCGTCGGCGTGCAGCCGCGCGGCGAGCTCCGCCATCGCTCGCAGCCCGCCGATGTTGCAGAACCGCAGGTCGGACAGATCGATGCTCACCGACCGGACTCCTCGCTCTACGAGCGCCGCCGTCACGGCCGCGAACGCGGGGACGCTGAGGGCGTCGAGCTCGCCGTGCAACGTGAGCATCGTGACGTCGGCGTCGTACTCGAACTCGATGCCGAACTGGGCCGTGAAGCCGCGGAGTCGCGCCATCGTCAAGATGCTCGCGACCGAGCAATCGCAGCCTGCGCGCGCGGGTCGTCGTAGCCGCCGTCGCGGTACCGGTCGATCGCCTCGCTGTGCTTACGCGGATCGGTCTTGGGTCGCGTGTAGATGCGCGCGTTCCCCACAGTGAACCACGCGCCGTCGTGGCTTTGCTGCCCGCCGCTCCAGGGCGACCGGATGACGGTGATCGCCGGGTGGACGCGGACCGTGGGGCGAATCACGGCTGTACCGAGCCACAGGTCCTCGGCGCCGTATCTCATGATCTCGTTCGGCCCGAGCGCTTCGCCCGAGAACGCGACCCCCTGCTCCACTGCATCTCCCTCCGGTGCCTGACGGCGCGCGCGTTCGCAATACCCCGGCGTCTTCCAAACGAATCCGAAGGAGGGCGCACCGGGTGGCATCGGCCGAGATCGGTCGGCCGGTCGGGTCCGTTTCTGCGGATACGCTTTTGCCGCGCTCGCGGTCCCGCGCGGGCCGGGACGCGAGGCGGTCGTGGTCGGAACGCACGTCGGGCGTGACCACGAGGGCGCGCCCGAGCACGCGCCGACCGGCAGCGACACCGCCGACGGGAAAGCCGGTGCTCCGGGTCGGGCCGACGCCGACCTCGACTCCGCATCGTTGGGGGATGTACCGCATCCCGGCGCTCGTGCTCGTGGTCGGATTGGCGATCGTCGCGGTCCTCGCGTTCACTGCGCGGACCGTGCACGAGAACAACGAGGACCACTTGTTGCGCCAGCGCGTCAACGAAGCCGAAGCCGTCTTGAGCGTGGCCGCGACCGGGACGCAGGCGCCCCTTTCTTCGGCCGCGATCCTGGCGGAGGCGACACACGGCGACTCCAGCGCCTTCTCCGGCCTCATGAAGCCGCTCACGAACGGGACTCCCTATGTGTCCGCCTCGCTCTGGCCGGCCGACTCGCCCGACCCGCGGCCGCTTCTCGTCGTCGGCGCCCAGCCCGAGCTGGCCCGACGATCCGGTTCCGAGATCAGCAGCTTCTTGACCCGGACGCGTACCGCGCAGTCGGTGACGATCGTCGATCTGCTCGGAGACTCAACCCGGCGACTCGGTTTCGGGTTCGCGAGCGGCGCGACGCCGCACTACATCGTGTACGCCGAGTCGAACCGGCCCGCGAACCGACGCTCGACCGTCGACTCGAACACGGCATTCTCCGATCTCGACTACGCGATCTATCTCGGGAGCCGGGCCGAAGCGTCGCATCTCCTCGCGGCGAGCATCGCCGATCCGAACTTCTCCGGGCGGACCGCTTCGGGGAGCGTGAAGTTCGGCGATTCGAAGCTGCTCATCGTGATGACGCCCCGGCGCGAGCTCGGCGGCGACCTCCTGGCCCGGCTCCCGTGGTTCATCGGCGGCTTCGGGATCGCGATCTCGCTGTCCGCCGCGCTGTTGGTGGATCGCCTTGTGCGCCGGCGCGAGCACGCCGAACGCCTCGCCCAACTCAACGCCCGGCTCTTCCGCGAACAACGGAGCGTGGCCCAGACGCTGCAGCAAAGCCTGTTGCCCGAGGTGCTGCCCCTGTTCCCCGGGCTGGAGCTCGCGGTGCGGTACGTCCCCGGTGTCGACGGGGTCGACATAGGGGGCGATTGGTACGATGTGGTCGATGTCGGGCAGGGCCACGTCCTGCTCGTGGTCGGAGATGTCTCCGGACGGGGTCTGCGGGCGGCCTCGGTCATGGCCTCCCTCAGATACGCCATCCGTGCCTTCGCTTCGCAGGGCGACGCGCCCGAGGCGATCCTCTTCAAACTGTCACGGTTGATCGACGGCGGCAGGGACGCGCTTTTCGCGACCGTATTGTGTGGCCTTGTGAACGTCGCCGAACGCCGGGTCACATTCGCGAACGCCGGCCACCCGAACCCGCTGCTCGTCACGGGCGCGACCGGCGAATTCGTGGCGACCCACGTGAGCCCGCCGATCGGCGTCGCCGAGAGCGCCGGCGTCGCCACCGACGTGACGGTGCCGCCCGGGGGCGTGTTGGTGGCGTACACCGACGGTCTCCACGAGCGCAGAGGCGAGAACCCCGACGTGAGTTTGGCCCGGCTGCGCGATGCTGCGCTCGGGCACGGCACGCTCGACGATCTGCTCGACGGACTTCTGCATGAGCTCACACCCGACGGCGGTCACGACGACACCGCGATCCTGGCGGTGACATGGCGCCCGTAGACAACGGCGCGACCGCGCTCGGATCGGTGCATTCCGACATCGACGATTCCGGTGCGCGCGTCGTCAGGCTCGTCGGTGAGATCGACATCTCCAACGCCGACGCGCTCGGGCGCCACCTCGATCGCTTGCTTGCGGTGAGCGGCGGCCCGGTGGTCATCGACCTCGCCGGGCTCGATTTCATGGACAGCTCCGGGATCGCAATGCTGTTGCGAGCAGTGGGTGACGCCGCAACGGTCGAGATCCGCAATCCCTCGACGGTGGTACGCCGCATCATCGAGTGCACCGGCCTCGCCGAGATACTGCGGATCTCGTGAGTGAGCGGCGGACCTTTCCCGGGCGCGCGTCATCGGTGCGCGCTGCTCGTCACTACGCGGTGAACGTCTTGGGCGACGTTCCCGATTTCGTTGCCGAGTCGGTAGCGATCGCGGTGTCGGAGCTCGCGACCAACTGCGTGTTGCACGCCGACACCGAGTTCACGGTCGACGTCGACCGGACGACCGATCGGATCCGGGTCGAGGTCTCCGATCTCGGCGGGGGGGTCCCGACCGTACGGACTCCGGCGGCGACGGACCTATCGGGACGGGGACTGCTGCTCGTGCGGGAGCTGTCCGACGAGTGGGGAGTGAATACGTCTGGGGAGCAACCCGGGAAGAGCGTGTGGTTCAGCATCCACCTGTCTGCATCTCCGGGCGCAACGCTGCAGGACGCCGATCTCTGATCGGGCTCACAGTCCACATCCGGGTTGGCACCCCGTGACCCCGGGGACACTGAGTGTGTGACCAGTCCCGCCTGGAGACGTATCGCGAACT
Source organism: Acidimicrobiia bacterium (assembly GCA_038239145.1). Taxonomy (GTDB): domain Bacteria; phylum Actinomycetota; class Acidimicrobiia; order IMCC26256; family PALSA-610; genus PALSA-610. The sequence goes on from JBBSFB010000014.1 coordinate 67,699, forward strand.
CGCCCGGCGCGCCTGCGGCCGCGCGTCGCTACGTCGGTGAGGTCCTGGCCGGCGACCCGGCCGAAGTCGTCGACGCGGTGGCGCTCATGGTGTCCGAACTCGCGACGAACTGCGTGCGCTACGCCGACACCGATCTCTCCGTGTCGGTCGAGAGGCAACCGGGACGCGTGCGGGTCGATGTCGCCGACGGGAGCGGGGGCGCGCCCAGGCTGAGGAACCCCGGACCGTCCGATACGACGGGACGCGGGCTGCGCATCGTGCAGCAACTCTCGGACGAATGGGGTGTACACGAGCACGGTGACCGCCGCGGCAAGAGCGTGTGGTTTTTCGTGCGTGCGTGACGTGCACTGGACGGGGTCCTCGCCGAACGCGCGCTTCGAGCCGGCTCAGACCATGGGCGTCGGAATGAGCTCGACCCGGTTGCGGCCGAGTTCCTTCGCCTTGTAGAGCGCGGCGTCGGCGCGCTTGAGCACGTGTGGGATCGCGAGACGCTCGACCCCGGACTGCATCCGCTGGATCGCCTACGTGCCCGACTCGATCGATTGCTCGGGGAACACACAGAGGAACTCGTCGCCGCCGAATCGGTAGAGCGCGTCACCCGCGCGTGCGTGCGCGAGGAGTTGGGCGGTGAAGGTTTGCAGGACGAGATCGCCGGCGCAATGCCCGTACATGTCGTTGTACGACTTGAAGTGATCGACGTCGACCATCGCCATGCAGTATCGATGTAAATAGCGGGCGACCCGCGCTTCCAGAAGATCGAGATCCTGTTCGAAGGCACGGCGGTTCCCCAGGCCGGTGAGGGGATCGCGGCGAGAGATCGCCGTCAGTTCCAGGTCAGCAGCCGCAGCCGATCCGCAGCCGATCCGCAGCCGTTGTATCGATTCCGGTCGGGCCTCGGGAGCACCGAATCCGTGGCCGGCCGACGGTTCGTGGCGACGAGCGAGAGTGGGCGTTCCGGAGCGGACGGTGATGCTCCTTCGGCCTCGGCCGCGGGCGAGGTCGTCGCGACCCTTCCCAACGGGAGGAAGACGGTAAAGGTGCTCCCCGCACCGGGCACGCTCGAGAGCGTGATCTCACCACCGAGGAGCCCGACCAGCTCGCGGCTGATGGAGAGCCCGAGCCCTGTGCCGCCGTAGAGGCGCGCGGTGGTGCCGTCGCCCTGGGCGAACGCCTCGAAGATGCGACGTTGTTGGAGCTCTTCGATGCCGATACCCGTATCGTGGACGGCAACCGCCAAGACGGATCCCGCGCCGGTCAGCGACTCGCTCTCGCGCGACCAGCCCGTGCTGGCGAGTCCGATCTCGAGATGCACGTCGCCGCGCTCGGTGAACTTGAACGCGTTGGCGAGCAGGTTCTTGAGGATCGGGCGGAGTCGCTGGGGATCGGTGACGAACTGGGCCGGACACTGGGCGGCGACGTCGATCGCGAACGACACCCCCTTGGTCCGGGCGACGTGATCGAACTCGCGCACGAAATCGTCGCGCAGCTGGCGGACGGACACGTCGGCCATCTCGACGGTCGCCGTCCCGGATTCGACCTTGGCCAGGTCAAGGATGCTGTTGAGGCGACCGAGGAGATCCCGACCCGACGTGAGGATGACGCTCGCGTACTCGACCTGGACGTCGGTCATGTTCTTGTCGCGGGCGTCGGCGAGCTGCTCGGCCAGGATCAGCAGACTGTTCAACGGGGTGCGGAGCTTGTGCGACATGTTCGCGATGAACTCCGACTTGTACTTCGACGAGACCGCGAGCTCGGAGGCCTTCTCCTCGACGAGCACCTGGATTGTTCGACTTTCTCGTTCTTCTGTTCGGCCTCGGGTTGCGGTCGGCGAGGAGGCTGGCCTGCCGTTCGAGATCCTCGTTCGACTCGCGTAGCTCTTCTTGTTGCGACCGCAGCTCTTCGGCCTGGGACTGTGATTGACGGAGCAGGTTCTCGGTCAGCGTGTTCGCCTCGATCGTGTTCATCGTGAGGCCGATGCTCTCGGGCAGCTGTTCGAGGAAGGCCTGGTGCGTGACGCTGAACGGCGAGAACGACGCAAGCTCCACCACCGCACGTACCGCGCCTTCGAACAACACGGGGAGCACGATGATGTTGAGCGGCGGAGACGAGCCGAGGCCCGAGTTGATCCGCACGTAGTCGGCGGGCAAGTCCGTGAGCAGGATCCGCGACTTCTCCTTGGCGCACTGGCCCACGAGGCCTTCGCCGATACGGAACGTCGTCGACAGATTTTTGCGCTCCTCGTAGCCGTAGCCGGCGGTGAGCTCGAGCACGGGCTCGGTGCCGTCGGACGGATTCGTCATCGTGTAGAAGACCCCGTGTTGGGCGGAGACGAGCGGGGCCAGCTCGGAGAGGATCATGCTCGATACCTCCTCCAGGTCGCGCTGCCCTTGCAGCATGCGCGTGAACCGCTCCCGGTTCGTCTTCACCCAGTCCTGTTCGATGTTCTCGCGCGTCGTCTCGCCGAGGGTGCGGATCATCTCGTTGAGCGCGTCCTTCAAGACCGCGACCTCGCCGCTGGCCTCGACCCGCACCTGGCGGGTCAGGTCCCCCTCGGTGACGGCGGTCGCCACGTCGGAGATTGCCCGGACCTGGTTGGTGAAATTGGCGGCCAACTGGTTCACGTTGGGTGAGGTCCTTCCACACTCCGCCCACTTCGATGGTGACGGCGGCGGCCTGCCCGAGCTTGCCTTCGGTGCCAAACTCGCGGGCAACGCGCGTCGCTTCGGAGATGAAGCCGTTAGCTGGTCGACCATGGCGTTGATGGTGCTCTTGAGGTCGAGCATCTCGCCGTGCACGTCGGCGGACACCTTCTCGCTGAGGTCGCCGTCGGCGACCGCGCCGATGACGCGCTGCATCTCGCTCGTCGGGCGGACGAGATCCTCGATGAGGCTGTTCACCGAATCGATCGGTCCCGACCAGCGCGGCGTAAGTCCGCCCCGTTCGACGCGCTGCGACAGCCGGCCCTGTTTGCCGACGAGGTCACTGACGCGCGGTAGCTCGGCGCAGAATGTCTGGTTCACGGAGACGATGTCGTTGAACCATCGGCGACCTTCCCCGCGAGGCCGGTCCAGCCGGGCGGCGGGCGGGCCGAGAAGTCGCCGGTCTTGACTTGCTTCAAGAAGCACAAGAGCACGTTGGCGTCGATCGTGTCTTCGTCGTTCACCGCGGTCGCGGTCATCGAGTTCTCCAAATGGTTAGCCGGGTCATATGCACGGGAGATCGCTACGAGTGGGAACCGACCGAGCCGGAGGCACGATCGAGCGCGCTCTCGGCTTCGTCTGCTGCGACGGGCCGGGCAAAGAGGTAGCCCTGGGCGCGCGAACAGCCGAGGCTGACGAGACACTCGCGTTGGAGGTCGGTCTCGACGCCCTCGGCGATGGTCGTGAACCCGAGGGTGTCGGCGAGATTCACCACTGCGGCCACGATGGCCGAGTCTTCGAGGTCCTTGCCGAGGCCGCCGACGAACGTGCGGTCGATCTTCAAGACGTCGACGGGAAACCGACGGAGATATGCGAGCGAGGAGTAGCCGGTCCCGAAGTCGTCGATACTGAGTTGCACGCCGAGATCGTGCAGTGACTGCAGGATCGTGACGGTGCGCGGCGCGTCGTCCATCAGCACGCTCTCGGTCATCTCGAGCTGGAGGTCCTCGGCGTCGAGCTCGGAATCGGCGAGCGCAGAGGAGACGAGCTGGACGAGCCCGGGCTGACCGAGTTGGGCGCCCGAGAGGTTCACCGACATCATCAGTCGGGGCCAGCGGGGGTCGCGGGCCTGGAACCGCTTGGCCTGCATGCACGCCTCGCGCAGCACCCACGCGCCGAGCGGGACGATGAGCCCCGACTCTTCGGCGACGCTGATGAACTCGTCCGGCCCGAGTAGCCCGCGGGCGGGATGGGCCCAACGCACGAGCGCTTCGTGGCCGAGCACCTGGCCGTTCACGAGGCTGACGACGGGTTGGTAGTGCACGCGTAGGTCGCCGTTGACGATGGACTTGCGCAGCGACGTCTCGGTGTCGAGCCGACCCACGCCGGTCGGGCGCATGGTCTCCGAGAACAACTCCGATCGGCCCCGCCCGGCCGCCTTGGCCCGATACATCGCCACGTCGGCATCGCCGAGCAGCGCACCCGCGTCGACCGCCTGGGTCGCGAGCGCGACGCCGCAGCTGACCGAGACGACGAGGTCGTCGCCGGCGCGCGCGAACGGGTCAGTCATGGCGGTGCAGATCCGGTCGGCGATACGCATCGCCTCGTGTTCGTCTGTGATTCCCTCGCAAAGGACGACGAACTCGTCTCCGTCGATACGGGCCAGCGTGTCCTCGGGGCGGATCAGGTTCTTCAGGCGCGCTGAGATCGCGATCAGGAGGGCGTCGCCGGCCGCGTAGCCGAGGTTGTCGTTGATGACCTTGAAGCGGTCGACGTCGACGTGGATGACGCCGACGATCACCGGGACCCGGGCCAGGCGGATGAGGGCTTGTTCCAGTCGGTCGACGAGCAGCCGTCGGTTCGGGAGCCCGGTGAGACGATCGTGGAGCTCCTGGTGCGCGAGCGCGGCGGCGGCCTCTACTGCTTCGGTGACGTCCTGCGCGGTACCGAGCAGCCGTTCGGGTCCGTCCGGACCAACCTCGACCCGGCCCCGGATGCACACCCAACGCTCCGCGCCGTCGGGGAGCCGCAAGCGGTGCTGCGTCACGAACGGCTGCAGGTCGGTGACCGCAACGGTGAGCGCGCGCACGGTCGACGCGCGATCGTCGGGGTGGATCCGGTCCGTCAGCTCTTGGTAGCCGGGCTCGTGATCGCGGTCGAACCCGAGCAACCGGTAGAGCTCGTGCGACCAGCTCACGACGTTGGTCGCGAGGTCGACTTCCCAGCTGCCGACGCGTGCGATGCTCTCGACCTCGTCGAGCGATGCCTCGGACCGTTTCAGCAGGATCGCGTGGCGGATCGCACCGGTCAGCGACTTGCTTTCGAGCGCGTGCTTCGCGAGTACGTCGACAGGGCCGGCGTGGACGGTCGCGACTCCGATGCGATCGGAGTCGCTGTCGGAGAGCGCGACGAACGCGACGTTCGACGATCGGGCCGCCATCGTCTCCACCGTGGCGATTCCGCCACCCGCAACGTCGACAACGACGCAATCGGTCGGCACCGCGCCGAGGTGCGCCAGTGCGGCGGCGGACGACGTGACGCGCGTGACGACGAATCCGGAGCGTGTGTCGTCGCGGAGCAGCGCCGCGATCAGCTCCCCGCCGGAGTCGTCGGGTGCGACGATCAGTAGCGTCGCGGGCCGGGTGGCATCACCGATCACGGCGTGAACTCCTGATGTGCGTCGGTCATCGGTTTCTCCCGGATCTGATTGAGCCCTGCGCCGGGGTCCGGGGCGAATCCGCGCGCAGGTTCTGTTCGTCGCCGGGCGGGTGGTATGAGAGCTACTTTCCGTGCGGAGAGGTAGTCCAGCTACTGGACTGTTCTTTCGCCGGCCCGGGTCATGGCTCACGGGGGCTCCTCAGGAACCCCGCGGGTCGCCCGCATGTGGTTCTCAGGATCGCCCGGCATCATGGTGGCTCGTTGCCGAGTCGACCCGTGCCAAGGAGCCCACCCGCATGAGCGGAACCGACGAGACGCCCCCGCCCCCGTTTCCCGCGGTCAGTTCCGGCCCGAACGTGGGGGACCCGAACCGCGTCGACCAGAGCCTGGCCGGCCCGGACCCGCAGCGGCCGACCGACGACAACATGCGACACGCCGAGCGCCTCGAAGAGGCGCTCTTCGAAGTGAAGCGTGTGATCGTCGGCCAGGACCGCATGGTCGAGAGAGCGATGATCTGCCTGCTCGCCCGCGGCCACTGCCTGATCGAAGGCGTTCCCGGCCTCGCGAAGACGTTGACGGTCTCGACGCTCGCCAACGTGGTCGGCGGCTCGTTCACCCGACTGCAGTTCACGCCCGACCTCGTCCCGGCCGACATCGTCGGCACGCGCGTGTGGCGACCGTCGCGCGAGGACTTCGACATCGAATGGGGCCCGATCTTCGCCAACCTGGTGCTCGCGGACGAGATCAACCGCGCGCCGGCCAAGGTGCAGTCGGCGTTACTCGAGGTCATGGCCGAGCGTCACGTCTCCATCGCAGGTCAGACGCGGGCGACCCCGAACCCGTTCCTCGTGTTGGCGACACAGAACCCGATCGAATCAGAAGGCGTCTACGCGTTGCCGGAAGCACAACGCGACCGCTTCTTGATGCAGATCGTCGTCGGTCAACCCTCCTACGTGGAGGAGCTCGAGATCGCGCGCCGCATGGGCGTGCGCCCTCCGGAAGCCAAGCAGATGCTGTCGATCGAACAGCTCGTCGAACTGCAGCTCGCCGTCGACGAGATCTTCGTGCACCACGCGGTGCAAGACTACGCGGTCCGGCTCGTGATGGCGACGCGTGACCCGGTCGGGTGGCACGTTCCCGAGATCGCCGGTCATGTCGGTCTGGGTGCGAGCCCGCGCGCCACGCTCGGACTTCTCGCGGCCGGTCGCGCGCTCGCGCTCATGCGCGGCCGCCGGTTCCTCGTGCCCCAAGACGTCGCCGACGTGGCACCCGAGATCCTCCGCCACCGATTGATCCTGACGTACGACGCGCTCGCCGAGGGGGTCACGACGGACGACGTGATCGGACGCGTGCTGGCGACGATGCCCGTTCCGCAGGTGACGCCGAGGCAGGAGAGCGGCCTGCAGGAAACCGCGTGAGCGGTTCCGGGCGACGGCCGGAGGGCATCGCACCGGTCGCCCGCAAAGCGGCCGAGTTGCGGAGACTCGAGCTGCTCGTGACCCACCGGCTCGACGGGTTGCTCCGGGGAGAGTTCCTCGGTCGCCGAGCCGGCCCGGGCTCGGAGGTCGCGGGAGCGCGCGCGTACGAAGCGGGCGACGACTCGCGCTGGATCGACTGGAACCTGACCGCGCGATCGATCGTCCCGCAGGTGCGCACGACGGAAGCCGACCGGGAGTTGCAGACGTGGACGATCGTCGACCGGTCCGCGAGCATGAACTTCGGGACGGGCGAGCGGGAGAAGTCGGAGGTCGCGTTCGCGGCCGCGGCCGCATTCGGGTTCCTGACCGCGCGGCACGGTAATCGCTTCGGCATCCTGGTCGCCGGTGCTGACGACGTGCTGCGATTCGGACCGACCTCGACCCGGCCCGAGCTCCTCGCGACGCTCTCGCGTCTCTACGACGTTCCTGGCCGGACCGAACGGGCCGAAGGTGATTCCGACCTCGCCGCGACCTTGGAGTCGCTCGAGCGGGCGCGACCCCGCCGGGGTCAGGTCATCGTGATCTCCGACTTCCTCGACCCGACCGACTGGCGGCCGGCTATCGCGCGCCTCGCGCAGACGCAACAGGTCCTGTGCGTCCAGGTCGTCGATGCGCGCGAGCTCGCGCTCCCGGCGGCGGGAATGCTGACGCTCGTCGATACCGAGACCGGTCGGAACCTGCACGTGCAGTCGAACTCGGCGTCTTTGCGGGAGCGATACGCAACTGCGGCCCGGGAACGCCACGCGTCGATCGGTGCCCGGATCCGCGACGCCGGCGCCGAGCAGCTCGTGCTGTTCACCGACTCCGATTGGCTCATCGAGATCGTTCGTTTCGTCGCCGGCCGCCGAACGCTGCGCCGGCACACGTCGTTGTCGCAGCGCGCGCGGGTCGGTGCGACCCAGCTGAGGAGTGTTCCGTGAGCTTCGAAGAACCATGGCGACTGCTGCTGCTCGTCGCGCCGCTGTTGCTGTTGCTCGGGTACGTGGTCGTGCAGAGGTCGCGGCGTAAGTACGCGCTGCGCTTTACGAGCGTCGATCTCCTGGCATCGGTCGCGCCGAAACGGCCGGGGTGGCAGCGTCACGTCTCCGCAGTGCTGATGCTCGCAGCCGTCGCCGCGCTCGCGCTCGGGTTCGCCCGGCCGACGGGAACCAAGAAGGTCGCCCGGCAGCGGGGGACCATCATGTTGGTGATCGACACCTCGGGCTCGATGGCGGCGACCGATGTCAGTCCGAGCCGGCTCGTCGCCGCGCAGACCGCGGCGCGCCAGTTCATCCAGGGCCTGCCGTCGGGTTTGAAGATCGGCTTGATGTCGTTCGACACGCAGGCTCGAGTGTTGGCCGCACCGACCTCGGATCACGCGCCCGTACTCGCCGCCGTCGATGCACTGACGGTCGGCGGTGGTACCGCGACCGGCGTCGCGATCAACAACGCCCTCAACACGATCGCGGGCCTGCCGGCGGGCTCTGACGGTCAGAAGGCTCCGGCCGCCATTGTGTTGATGAGCGACGGTGCTCCGACGATCGGCGACGGCATGCAGTCTCCGGAGGCGACCACCGAGCAGGCGACCGCCGCCGCGAAGACGGCCCGGGTCCCGATCGACACCATCGCCTTCGGTACCGCGTCGGGTTCGGTGACGATCCAGGGTGAGACGGTCCCGGTCCCGTCCGACCCCGCGACGATGAAGGCGATCGCCGCAGGCAGCGGTGGGAAGTCGTTCACTGCGACGAGCGGCAAGGAACTGAAGTCGGTCTACAGTCAGATTCGCAAGGTGGTCGGCTTCGGCTCGGTGAAGACCGACCTCACCGAGTGGTTCACCGGTCTCGGTCTCCTGCTCGCCGTCCTGACCGCCGGTGCCGCGCTGTGGTGGACGCAGCGGATCCCGTGAGCACGCCGTCGGGTCCCCACGAGGCGTTCACACTCGCATTCGTCGGCTACACCACGCCCGAGCTCGCCGACCGGGCGGGCGAGTACGAAGACGCGGTCCTGCCCCTCGTCGCGGAGCACGGAGGGCACCTCGTGTACCGGGGCCGGCGCGCCGCGGGCCAGGACACGGCGATGCCGTTCGAGCTGCACCTGTTGTGGTTCCCCAACCACAGCGCCTTGCAGGAGTACATCGATGATCCCCGCCGCGCCGAGCTCCTGACCGCGTTCGGCGAGGTGTTCACGTCGAAGCACGTAGTCGAGCTGGAGACGATCTCGGGACTCATGCGCGCGTGACGAAGTCGTCCAGGTCCGGCTCGCGGGTCCAGGTCCAGTAGTCGACGAGCCGCCACGGGCTCAACACGTGGATGCGGCCCCGCCCATTCTTGAACCACGAGTGCTCGATCGACGGGTGCGACCACACGAGACCGTCGAGCTCGCGCTGTGTGCGCTCGTAGTACGCGTCGTGGACGTCGAGTCTCGGTTCCATCGACGTCGCGCGGTTCTCGACGAGTGCTTTGATGCAGCCGGTGATGTAGCGGATCTGGCACTCCGAATGGAAGATCAGGCTGCCGCCGTGCGCGAGGTTCGTCCCGGGTCCGTACATGCAGAACAAGTTCGGGAAGTTGGGCACGGTGATGCCGAGGTACGCCGACGGTTCGTCGCCCCATTGCTCGGCGAGCGTCACTCCGTTGCGCCCGATGATATCCATCGGCCACAGGAATCGGTTCGCCTGGAAGCCGGTGGCGTACACGATGATGTCGACGTCGTAGCGCGTACCCGACTTGGTGACGATGCCGTCGGCGTCGATGTGATCGATGCCGTCGCGTACGAGCTCGACGTTCGGGCGCTTCAGCGCGCCGAGCCAGCTCCCGTTGTCCTGGAGCGTGCGCTTCCCGGTCGCGGGGTAGTCGGGGATCACCTTGGCGAGCAGCTCGGGATCGTCGCCGACCTGTTCGCTGATCCAGGCGGTGAAGAGCTCGCGGGTGATGTCGTTGGTGGCGCTGACCGCGCGCTCCTGGTGCGGCCATTCGGGGTCGATGCGCGCGGCCGCGAGGCCACCGTCGCAGCCGGGCCAGAACAACAAGAAGCGGTACCAACGGCCGTAGAACGGCAGATGGCGAAGCGCCCATTGCACTCCCGGACCAACGGGCTCGTGGTAGTTCGGGTTGGGAAACATCCATTGCGCCGTGCGCTGGAACACCGTGAGCGACGCGGCGTCGGGAGCAATGGTCGGCACGATCTGGAAACCGCTCGCACCCGCACCGACGACTGCGACCCGCTTACCTCGATAGTCGACTGAGTGGTCCCAGCGCGCGGAGTGGAACGATGCGCCCGTGAACTCGTCGCGGCCGGGGATGTCCGGCAGGTTGGGGCGATTGAGCTGACCGACCGCGGAGATGACGGCGCGGGCGACGAGCGTCTCGGGCGGATCGTCGCCGGACTGCACCACGACTTCCCAGACGCCGTCGTCGTCGTTCCAACGCGCGGCGTCGACCTCCGTGTTCCAGCGGATGTCGCGCTCGATGCCGTGCCGGGCCATGACCGCGGCGAAATACGACTGGATCTCGGGCTGTTTGGCGAAGTACTCGGTCCAGTGGTCGCTTGGCTCGAACGAGTAGCAGTAGAAGTGGTTTCCCACGTCGACGCGACAGCCCGGGTACGAGTTCTCGAACCATGTGCCGCCGACGTCGGCGTTCTTCTCGATGATCGTGAACGGGATCCCGGCTTCACGGAGGCGGATGCCGGCGAGCAGGCCCGACTGGCCGCATCCGATCACCACCACCGGGAACTGCGACCGGGTCGCGGCATCGGCGGCGATGTCGACCCGGCGGGGGTCCGAACCGTCGAGCTCCATCTCCTCGAGCATCATCGGGACGTACTCGTCGGAAACGTCTTCGCAGACGAGCCAGGTCATCATCTCCTTGACGAGCTCCGGCGCAGGCGGAGGCGGGAGCCGGCACCCGCCGTCGCGGTACTCGCGGATGATGTCGAACGCGAGCCGGCGGACCTCGGCCCGGTCCGGCTCCGACATGTAGCCCTGGACCTCGTTCAGGAACAGGCCCTGCGGCTTCAGCGGGCCCCGGATCAGGGCGGGATCGCCGGTGATGTGCACCAGGGACAGCATCAGGGTCGGGATGCTCAGGTCGGCGAGGGCGGCGAAGATCGCGGCGTCGTCGTCGGTGATCTGAACGCCTGCGTGGGGATTGCCCACCGGAGGAGTGTCGGGGCCCATCGCCGGTTCTTAGCAGAGGGCGGGGGCGGGTGCGCCGTCGGTAGTTCGCCCCGCGTCGCGTCCGGCTCCCGGTAGTCGTTACCACCATCTGTCGGTGGTTATCACGGAGGGCGACCAGACTTTTGTGGCTGATGTGGCAAGAATCGTGTCCTGGGGTAGGTGTGAATGATTACTCTCCCCATCGGGTGGAGCCCCAACGGCGAACATCGAGGTATGCCGTGCGTCGTCCCCACTTCACCCGAGTCGCAGCCCTGGTTGCTGCAGCCGTGGTCGTCAGCACCGCGGCCTTCGGCGCGGCGCCCGCCGCGGCCGGCGAAGTGCGGGTGGCCCGGGATCTCAGTTTCCCGCAGTGCATAGGTACCCTGCCCCGATCGACCAGTGGTTCTGTGGGCGTGCTCGGAACCAACAACGGGATTGCGTACTCCACGAATCCGTGCCTGAGTCGAGAGCTCGAATGGGCCAAGCGGCTGTCGTCGGCGCCGGCCTTCTACGCCAATACCGGGAACCCGGGCCCCGCGATCGCCAAGCACTGGCCCATCGGTCAGGCGGGACCGAGGGTATGTTCGGCCGCCTCCCCCAACTCGATCGGCTGCTCCTACGACTACGGCTGGAATGCGGCCCGGCAGTCGTTCTCGAGTGCGACGGACGCGGCCCAACGATTGCACCACATCGACCGCAGCGACGCGCGCCGCCGCGTCGCCAATGTCGACTGGTGGCTCGATGTCGAGACGATGAACACGTGGCTCGCGGTCGACGGCGCTCCGAGCCGCACCGCGCAGGTGCGCGACACGGCCGCGATCGTGGGCGAGATGGAATCGCTGCGCTACCTCGGCGTCTCCCAGGTCGGGATCTATTCCACGAGCTACCAGTGGAACGTGATCACGGGCGGGGCGCAGGTGACCGCCGGCCAGTTCGGCGCGACGCCGCAGTGGCTGGCCGGATACGAGTCGAAAGCGGCCGCCATCACGGGCTGTGACGGTGCCGCGTTCATGGTCGGCCGCGTCCACATGACGCAGTACCTCGCGTCAGACGGCTTCGACGCTGACATCATCTGCCGGTGAGGTTCGGTGCGATGACGAGGAAGTCGTGCGTCGTTGCTCCGTACAGAATCCACAACGTCGCCGAGAGCGCGAGCAACCAGTACGTCGTGGGTGACACACCGGCTACGTCGAGGGTGCGCCAGGCGACGACGGCCTGCGGGAGGTAGCCGGTC
>JBBSFB010000015.1:0-76724 GCA_038239145.1 Acidimicrobiia bacterium
CCGTCCCGTCGTTCATATATCAGGAGTCAGCCGAAGCCGCTCCAGCGTGCTGACATCAGACAGGCCGGACAGGACCAACCAACACACCCTACGAACCAGAAACCTGGCTCCAAGGGACCTCAATAGTGTTAGATGCGTGCGTGCAGAGGACGGCGGTGCTTCGGCTCGTGGTCGTTGCGGGACTGTTGAGCGGCGCGGCGGGTTGTAGCTCGAAGGGCTCGTCGTCGGTTGCGGTAACGACAACTCCGAAATCGACCCAGGACCTTGAGGTCGCGGCATGTCGGGCCTTCGGTCAGCGTCACGGCCTTCAATACGCCGGGATCGACGGCAGAGTCTCAGGTGGCACCGCTCGAAGTATCTCGCTGCAGCTCAAGGCAAAGAGATTGACGTCGACGCCTTGGGACGGCGTGAGCCCTAACGAGACGGTGAACGCGTGTCAGTTCGTTCGGCCCGTGGTGGGTGCGACTCCACCGACGACGCGCTGCGCCGACGGATCGACGGTCGCGGACACGACCTTCCTTCATCTCTTCGTCGATGCGTCGGGTCGGAACTCGCCGAATCTCCTCGACCCCGGCCACAGGCTCTGTTGAGAAGGCGTACATATCTGCCGATCGGTCCGCTCGCTCGGGGCGGGTCGCGTCGGGCAATCTGTTTGCGTGATACGAGTCAAGCAGATGAGCGCGGAGAACGTGTCTCTGGTTGCAGCGATCGACCGGTCGGAGCAGGTAGATGTTCAGTACCGCGTGATCCACGGCGAGCTGCGCGAGTTCCCGGCAGCGATCACCGAGATTGCGGCATGGGATCCGACCGGGTCCGGCCCGCACAGCATCGCCGCCGAGATCGCGTTCTGCTCATCGGTCGTTGCGCGGGGTGGCATCCTTCTCGGCGCGTTCGATGCGGAGTACACGGCCGGTCTCGCGATCGTTCACCCCGTATTTGAGCCACCCCTTGCGTGGTTGGCATTTCTTCACGTCTCTCGGCCCTACCGCAAGAGAGGTACGGCGCAGGCTCTCTGGAACGTTGCCGTCGACACTGCGGTTGCGGACGGCGCGGAGTCGATGTATGTCTCGGCGACACCGACAGAGTCCGCAGTTGGCTTCTATCTCCGACAGGGTTGCCGCCTCGCCCATCCGGTTCATCCGGATCTCTTCGCCGCCGAGCCGGAAGACATTCACCTCGTTTGCTCGTTGAAATGATCGAGCCATCGCCGCGCCGAACTGCCGATCGGGCGCGACTATGGCAACGGGTCGAGCCGCACCTACGACGCGGTGGATGATCCCCGAAGCGAGTATCCCCGACCCCACGCGATGAGGCTGGCGCTGAGCGCCGGCTATGCGTCCGCCGCGTGGGTTGATGGGCGGCGTGTCGATCCGTGCGGACGCCAGGTGACCGCCGTTCGGTCTTTTTTGCCTGCGGCAGAGTTTTCTTTGCGCGCCTGACCTTCTTTTCGCGCCATTCCTTGGTACACGACGAAACGAGATGGAGGTTGTGGTGCAGGACGCAGAGGTGTCGTTGGTGTTGACCGTTCCGGAGGCAGCCCGGTTGCTGGGTATTTCCCGTACGCATGCCTATGGGCTGGTGTCGCGGGGCGAGCTGGTCCATGTGCGGCTCGGGCGCCGGATTGTCGTGCCGCGCCACGCGGTTGAGGCGTTGCTCGGGGTGCCGACGGGCGGGTCGACGGCGTCGTGATCGTCGGCGTGACCATCGTCGTCGACGCCGACGGCAAAGCCGAGTTGGCGGTCGGGACGCAGTCGCTGGACGCCCGGCGGGATCTCGGGGTGGTGGGGTGGTCGGTGCTCGAGGTCCTCGCGCTCGGCGGGAGTCTCGACGGCTCAGGTCGCTGGGTTGCGCATAGCAATGTGCGTGAGATCGGACAGCGTCTGGGGATCGGCAAGGATCGCGCCGCCGCACTCACCGTGCTACGCGGGGCGGGGCTCGTCGTGGCGCAGGTTGGCCGCGACCGCGGGTCGCGGTTTGCGCCGAGCTGTTACGAGGTTCGGCTTCCCGTGTCGCACCACACGGACACGGTGCCACCGGCACTGCCAGTCGAGCCTGAAGTCCGACCACGCGTGTCGGGCCGAGTTCACCGCCGACCGCCGACCGCTGATCCCGTCCCGAAGCTCTTCGACGAGCCCGCATGATCACAACAAGGCGTGCTGTCACGGTCTCGACTGACGAACTTCTGAGACCTGGTCGTTCCGCGCTTGCGCCGCCTCGACTGCACAGTCGGATTCCGATCCGCAAATTTTCGCACACCGATGCATCGGCGATGCAGGACACGGCCCCGAGCAACGCGTCAAGACCTCCGTCAAGTGCCCGGAGCGCGTCGTGTTGAGTGTCAGCAAGCTTGGCGCCGGCCAGGAGGGCTACTACCTCGACGCGGTCGCGTACGGCGTCGAGGATTACTACCTCGGGCACGGTGAAGCTCCCGGTCGATGGGTCGGATCCGCGTCCGAGCTGCTCGATCTCGACGGCCAGGTGGACGCGGCTGGGTTGCGCGCGGTGCTCGAGGGCTGTGACCCGGCTGACGGCGTCCGGTGGATCCAGGCCCGGAAAGACCGGGTCCCGGGATTCGATCTCACGTTCTCCGCGCCGAAGTCCGTGTCCGTGATTTACGGACTCGGAGATCCCGACACGGTCCGCGAGTGCGCGCCGCCCACGACCGTGCGGTCGACGCCGCGCTCGGTTGGCTGGAACGCGAGGGCTGTGTCTCGCGCCGTGGGATCGACGGGATCGATATCGTGGACACGGACGGGTTCGTCGCGGCTGCGTTCGTGCACCGGTCGAGTCGGGCCGGTGACCCACAACTCCACACCCATGTCCTCGTCGCGAACCTGACGCACTGCACGGACGGGCAGTGGCGGACGTTGCATGGCGGGCCGCTGTTGTGGCAGCCCTGACCGCGGGCTACCTCTACAAGGCCCAACTCCGACACGAGCTCACCGTCGCGTTGGGGGTCGAGTGGGGCCCGATCCACAAAGGTGCCGCCGACATCATCGGAATTCCCGATGAGCTGTGCGCTCTGTTCTCGACCCGGCGACAGGAGATTCAAGACGAGCTCGACGCCCGCGGTCTGCACAGCCCGCAAGCTGGGGGGTGTCAGATGGTCTGTGTAAGGGGTCGGGTCGTCACGATTGGAGAACACTGTGACCGTGACGAAGAGAGATCCCGAGCGTGAGGAACGCCGGCAGCAGCAGCAGGAGATCGCGGAGTCGTTGAAGGAGTCCGGGGCTTTGGACGAGATCTTCGCCCGGATCGACGCGGGTGAGCCGCTCACGGGCCATGAGGGCTTGTTGAAAGGCATGCTGAAGGCCTCGCTGGAACGGGGTCTGGAAGCCGAGCTGTCGGATCACGTCGGTTACGAGCGCGGGGATCCGGACGCGGCGATGTTCCCGAACTCCCGCAATGGCAGCTTCCCGAAAACGGTCGCAAGTGAGATCGGCGACGTCGAGCTGGCGGTCCCGCGGGACCGTAACGGCACGTTCATCCCGATGCTCGTCCCGAAAGGCGCTCGCCGGCTCGATGGCCTCGACGCGATGATCATCTCGCTCTACGCGGGTGGCATGACGATCCGTGACATCGCGCATCATCTCGCCGCCACGATCGGCACCGAACTGTCGCACGAGACGATCTCCAAGATCGTTGACACGATCGCGGATGAGGTCCTTGCTTGGCAGCAGCGTCCGCTTGAAGCGCTCTATCCAGTGCTCTACCTCGACGCCGTCATCGTGAAGGTCCGCGACGGCGGCCACGTGCGGAACAAGGCCGCGCACATCGCGGTCGGTGTCGACACGGACGGGATCAAGCACGTGCTCGGGATCTGGGTCCAGACGACCGAGGGCGCCAAGTTCTGGGCGTCGGTGTGCGCGGAGCTCGCCAACCGTGGGGTGCGCGACGTGCTCATCGTCTGCTGCGACGGGCTCACCGGCTTCCCCGAAGCGATCGCGGCGACATGGCCGGAAGCGACGGTGCAGACGTGTGTCGTGCACCTCATCCGCGCCGCGATGCGGTTCGTGAACTACGCGGATCGCAAAGCGGTCGCGGCCGCGTTGAAGCCGATCTACACCGCCGCGAACGCGGACGGCGCGCTGGTCGAGCTCGAAGCGTTCGAGGCGACTCCGCTCGGCAAGAAGTATCAGTCGACGACCAAGGCGTTCCGAGACGCGTGGGAACGCTTCACGCCATTCCTCGCGTTCCCGCCCGCGTTGCGCCGAGTGATCTACACGACGAACTCGATCGAGTCGTTGAACTACCAGCTCCGCAAGGTCACCAAGAACCGTGGCCACTTCCCGAACGACCTCGCGGTCGTGAAACTCCTCTGGCTGGCGATCTGCAACATCGAGGACAAGCGAGCCCGCCAACGCGCCAAGGAACGCGGGCTACCCGCTACGAAACGCCGCGCACCCGGTCGACTCGTTGAAGGCCAGATCACCACGAACTGGAAACAAGCCCTCGAGCAACTCGCGCTCGTCTACCCCGACCGCATCAACCCGCACATCTGACCACCCCGACCACGGCCGCTTACACAATCAACTTGACACGCTCGCAAGCTGCGCGCGTCGCCGCGCTCGAGACCCGCCAAGCCAAGGAATACGACGTTGACATCGGCGCCCAACGCGACCAATGGCATACCCGTGCCGTCGAAGCCGGCCACGATCCCAACGTGGCCGCCGAGGCCTTGCACCGCACCACGGAGCAACGGATAGGCCCCGACCTCGAACAAGACGGCATCTCGGCGCTGTTGGGCGCGCACGGCCTCACCGAGCAATCCACCACCTTCGACCGACGGGCCGTGCTCCGAGGCTGGTGCGAACAACTCCCCGCCGGCGCGACCATCGCCACCATCGAACTGGCCGCGGCGGCGACGCTCGCCGACCCGCGCGTCGTTCCGCTCCACGCTCGTGGTCCGTTCGGTGCGCACTCCACCACCGAACTGCTCGCGCTCGAACGGCGAATCGTCGACACCGCCGCAGCCACCGTCGACCAGAACGTCGGCGTGGTCGGCGAACACCATCTCCGGGCCGCGCTCGAAGCCCGCCCCGAACTTTCCGCCGAGCAAGTCGCTGCGGTCGCCGCGATTACCACGTCGGGGAACGGGGTCGACGTCATCGTCGCCGCCGCTGGGACCGGCAAGACGTTTTGCCTCGACGCCGCGCACGACGCCTGGCAGCGCGCCGGCTACCACGTCATCGGCACCGCCTTGGCGGCGTCCGCCGCCCGTCAACTCCAAACCCAGACCTCGATCCCGTCCGACACGATCGCGCTCCGAACCCTGCAACTCGCCGACCACACCCTCGAACTGGACCCGAGCACCATCCTCATCATCGACGAAGCCGCCATGGCCTCCACCCGCGGCCTCGCACCACTCCTCGACGCCGCGCATAGCGTGAGCGCGAAGGTCGTGATGGTCGGCGATCCCCGCCAACTCGACGCCATCGACGCCGGCGGCCTCCTCAACGGTCTCGCTCACCGGCTCGAACCGGTCACGCTCACCGAGAACCGTCGTCAACAACAATCCTGGGAACGGGACGCGCTCGCCGAACTGCGGGCAGGTCACGTCGAACCTGCGCTCGACGCCTACCACCGCCACGACCGCGTCGTCGTCTGCGAAACCGCGATCGACGTCCGCAACCAAATGGCCGCCGACTGGTACGCCGCCACCCTCACCGGGCAACAGGTGATCATGCTTGCCGAGCGACACTACGACGTCGACGACCTCAACCAACGCGCCCGCCGCCACCTCACCAACTCGGGCGCACTCTCCGGACCCGCCCTCGACGCCAACGGCCACACATTCCAGACCGGCGACCGTGTGCTCTGTCTCCGCAACGACCGCAGGCTCGGACTGCGCAACGGAACCCTCGCCACCATCACCGCCGTCGATCCCGCCGCGGGCGCGCTCACCATCCGCACCAATGACGCCAACGTCACGGTTCCCCGCCGGTATCTCGACGCCGGTCACCTCGCGTACGGCTACGCACTCACCGCGCATAAGAGCCAGGGCGCCACCGTCGACCGCTGCCTCGTCCTCGCCAGCGACACCCTCGACGGCCAAGCGGGCTACACCGCGCTCTCACGCGGCCGCGTCGATAACCGCATCTACCTCATCGCCCAACCCGAAACCGACCCCGAACAACACCACCCCACCCGCCAGCTACCCGATCCAGGCGCACAACTTGCCGAGGCACTGAAGACCGACCGCAGCGAGCACCTTGCCATCGACCACGGTGTTGACACCTGGGAACTCCGCCGGGAGCTCGAGCTGCTCTACCAACGGCGCGAAGCCGACCGGAACCATCGCATGTCAGGGCCACCCGACCGGACCGACGACATCAACGCGCTCGAACGCGAGCACCGCCACCAACAGACCGTGGTCAACGACTCCCGAGCCGAACTCGCACGCGCGTCGCGCTTTCGCCTGCCACTTCATCGCAGCGAACACACCGGCGAACGACTCGTCGCCGAACGAGCGCACGACCGCGCAACGCGCTCGCTTGAGCGCATCGACACCGCACTCGACGAAGCCCGGACCGGCCAAGAGGCACACAAACAACACCGACATGACTGCCGAAACGGCGACGCCGAACGCGAGGTGATCGAGTACGTGATCCGCGACCGCGTCGACCAGATCGTCGACTCGCTCGCCGACCACCCACCCGAGTATCTCTGCCCACTCGGACCCGCACCCACCGCCGCATCCGGCCGAAACATCTGGCGGCGTGCAGTAGGCGACGTCGAGGCATACCGAACCGAATACGGCATCACCGACCCCGAAAGCGCGCTCGGTCCCAGCCCCGCCGTACGCTCGCAGTACATCCAGTGGCAACACGCCAACGATCACTGCGAACAAGCAGCTCGCCAGCTCGACGACCAGCGAAACCCACACAAGAGTCGCACCCTCGAACAAGGCCTCGGAATCGAACTCTGACCGTCGCGATTGCGTCATCAAACGGTCAGCGTCGCCGCACTTCGTTCGCACGCGTCGGCCAACATCCGCTGACGTACGCTGCCGTTGTGGCACGGATATGGCACGCGGATGGCACGAGCGACGTAGCGGACGGTCTCGCCGCACCAGAAAACACGGCTGAACAGGACTTTCGTGGTGGGCGCTGGCGGGCTCGAACCGCCGACCCCCTGCTTGTAAGGCGCAACGGAATCGCTTCGCACGGCGTCCCATCTCCTCAGCTTCGTCACCGTGACGAACGTGACAAGCCGTGGAGACCCGTGATTCTTGGATGGATTCTTGGATGACCTCCGGCACCGCGATCGCCGCGACTCTCACCCCAGGAAACGCCCGAAGATCGCGCTCCGCATTCAAGCGAAACGCACGATCGAGATTGCTCCGGCGACGAGGCAGTAGATCGCGAATGGCGTGAGTGTGCGGGTTTCGAAGAATCGCATGAGGAAGCGTATGGACGCGTAGGCGGCGAGGGCGGCAAAGAGGCTGCCGACGAGCGCTTGGCCTCGGATGCCGTCGCCGAGGTGGCCGGCCAGGTCCGGGATCTTGTAGACGCCCGCCGCGAAGATGATGGGTGTTGCAAGCAGGAAGGAAAAGCGTGCCGCATCTTCGTGGTCGAGGCCGCGGACGAGTCCCGCGACCATCGTGATGCCCGATCGGCTGATTCCGGCGAAGAGAGCACCGATCTGGGCGACACCGATTGCGCCCGCTTCTTTGAACTCCAGGGTCTCGAGCCGTCGTCCTTCCTCGCTGTCGCTGCGTGTGGTCTCGTGTTCGGCCACCAGCTTGCCGACCGCCGACCTTCGGCGGACTCGTTCACCCGCGAGCAGAATGACACCGTTCGCGGTAAGGAAGATCGCGGCGGCGAGAGGTTTCGCGAAGAGGGTGCGAAGCGCGTGTTCGAGGGCAAGACCGGTGATTCCGGCCGGGATGCTCGCGACGATGAGCAGCCACGCCATCCTCTCATCCGGCGTTTCGAGCTTCCGACTCCTCAGCGTGTGAACAAACGCACGAATGATGCGGATCCAGTCCGCACGGAAGTACACGAGCAACGCGAGTGCGGTTGCGACATGGAGTGCAACGACGAACGCCAGATAGAACGACTCGCTGGCTGACTGCGCGCTGACGAGATGGTCCCAGCCGAGCCACGCGGGCACCAGCACGGAATGACCAAGGCTGGAGATTGGGAACAGCTCGGTGACGCCTTGCAGCAGGCCGATCACGATCGCTTGGAAATAGCTCACTCTGTTCTCCGCTCATCCGCCGGCGACAGGCGCCGTCGTAGCTATTACCCGTGTCGCAGCATCTTCGACTACAACTGCCGGAGAGCGCCCATCAATCATCGAACTTTGCGCGGGACTGCACCCGTCCCGCGCTCTTGAAGGTCGATTCGTGTCACGCCGAGATATGTGACGACACCTGCAATCAGCACCGTGAGCACGATGCTCACACGTCCCGAACCCATCCGAGGCCGCTGGCGGTCGACGGCTTTCCCATCCAATCGGCGAACGATGCTCCGACCGGTCGCGTCAGCACGTAGGCGAACCAGAAGCTGAGAATCGGATTCCATTTGAACCATCGGTAGCCGATTGCCGGGACGAGCATCAGAGCGACGAAGAGCAGAATCGAGGCGAAGTACCCGAGATTGAGGGTGACCGCGGCCACGTCGCCGAGCGCGGTGCCGAGCGCGAAGGTGCTGACGACCGCGCACCAGTAGAAGACCTCACGCCGCGCCGTGTCGATGCTGTGCACCGAGAGCGTGTCCCCGACCACGAGCCATGTCGAGAACACTGCCGCGAGGGCGATCGCGTAGAGCACGGTGGACACGACGTAGGGAACTCCGAGTCCGACGTGCAACACGTCCGCGGCCATCGTCCCGAAGATGCCGACCATCACAGTTGCAAACCAATAGGTCCACGCGACATAGCGACCCATCGAGAACTGCACTGCGAGCGCGAGCACGAAACCGCCGAAACCGCCGAGCACCGCAGGGACCGGATGGATCGTGCGAACGAGAAAGTCGGACGTCGACTCGCCGAGCGCAGTCCACAGCCCCTTCGCAATCCAGAAGTACGCCGTGATCTCGGGAACCCGCAGCGCGCGGACCCGCGCCGACACGCCCCCGCGTTCAGTCACCTCCGTCACCCTGCGAGTCGGGGCCGTCGCCCGCACCGGGTTTCGACGTGGGCGAACCCGAGTCGGGACGTGTCCCCACAACAGGGCCCGTTGACGGAACTGTTGCGACGACGTGCAGCTGCAGCGAAATACCGATGCTTCGACACTCCGAGGTGGCGTACGACGCTCCTGGCACCGCCGCACCAGTGGGCCGCTGCATCGCGGTCACCCACGCGACGATCGCGGTCCCGAGCTGGCGGTTGTCGGCCCGGCTCGCGACCGAGATCGCTCGCCGGTACACGGTCCGGGCATCCGGCACGACCGGGGACGCGTTCACTGTCGAATATGCCGTCTCCAGCTGAGTACACGCAGCCCGATCAGCCGACGTCGCCACAACGCTGCTTCTCCCGCTGCACGCGGTCAGTCCGGCCGCCGCTAGCACGAGCACCGCGAGACCGGCCTGCGCGGCAAGGGCCCGCGAGCGAAGGGAGTTGCCTCGATGAAGCATCGGATAGATCGGTGAGACGTTGCTCATCGCGCCTGGGATGCTGCTGTACAGGGGGTAAAGGCGAGGCAAAAGCGCAGCCAGATTCGACCTGCGTGGCGCATCATGTCAAGGGAGCGTCGCCCGATGGCGTTAGACACCGCCAAGCCTGGTGAAGACGGCCAAGGCGACAACGACGAGCAGAAGAAGCACAACGCACACGATTACGGCGACCGACGAGAGGAACTCATCGTCGTCGAGACGCGCCGAGCGCGAGGACAAATCTCCATCTCCGATTGCATTTTCCATAGGCAAGCGAACCTACGCTCTGCGGTTGTGACAATGAGCGCGAGCCCATTGGCGCACGCCAATTCTTGCCTGCGGTTAACCTTGACGCTCGAAGTTCGTAGCTAGCGTTTCGGCCGTGCAGGGCTACAGCGGACCTTGCCGCATCGCTTGCGCCGACGATACGAGCGTGCCCGCAACGGCATCACTCGTCGACGACGGGAACGGCGGCTGGTTCGGTCGGTTGACGTCCGTAGACTTCGACTGGTTCGCAGCCAAGCACGCGGGCAGCCCAATCGTTCTTCGGTTCCCGACCGGGGCGATCGGCACTGTCGCGGTCGTGCGATTCACGATTCTTCTTCCCACGCAGGCGACGGTGACTGGTGTGGGTCCGTCGCCGCGGTAGTCACGTTCGTTCGGCAACCACTCGGATTTGATCGAGATGTTCGAAACGATCGTCCTCGTTCTGCTGGTCTTCGACAGCGGTTGCATACGACACGCCCGGCTCGACCGTGCGGCGACTTCTCGATGGTGGTCCGAAAGGCGCAAGATCTCGAAGGCCGCGCGACGATGGTCGGGCCGAGACCGGGAAAGGGCGTCTCGGCCCGACTCGTCGCGGTTGTTACTCCTGGCCGTCGAATTGGTGGTCGACGTTGCCGGGCGGGTCCTGGTGGCCGCCGGGACCGTCGTTGGCGGTCTCGGTCTCCGACGTTGCCGGCTTTTCGCCCGAGGTGGTTGCCGCCGATGTGGTCGGCTTTTCGCTCGGGTCGGGGGTCTCGGCGGCTCCCGGAACATCCGGTGTGGTCTGGTCGCCCTGCTGCAGGGTGTCGGTGGCCTTCGACGACGCGGGCGTGACCACGGCGGGTTTCGTACTCGTCGAGGTCTGAGCGACGGCGGCGACTGCGCCGACCCCGCCGAACGCGAAGACCGTGGCACCGATCGCGAGAAGCTTCCGAGTGCGGTTCATGGTGTCCTCCTATTGGGGTAGTGGACCTCGCACGATGACGCATCTCGTGTTGGGCCGACGTGAGAGCACGATGTGACCGCCCACATCTTCAGCTGGCAGGTAGATCTAGGAAGACTTCCGCGCCTCCGTCCGCGGCGTTGCGCGCGTCGGCGTCGCCGCCATGCGCGCGTGCGACGGCCCGGACGATCGCGAGACCGAGACCGGCTCCGCTGTCGTCGCCGTCTTCGTGAGTGCGACTCGGGTCGGCGCGACGGAAACGCTCGAACGCGTGCGGGAGGAAGTCGACGGGAAAGCCCGGCCCGTGGTCCCGTACCGTGATTTCGATTCGGTTCGCGTTGCGCGTCGCGTTGAGCTCGACACGCGATCCGGCGGGTGCGTGACGTACGGCGTTGTCGAGCAGATTGTCGAGTGCCCGACGAAGGTCGTCTCCGACGACAGCAGCCGCGAGATCCGGCGCGGCTTCGAGCGCGATTTCGACATCGCGTGCACCACTCCGTCGCTGTGCGCCCGCTGTGGCCCGCACAAGGATGGGCTCCAATGGTTGCAGCTCGCGGGTCTGCTGCGCGAGGTGTTCGTCATGGCGGGCCAAGAACAGGAGCTCTTCGGCAAGTCGCGTCAGCCGGTCGGTTTCGTCGCCGGCGTTGGCCACCGCGGTTCGGAGCTCCCCGACATCCCGCCCCGGACGACCGGCGAGCTCGAGCTCCGTACGCAAGATGGCCAAGGGCGTGCGCAGCTCGTGACCCGCGTCGGCGACAAACGCGCGTTGCTGCGCGAGCGCATTCTGGAGGCGGCCGAGCAACGCGTTCATCGTGCGCCCGAGCAGCGCGATCTCGTCGTGCGTGCTTGGCACAGCCAGACGGGTGTGCGCATCGTGCTCCGAGATCGCCGCGACCTCGCGCCGCATACGTTCGACCGGTCGCAGCGCGAA
Source organism: Acidimicrobiia bacterium (assembly GCA_038239145.1). Classification (GTDB taxonomy): domain Bacteria; phylum Actinomycetota; class Acidimicrobiia; order IMCC26256; family PALSA-610; genus PALSA-610. The sequence goes on from JBBSFB010000015.1 coordinate 11,738, forward strand.
TCGGCCGAGCAACCACGCGCCGACCGCCGCGATTGCGACAGTCAGAATGCCGCCGAGCAAAAGACCGGCACGCACCCGACTCACCGCGTCGTCGGCGGAAGCCAGCGAGGTGCCGACGATCACGACGTAGGTTCCTTCGGGGCGTCTGACCGGCGTCGCGAGGAACCGGGCCGAGTGAGCATCCCCGGCAACGACGCCTTCTGAGTAGGAGATTCCGCGGCGCGCCGCGACCAGCGCCGATCGGGAGATTGCGAGGGTGTTGCCGGCCGCTTCCGAGGAGTCGACAAGACGACCGTCGGGCGCAACGACCTGCGCGATCGACTCGCTCGCGGCCAGAAGGGCCGTCGAACCAGCATCCTGGAAGTCGAGATTCGTCCCGGAATCCTGCACCTTCTGCACAAGCGCATCCGCTCGCGTGCGCAGCGAGGAGTCAACCGATGCATGCAAGCCGTTGCGAAGCTGATGCAAGAACACGAACCCGCCGACCGACGAGAGCGCGACCGCGCCGAACAGCGCGGCGAGGGTCAAGCGCAGCCTGATCGGCATCGGTCAGCCCGCAGGTGAGCGGAGGCGGTAGCCCACGCCGCGCACCGTTTGGAGGTCGGTGCGGCCGAACGGTTTGTCGATCTTGCGGCGCAGGTACGAGACGTACTGGTCAACGACGTTCGACAGGCCGTCGTAGGCGAAGTCCCATACGTGATCGAGGATCTGGGTTCGGGTGATCACCTCGTCCGGGTGGCGCATGAACAACTCGAGTAGGGCCATTTCCTTCGGTGAAAGCGAGAGCTCGACGTCGTTGCGCGATGCGCGATGACGGGCCGGGTCGAGGCGAAGGTCGCCGACCACAAGCACCGTCCGTCTCGCACCCGTCCCGCGTCGCAGCAGTGCTCGCACGCGTGCGCTCAGCTCGGCGAAGCTGAAGGGCTTGGTCAGGTAGTCGTCGGCACCGGCGTCGAGACCGCGGACCCGGTCTTCGACCGCGTCGCGTGCGGTGAGCATCAACACGGGTGCGTCACACCCCTTTTCCCGCATCGTGCTGCAGACCTCGAACCCGTCGATACCCGGAAGCATCACGTCGAGGATGACGGTGTCGAACGTGGCCTCGCTGGCGAGCCACAGCGCGTCAGTGCCGTTGTTCGCGACGTCGACGGAGTAGCCCTCCTCGACGAATCCGCGCCGCAGCAACGCGGCCATACGTGCCTCGTCCTCGATGATCAAGAGCCGCATCGTTCCAACATACGGACTTCACATGTGAGCATTGTGAGAACCACGCACAGCGGCCAACAGCCTGTGCATCCTGGCTTCGATGACGGTCCGAGACTGTTCAGCGCATTGTCAGCTCGAACATCGGGTGGGGTCCCGAATGCGCGAGTCGTAAGCGCGCACCTTCGGCATGGGCGAGCGCGGCGGCAAGCGGAAGCCCAAATCCGTGACCGCCCTCAGCTCCGGCCGAAAAGACATCGTCGCCGTCGCCGCTGATTCCCGGACCTTCGTCCGCGACCGCGATGACGGCTCCGCCTTCGACGGCCGATCGCACTGAAATGGTGACGACACCAGAGCCGTGCTGCAGCGCGTTGTCGAGCAGGACGTCGAGGATCTGGGCCAGCGCGGTGCTCGACGCATGCGCGCTCGATGTGGTCACGTCCTGCACGCTGACCCGAATCGGTCGAGCAACCGCGGCGAACGTTCCGTGCCAGCGATGTTCCGCGGCACGGGCCACCTCTCCCAGATCGACAGGTCCTCGTACCGCGGTACCGCGCGCCAGCAGCAGAAGATCATTGATCGTTCGTTCGAGGCGGTCGGCCTCGGTGAGCACTTCATGCAGCGCCGTGCTCGGGTCTGGTCGTGGGCGCGCAAGCTCGGCTTCAACTGCTAACCGCAGCGAGGCAAGCGGCGTGCGCAGTTGATGAGAAGCGTGGGCACTGAAGGTCCGTTCACGTTCGACGAGTTGTCCGAGCTGGGCCGCGGTGTCGTCGAGCGCCTGGGCGACGTCGTCGACCTCGGCAATGCCCGAGCGAGGCGCTCGCACGGCGAAGTCGCCATGGCCAAGGCGGGTCGCGGCGGCTCGTAGCCTGCGCATCGGACGCGCCAATGCGGCGGACACACCCAGTCCGACAAGGATCGCGACAATCGTGGCGGCGACTCCGAGCAGCACGATCGTGACGCGTTGGCGACGGACCTGTGTGTCGGTGACGGTGATCGGCTCGGAGACGCGGATTGCGGCTATCACGCGCAGCCCGCGTACGACGGGCACTCCCACGACGAGGGAGGAGCCTGCTTGGCCGTTGTTGGTGTGGCCCGCCAATGCGCGCTGGACGATCGGGTCCGCTCTGGTGGGGCCTTCGCCACCGCGCCGCTCGCCAGTCGTCTCGTAGACGCTGAGGTCGCCGTCAGACGCAGGATCGGGCAAGGTCAGCGTCGTGCTGGGCTCGATCTGATCGGGGAGGCGCGTCGCGGTCGTGACGGCGAGACGTTCGAGGCGCGCCATGGATTGGGCACGTTCGTCGTGGCCGAGACGGATCGCCAGGGGAATTGCGAGCGTGGCGACAGCCAGCAGCGCGATGGCGACGATGGCTCCGAGAATGCGGGGTCTCACAGGCGTTCGAGCCGGTAGCCGATGCCGCGCAGCGTTGTAACGGTGACCGCACCCGGCGCGGTGACATCGAGCTTGCGCCGCAGGGTGGAGACGGTGACGTCGAGAGTCTTCGTCGAACCGAACCAGTGTTCGTCCCACACGTCCGCCATGAGTTCCTCTCGGCGTAACACATTCCCGGCGACGGCTGCCAGGCTGCACAACAGATCGAACTCCTTGGCGCGGAGTTCGACGTCGACGCCGCCGACCGACACGACGCGTGCCGCGCGGTCGACGACGAGGTCGCCGACCACGATGCGCTCGCCGCCGGATGCGACTCGGCGCAGGTGGGTTCGAACGCGTGCGGAGAGTTCCGCAAGTCGAAATGGCTTGGTGACGTAATCGACGGCGCCGCTGTCGAGCCCGATGACGACGTCGATCTCCGCGTCGCGCGCGGTCAGGATGAGGATCGGGAGCGCGGGCTGTTCCAGGAGCAGGGTGCGACAGAGGTCGATCCCGTCGCCGTCGGGCAGACCGAGATCGAGCAGTACGAGGTCGGGTGCGCGCTCGCGCGCTAAAGCGTTCGCTTCAGCAATCGTGTGCGCCCAGGCCGCGTCGACCTCGTCGGACGCGAGCGCGCGTTGCAGGTTTGCGCCGATGCCGTCGTCGTCTTCGACGATCAGGAGGTGAGCCGGCCGTCGCACGACCGTGAGCGTAGGACGCGCTGTGCGACGACGGCATCGGGGTTCGCGACCTGAGAGGAGTTTTGCCGGGATTTTGCCCCTCGGCGTTCGGCCCTTCAGGCGACGGTGGTCATGGTGCCCTCACGCAGTGCAACCGTCGAAACAGGAGAGTCTCGGATGCGTCGTAGTACCCGGCGAATAGTTGTCAGCTCGTTCGCGCTCACCGCCGTGCTGGCCGCATGCGGGTCATCCAAGACCGCCGCGCCGCCCAACTCGTCCGGTGGTGCCGCAGCCAGCGTCACGACGGTTGCGGGAGCCCCGAATCCCAACGCGAAGGAGCAGCTGCCGCCGGGTGACATTCCTGACAATCAGGTGTTCGTGCCTTACACCCCGGCGACCGGCGGATACTCGATGAGCTACCCGCAAGGCTGGGCCAAGCGGGAAACGGCCGCGACGACGACCTTCACCCAGAACTTCAACTCGATCGACGTGACAACGACCAAGACCGCGTCCGCACCCACAACTGCTTCGGCCCGTTCGACGGCGACGTCGCAGTTGGGCAAGCTTCCGGGCTTCCACCTGAACACGGCCGACTCGGTCACGCGCGCTTCCGGCCCGGCGATTCGCGTCGTCTACAGTGCGACCAGCGCAACTGACGCCGTCACCGGCAAGTCCGTCACTTTGGACGTGGAGCGCTACCTGTTCTGGCACAACGGCACGCTCGTCACGATCACGTTGTCGAGCGCGAAGGGTTCCGACAACGTCGACCCTTGGAAGACCGTCACCAACTCGCTGGTATGGAAGTGAGCACGCGATGACGCTGCTCGAAGCTGACCGCCTCTTTCGGTTCTTCCACACCGGCGGAGAGGAAACCGTCGCGCTGGCAGGTGTGACGCTGCGGATCGACGCTGGCGAGCTGGTCGCGATCACCGGGCCTTCGGGGTCGGGAAAGTCGACGCTACTCAACTGCCTCGCCGGTTTGGATGAGCCCGACGGCGGCACAGTACGTATCGAAGGCGTCGTGCTGTCCCGCCAACCTGAGGCCGACCGCGCGCGAATGCGCGCGCGGTCGGTCGGCGTGTTGTGGCAGAACGCCAACCTCCTCGACCACCTCGATCTACGAGACAACGTGCTCTTCGCCCAACAACTCACAGGAACGACGGACAGTGCGCGCGCCGACCATCTGCTCCTGCGACTCGGGCTCGCCGACCGTGCGCACGCTTGGCCATCCAACCTTTCCGGCGGCGAGGCCGCGCGCGCGGGTCTCGCGGTCGCGCTCGCGAACGATCCGACGGTCCTCTTGGCCGACGAACCGACTGGAGAACTGGACACGACGACCGCCGGGAGCGTCGTCGCGCTTCTCGATGAGCATGCCGCCACCGGGCACGTCGTCGTGGTCGTCACCCATTCCGACACGGTCGCCAACAAGGCGCATCGGATCGTTCGATTGCGAGACGGAGAGATCGACGCATGAACACACAGCTCGATTCAGTGCAGCCCGAAGCCCCGGACGCGACGACCGCACCCCTGGTGCGTTGCTCGGCATTGGCGCGCACCTTCGGGCGAGGGCCCGCGGCGGTCGTCGCGTTGCATCACGCCACCTGCGAGATCAACTCCGGCCAGCTCGTCGCCCTCGTCGGGCCGTCCGGCTCGGGCAAGTCGACGTTGTTGCACCTGTTGGCGGGGCTCGATACGCCGACCGCCGGAACCGTCGAATGGCCCGCGCTCGCCGGAGCGGCGTTGCGACCCGGACCGATCGCGGTCGTGTTCCAGTCTCCGAGCCTGTTGGCGCCGCTCGATGTGCTCGAAAACGTCGCGTTGCCGCTCCTGCTCGCCGGAGCGGGACAGGTCAACGCGAACCAAGCCGCCCACAACGCACTTGCCGCGCTCGACCTTGACGCAATCGCAGCCAAGCTGCCTGACGAACTCTCGGGCGGACAGGCCCAACGCGTCGCGATCGCTCGCGCGTTGGCGGGCAGCCCACGACTGATTCTGGCCGACGAACCCACAGGTCAACTCGATCACGACACCGCGACCGCAGTGGTCGACACCCTCATCGCCGCAGCCGAGCGATGCGGTGCCGCGCTCGTCGTCGCGACCCACGATCAAGATGTCGCCGCTCGTCTCACGACTCGTTGGCGTGTCGCTGATGGTCAACTCTTTAGCGACGAGGTCGCGTCGTGATCACACTCCAATGGATCCGAGGCCAGATTCGCCGACGCGCCGGCAGAGTCGCCGCGACCGCGACGGGCGTTGCTGTCGCCGTAGCGTTGCTCGCGTCATTGGGCGCGTTCCTCGCCCACAGCAAATCGACCATGACCCAACGGTCGGTCGCGAACGTCCCCGTCGACTGGCAGGTCGAGACGACCGCCACCGGCACCGGCCCGCAGCTCCTGCGCTCTGTGCGCGCCTATCCCGGCGTGCAAGCCGCGTTACCCGTCGAGTTCGGACAGGTTACGAGCCTCACTGCCACCACGGGTGGAACCCAACAAATCACCGGGTCCGGATTCGTTCTCGGCATCCCCGACACCTACCGGGCAACGTTCCCCGCCGTGATCCGCAACCTGATCGGACCGCAACAAGGTGTGCTCGTCGCGCAGCAAACCGCGGCCAATCTCCATGTCGCACCCGGCGACACGATCACCGTCGGTCGAGCGGGACTGCCTCCCGTCAAGATCGTCGCCAACAGCGTCGTCGACCTGCCGTCGGCCGATACTCTCTTCCAAACAGTTGGCGTTCCGGCCGGCGCGACCGCCCAGGCGCCGCCCGACACCGTGCTGCTCGTCCCCGAAACGCAGTGGCATCGCATCTTCGATCCGCTCGCCAAGGTGCGGCCCGATCTCGTCAAGACCCAGATCCATACCCGGATCGATCACACGTTGCCGACCGATCCGTCGGCCGCCTACTCGAGCGTCCTTGGCCGTGCCAACAACCTCGAGGTGTCACTCGCAGGAGCCGGCAAGGTGGGCGACAACCTTGCGGCCACGCTCGCTTCGGCACGCGCGGACGCGCTTTATGCCCAGGTGCTGTTCTTGTTTCTCGGGCTCCCGGGCACTGTCCTCGCCGGACTCCTCACTGCGACCGTCGCGGCCGCGGGCCGAGACCGTCGACGCCGCGAGCAGGCGCTTCTGCGTACTCGCGGCGCGACGACCACCCAACTCGTACGCCTCGCGCTCGGCGAAACCGCACTCGTCGGCACCATCGGCGCCGCGATCGGCCTCGTCGGAGCATCGATCATCGGTTCGGTGGCGTTCGGGAGCGCGAGCTTTGGAACCAGCACCGCGTCGGCGATCGGATGGGCAGCCGCAGCCGCGTTCGGTGGCTTCGTGGTCGCAGCCGCGGCCATCGCCGGACCCGCTTGGATCGACGCTCGCGGCATCACCGTCAGCGCGGCCCGACGCCACGTCGATCGCAGTCGCACACCGCGATGGACTCGGTACGGCATCGATCTCTGGCTCTTCGGAGCCGGTGCTCTCATCTTCTGGCTCACCAGCCGCGGCGGATACAAGCTCGTCCTCGCCCCCGAAGGCGTCCCTGCGATATCCGTCAACTACTGGGCCTTCGTCGGACCCGCCCTCATGTGGATCGGTGGCGGTCTGCTCGCGTGGCGTATCGCCGAATTCGCATTGCACCACGGTCGTCGCCCTCTGCGCACCGCGACGCGACCGCTCGCCGGTCCGCTATCCGACACGGTGGCCGCGAGCATGCAACGCCAACGACGCCTCCTGGCCCGCGGCGTCGCGCTGGTCGCGCTCACGGCCACCTTCGCCGCATCGACCGCGATCTTCAACTCCACCTACCGCCAACAGGCACTCGTCGACGCGGTGCTCACGAACGGCGCCGACGTCACCGTCGCCCAACCTCCCGGCGCGACCACCGGACCCGCGTTCGCGAACACCCTCAAAGCCGTCTCCGACATCGTCCACATCGAACCCATACAACATCGCTACGCGTACGTCGGGTCAGACCTCCAAGATCTGTTCGGCCTGAACCCCGCGACCGTTGTCGACGCCGCCAAACTCCAAAACGCGTACTTCCAAGGCGGGACCGCACAACAACTCATGCAGCGACTCGCGCAACATCCCGACAACCTCATCGTCAGCGCCGAAACCGTCAAGGACTACCAGTTGCACCCCGGCGACCAGATCATCTTGCGGCTCCAAGACGCCCAAACAAAACGGTACGTCCCCGTCAAGTTCCAATACGTCGGCATCGGCAAGGAATTTCCCACCGCACCCCGAGACAGTTTCCTGCTCGCCAACCGCGACTACGTCGCGGCACAAACCCATAGCGACGCCGTCGGGATCTTCCTCATCAACACCGCGGGGCACTCTCCCGCTCCGATCGCGGACGCCCTCCGACGACAACTCGGGACCACAGTCACCGTCACGGACCTCACGCACACTCGCCGCATCATCGCGTCGAGTCTCACCGCAGTCGACCTCGCGGGCCTCACCCAAGTCGAGCTCGGATTTGCCCTCGCGCTCGCCGCCGCAGCGACCGGACTCGTGCTCTGGCTCGGCTTCGCCGAACGGCGCCGAACCTTCGCGATCGTGCACGCACTCGGCGCGCGTCCACGTCAGCTCGCAGCGTTCGTCTGGAGCGAAGCCGGCTACGTCCTCGTCGTGGGTCTCGGGTTGGGAGTCATCGGCGGCAGCCTGCTCAGCCAAGCGCTCGTGAAGATCCTCACCGGCGTCTTCGACCCACCCCCGGACGCTCTCGCAATTCCCTGGACGTACTTGACGATCGCGACCACGGTCGGGGTCGTCGCGGTCGCGATCGCAGCCACGCTCGCCGTCCGAGAAGCCAGCAAGCCCCAACTCTCGGTCCTTCGCGACGTCTAACCCGTGCGCCATCGATTGCCATTCCACAGAGCCGGGACCGTCTTCGTCGCGGCGTGCCTCTTAGTGTCCTGCGGCTCATCGAAGCATGCATCGAGCGCAACGCCGAGCATCCCGGCGAAACGCGCGCAATCGCAAACCGTCCCCGCTTCCGACAACCACGCGCCAGTGACGAACGTGTACGCGGCCGCGGGCGCCGGAATGCTGAACGCGGCAACACGTAAGGCGCGCTCGCTCGTGTACGTGCCGGAGAGCCTCTCGGACTACGTCGACGTGATCGACCCCAACACCTTCCAGGTGATCGACCGATACCGCACCGGTGCCCGGCCGCAACATGTCGTACCCGGCTGGGACATGCGCACCCTGTACGCCGCCAACAATCTTGGGAACTCCCTGACGCCCATCGATCCCAACACCGGAAAGATCTCCGGACCCAACATCCCCGTCGACGACCCGTACAACCTCTACTTCACTCCCGACGGACGCTCCGCGATCGTCGTCGCGGAATACCTCCAACGCCTCGACTTCCGCGACCCCCACACCTTCGCACTACAACAACACGTCGCCGTCGACTGCGCAGGCATCGACCACGTCGACTACAACACCGACGGCACCTACCTCATCGCAACCTGCGAATACGCCGGTCGACTCGTCAAGATCGACGTCGCAACCCGCAAGATCATCGCCTACCTCGATCTCCCCGGCTCCAGCCCACAAGACATCAAACTCGAACCGGCCGGACACATCTTCTACGTCGCCGACATGAAACTCGGCGGCGTTCACCTCGTCGACGGCGCAACTCTCCGCGCCGTCGGCTTCATCCCGACCGGTCCCGACGCCCACGGCCTCTACCCCAGCCGCGATGGCCGCCACCTCTACGTCTCCAACCGCCGCGGCGCATCAGTGAGCGTCATCGACTTCGCAACCCGCACCCTCACTGCGACATGGAGCCTCCCCGGCACGAGCCCCGACATGGGCGGCGTCAGCAGCGACGGCAAAGTGCTCTGGCTCTCCGGCCGCTTCCACGCCGCCGTCTACGCCATCTCCACCGCCGACGGCCACCTCATCGCCACCATCCACGTCCCGCACCGTCCTCACGGTCTCTGCGTATGGCCACAACCCGGCCGCTACTCGATCGGTCATACCGGAGTCACCCGATGACGCGGGAAGCTGCGGGCCGGTGAACTTCTCCGACGCCGTCGAGAAAGAGTCCCCGTCGGACGCTGACGAGTGCGGCGCAGTAGTCGTCAAGTTCCACGAAGCAACTCACGGCGGAAATCAGGAACACTTCGCCGACGAGGCCGACGACATAACCGTTCTACCGTCGGAAGGTTGCGAACACGGCGTGGATCTGGTCTTGTGGGCACCGCGTGAGTTCGATGAATCGGCGCTGCGCGCCGTCATCGACAAACATCGTCCGATACCCGTGTTCGTAGTTCTCGACGCGGCAAGGCAGCCCGGGGACATCTCCCAGTGCCTCGGAGCCGGTGCCATTCAATGTCTGATCGACCCTGCGAACCAGTTCCTCATCGCCAATATCCGAGCCATCGCGCGCCGACTCGACGCCGGCCAATGACGTCCCCCTCGCTCAAAGCATCGCCTTGGCGTCGACGTGCGTATTTGGCGAGACGAGCGCGGCGTGCTCGTGTTCAAGGGACCGTGTCTAGCGCCGAAATTCGCTCTCTTCCTGCCGCCAGCCCCGTGAACGTCGCGCCGTGAACATAGCTGCCCGGCTGGAAGCCATCCGGAGCCGTTCTGATCTCTGGCTGATAGTCGTCGCCTTCGGTGTGGCCGGCATCGCGCTCGGAATGATCGTCGAGATCGCCGACTCCGTTCGCGAGGCCGACCGCCTCGTACTCGTAGATCACCAGATCATCCGCTTCGCGACGGACCACCGCACGACATGGCTCACCGTCGTCGCCAAGGTCGCCACCCAGGTAGGGATGGATTCGTCGTCGCGCCCGTCGTGCTCGTGACTGTCGCCGCGCTCGTGCGCAAGGGACAGCGCCGGATCGCGCTGGTCGTAGCTCTCAGCAGTATCGGTACGGTCGTTCTGGTCAGCGTAACCAAGCGCTTCGTCGCGAGGGCGCGCCCGCCCGTCGCCGACCATCTCGTCAGCGCGCATGGCCTCGCATTCCCGTCCGGCCACTCCGCCCAGTCGGTTGCGTGCTACGGCGCACTTGCCTGGGTCGTCTGGGTGCTCGGTCAGAAGCGTCGAACTCGTATGTACGCCGTCGCGGGCGCCGCCGCCACCGCGTTGCTCGTCGGGCTGTCGCGCGTGTATCTCGGCGTGCACTGGCCGAGCGATGTCGTGAGCGGATGGCTGCTCGCCACCGGATGGCTCTCGGCACTCGTCGGCGCCTCGCACATCCGTCGCCGAGAACCCCGAAGCGTCGCCCGAGCCGACCAAATGAGCCCCGTCGGCCCGGTCCACTCTGCCCGACATATCCCCGAGGAGAGGTAACCCCGCATGTCAGCCCTGATGACCGCTGTCAACTGGTTGAGTCCCCGTGATCTCATCGAGACATTCGGAACGATCGGCCTCATTCTGGTGGTCTTCATCGAATCCGGCCTCGTTCCCGCTCCACTCCCCGGCGACTCGATCCTGTTCCTCGCGGGCGCCTTCTCCGCGACGAGCGCTCACTCGAGCGATCCCCACCTCAACCTGGCGGCAGTCGTCCTGGGCTCGTTCATCGCGGCCGTCGCGGGCGCACAGATCGGCTATGCCCTCGGGAGGCAATACGGCACGCGTCTGTTCACCGAAGACGCACGCGTATTCAAACTCTCCTACCTGGAACGTGCGCAGGAGTTCTTCGACCGGCGCGGGCCACGGGCGGTGCTGCTCGCGCGGTTCATTCCGTTCGTACGCACCGTCGTGCCGATGCTCGCTGGCGCGGGCCGGATGCCGACGCGGAAGTACGCGATCGCCAACGTAGCCGGCGCGGCGATATGGGCAGTGGGGATCAGCATGCTCGGCTTCTGGCTCGGCAGGTCGATCAACATCGACCGATACATCTATCCAATCGTCGGAGTGATCGTCCTCCTTTCGCTGGTGCCGCCGTTCCTCGAATACCGCAGCCACAAGCGCTCGCGTACATCCGAGCGATGATCGAGGCGCGGCCGGGGCGGGTTTGCCTACCGCTGATCTCGCGCTCAGGAGTTCCTCAGAGGACCATCGCACGGTGATGTCGTCCGAATCCGAGTTCAATCGACCCACGGTTCGCATGACAGACCCTTCGCGCCGACCCGATGGATTCGCAACCTGCAGCGGACTCGCCGCGCTGGCATGCGGACCGATGCTGCTCGCGCGCGGCGCGCCTGCAGGATGGTCCTTTCTGCTCATCACCTGCGGGCTGAGACTTGTGTCGACCCAGTGGGTGATCGCGACCGACCTGCGATTCTCGATCACGCGTCGAACGCAGGTCGTGGTAGCACTGGCGGGAATCGCATCCGTCGCCATCGCGGTGGTGTAACTCACCCGCGCAGCCAACGACCTGCCGTCGCTGTTCCCCGGCCACGACGGAGACTCGGAACACTTCCGAATAGTCCCGGGCATCGTCACACTGTCCGTCGGACTCGTGTTGTGCATCCGAAGCATCGCCTCGGCCGATCCCACCCGGACGCCCGCCCTACAAGGAGCAGAGCGCGTGTCGCCATGGCAACCTCGACTCTGGTTACGTGAGGGCCGCCTTGACGTGTCCGCAGACCGCGAACCAGGCGTAGTTCAAAACGCCGACTTACGACCGGGCGATGGGCATCGCGCTTGACCATCGACCAGCAAGACGGCATCGCAGCTACCCCGAAAAGGCAGGGAGCGTTCGACGGCTCGATCGCCAACGAACGCATCACCCACCCGCGCCGGCCGCACCGACCAACGCGACGATGATCTGCCGCACGATGCCGCTGCAAAATGGCCTCACGGGCGCCGAGCGACCACCACCCAACTCGACTCCAATCAACACCCGACCCGACGCCGATCCTCCGACGACCGCCGCAACCTCACCGCCCTGGCTCTCCCCTCTGAAATTCCAGGCACGCACTTGCACTCATTCGAGTGGCCGTCGTGCTGACGCGCCTGCACAGTCCTTTGCTGAGGTTGCCGCGCCGTGCTTCGACAACGACGAGCGCGTGATCCGATGAGTGAAGGGCCGCCGGTTGCTCGACTCCGACGGCGACCGGCAATCACCGTCGCGGGTGGAACACCGTACGTTGACCGGATCCGCCACGCGGCGACTACTCGGCGCTGTCCGGAGCGCGTCTCGTCGATTCCGGGAGACTGCGAACACGCAGGCATAGGCACCCGTGTACCGAGTCCTTCTTCGAGTTCCCTGCTTGTCACGGCGCATGCTCGGCAAGTCTTCGAGCTCGCCGACGCCGGCGACCGCGGATGCGCTGGCGGAGACGCGCTGACCTCGCCGTCGGCCTTCCGGACTGGAACGAACGGTGGGCAGTCCATCTCGGGTTCGATTTCGGAGCCGATTTCGGGGTGGCGTGCAGACCTTTGGTGCAGACCTCCGTCAAGGGGTCGCGTGCTACTTGCCGCCCGTTCCCCGACGTCGACAAAACGGATTGGCAGCCGGTCAGCGACCACGGCGACCATGACGTCGAAGCCTCGAGGGTGTTGCATCCGGTTGCCCCCGCGCTGAGAGGCGCGTACCGAGCGGACCCAGCGACCCTCGATTTCTGCCGTCGCACAGACATCCGGCGCAGACGTTGACGAAGTCCGCTTTCCGGCCAGCGTCCGCGGGTCGGAACCGATTGCCACGGCCTGGACTGAGCGGATCGTTTGACGCCGAATGTGTCGGTTGCACAGACGCTGCGTGCAGACCTTTGGTGCAGATATCTGCTTAGCCGGGTGGCGCATTCTCGGCTCCCGGTTCGCGTGATGGAGATCCGCTGATGCCTGCAACAGATTCCTTTCGATGTCGATCGGCGTCGAGCCGTGCCCGACCGTCAACCGGCACGTCGAACATCAACCGGGCGCGCCGCAAGACCGCCGCGCAGGTGTTGACGCGGGTGTTGACTCGCTTGTTGTCGACGCGTTGTGCCGTGTCGGCGGAGCGTTGATGTTGGGGATCGGAGCGTTGGGGGCTTCGAGCGCCGCGTACTACCTGGACACCGTCGCGTCCGGCCGTGAGGACTACTACCTGGGTGCGGGAGAAGCTCCCGGCGTCTGGCTCGGCGCAGACGCCGCGACGCTCGGTCTCGACGGCACCGTCGAACCGGCCGCCTTGCATGCGGTGCTCGAGGGTATCGACCCCAGGGACGGCGCCCGGTTGGACCGGGCCCGGGCGAACCGGGCCCCGGGCTTCGATCTCACGTTCTCGGCCCCCAAGTCGGTGTCGATCATGCATGCCCTCACCAACCGCAATATCGGTGCCCAGGTGCGCGACGCGCACGATCACGCCGTCACTGCCGCGCTCGGATGGCTGGAACAGAACGCGTGTGTCGTCCGTCGCGGCGCCGGCGGGATCCACACCGCGGCCGGTGACGGGTTCGTCGCGGCGGGTTTCCGGCATCGGACCAGCCGTGCCGGTGACCCCCACCTGCACACCCATGTGTTGGTCGCGAACCTGACCCGCGGACCAGACGCTCATTGGAGCGCCTTCGACGCTCGACACCTGTACGCGTTGGCGAAGACCGCCGGCTACCTCTACGAGGCGCACCTCCGCCACGACCTCACCGCCGCACTCGGTTTGGAGTGGGGTGAGGTTCGCAATGGGATCGCGGACCTAGCCGGTGTCCCCCGTCCCCTGATCGATGACCTGTCGCAGCGACGGCATCAGATCCTTGAACGGCTCGACGAGCTCGGCTGGCACTCCGCCCGCGCCGCGCAAGTCGCCACCCTCGACACCCGCACGAGCAAAGACCCCAACCTCGACGTCAATGCACTCACCGTCGATTGGCGAGACATCGCCGCCGCCCACGGCATCACCAGCCAGACCCTGACCACGTTGACCGGCCGAGCCACGGCTCCCCCGCTGCTGTCGAGACGTGTGCGGGAGATCGATGAGCAGTTGGCTGGACCAGACGGATTGACCGCGCATGCGTCAACGTTCGATCGCCGCCACGTCCTCCAAGCCTGGTGCAACCAGCTGACCGCGGGCGCGCCGATCAGCGAAGTCGAACAGCTCGCGGATCGGACGCTCGCCGATCCGGCGATCGTGCAACTGCGCGGTCGGGAGGCCTCGGTCACGATGAAACGCGCCGATCGCCGCCGCATGGAAGCCCCCAACCTCGGCGCCCGCTACTCCACCGCCGACCTGCTCGCCCTCGAACAACGACTCCTCACCGACTCCGTCAAGCGCGCGACCGAAAGCGTCGGCGCAGTTGACCACTCGGACCTCGTCGAAGCCATCCGCCGCCACCCCCACCTCAGCCACGAACAACGACGGATGGTCCGCACCCTCACCACCTCCGGACGCGGAGTCGACGTCGTCATCGCACCCGCGGGCGCAGGCAAGACCACCGCCCTCGCCGCCGCCCGCGACGCCTGGCACACCGCCGGATACCGCGTCATCGGCTGCGCCGTCTCGGCCCGCGCCGCACACCAACTCCAAACCGGCGCCGGAATCCGCTCCTACACCATCGCGACACTCCGCCAAGAGCTCGCCCAAGGACAAACCATCCCCCCGGGCACTGTCCTCGTCGTTGACGAAGCCGGCATGGCCGGCACCCGCACCCTCGCCCCACTCCTCGCCGCCGCCAACGCCGCCCGGATCAAGACTGTCCTCGTCGGCGACCCCAAACAACTCCCCGAAATCGACGCCGGCGGCATGCTCCGCGCCCTCGACCAACACATCGGCGGCATCGACCTCAAAGAAAACCGACGCCAACACGAAGCCTGGGAACGCGAAGCCCTCACCCACCTCCGCGAAGGCCGCGCCCACCAAGCACTCCCCCTCTACGACCTCCACCAGCGCATCACCTCCGAACCCACCGCCAACGCAGCCCGCGACCACCTCGTCCACGACTACCTCGCCGCCTACCAGTCCGGTGACCGCGTCCTCATGGTCGCGATGCGCTGGCGCGACATCCACGAACTCAACCACCGCGCCCGCGTCCTACTCCTCGCCGAGGGGCAGATCGACGGCCCCGTCCTCGAGATCGGCGGCCGCGACTTCCAACCCGGCGACCGCATCATGACCCTGCGCAACCAACGCCGGCTCGGGATCACGAACGGCACCACCGGCACCATCGAATCCGTCGACCCCAAGGCCCGAACGCTCAGCATGCGTACCGACGAAGGAACCGCCGTCGCGCTGCCCGCCAGCTACCTGCACGCCGACACCATCGTCCACGCCTACGCCACCACCATCCACAAAGCCCAAGGCACCACCGTCGACCGCGCCTTCATCTACGCCGACGACCAACTCGCCCGCGAAACCGCCTACACCGCCATGTCACGAGGCGCGACCGAGAACCGGATCTACCTCGCCCACTCCCTCGCCAAAGAACCCGACCACGGCCACCACCAAACCCACGACGCCCGCCGAGAACTCACCCGCAACCTCCAACGCAGCCAAGCCCAACACCTCGCCGTCGAACACGACCACGGCATCGAGCTCTGATGGAACGTCGACCGACCGGGACATCGAACATGACGCGTTCCGCGAACGCGACGCGCCCTTCCCATAGGTGGAAGACATGAGACCGACAAGCCTGGAGGCGCTGGACAACGATCCGGGCCTGATCCCCTACCGACCCGATCGTCTGGCCATCTCGGTCAGTGAAGCCGCGTCCGTGCTCGGATGCTCGGTCAGCACCGTGTACCGAATGATCCGCTCCGCCCAGCTCCGTTCCGCGCGCGGTACGGCCAAGGGGAGGATCTTTGTCAACCTGCAGTCGGTGCGTGATTTCGTCGACGGCGAGGCGGGGGACGCGGCCGCACTCGCTTCGAAACGCAAACGACAGCTTGGTTAGACACCTGAGATCACCGCGCCGATTACGTCGGCCGCCTCACGCTGCGTCGCCGACACGGAGTGCGTATAGAACGCGAGCGTCACCACGGGCGTCGAATGACCGAGCCGGTCCGCCACTGTCTTGGGGTCGACGCCGGCCGCGATCATCTGCGTGCCGCAGAGATGTCGAAGATCGTGAAAACGGCATCGGACGCCCGCACGGTCGGCAACCTTCGCGAATCGAGCACTCACTCCATCCGGCCGCAGCGGGCTCTCGTTGCCAGGCTGCAGCGAGAAGAGATAAGCCGTGCCCCGAAGCTGCACCCCGAGCGTCACGGCCACTTTCTCTGCGTCACGGCAATGTTGCTCGAGCATCCGGCACGTCGCGGCGTCGAGCGGAACAACGCGAGTCGTCTTTGTTTTGGTCCGCGTGACGGCGATTTTGCCGTGGTTGATCACCACCTGGCGCTTGACTGCCAACGAACCTGCGGTCGCGTCGAAGTCGTCGAAACGCAGGCCACACAACTCGCCGCGGCGCAACCCCGTTACGGCCGCGAGTCGGACGAGCGTCGCGAAGGACGGCTGATGGTCATCCGCGGCGCGAACGATCTTGACGTACTCGCTGATAGACGGCGGCGAGATCTCCGGCTTCACGTCGCGCGGAGGCGATGCGAGCACCGCGACGTTGCGCGACACCACCTCCCACCGCATCCCCTGCGCGAGCACAGCGCTCAAGAGCTTGTGGACCTTTCTCGTCGAACTCGGAGAGAGCCGCGAGCGGGCAATGCGGTACGTCTCGTCGAGATGCCATGCCGAAAGATCGACGACCGGAATCGCGTCCAGTTGTGCCTTGCAGTGCACGTTCCACAATTCCTCGTACAACTCCACGGTCCGCGGAGCGAGATCAACCTTGCTGGCCATGAAGCGCTCGAACAACTCCCCCATCGTCAGCTCGTCGACGGCCTGCACGCGCGGCTTCTTCACCGACTTGCCATCAGCACCGGAAGTCAGACGGGCGTGCACACGACGCGCGTCACGAAGCGTTCCGCGCACCGTCTCGGAACGCTGGCCGTAGCCGCCGTCCTCGCGACGCCCCGTGCTCACTACGACGTCGAAGACGCCGCTGCCACGCTCGTAGATCCCGCGCTCCACTCGGCGCCTCGCCGTCGCTGCCACAGCGGAACGGTAACGCAATTCTTGGATGGCAGCGATATTCTTGGATAGCTTCTATCGAAGCGTTGGACCGAAAGAGCCTATGACCAGGACTTTCGTGGTGGGCGCTGGCGGGCTCGAACCGCCGACCCCCTGCTTGTAAGGCAGGTGCTCTACCGACTGAGCTAAACGCCCCGACTGAGTCGGGTGACCCGGCATCAGCCCGGTCTTCCCGCCCCCACACGGTGCTCGGGGACCTCACATAGTGCCAGCTTCCCGAGCGGTGATGTTCACTCGCCGAGAACCGGCGTCAGGCGCGATCGACGAGGGGGCTCGCGGTCCCGGTTGTCGGCGCGCGTCCGCGCGTGTGGTGCGTCAGTCGCGGCGTGGCCACCGATAGTCTCGGCGAATGGTGGTTGTGGTACTCGACGAACACCACCGAGAGCACGGCCAGCACGACGAGGCACAAAGACGCCACCCGCTGGGCCCGGACGTCCTCTTCTGATGTCGCCCAACGCATTCAAGTTCCGATCCCCGCAGATCCGGACCCGCGACTCTCGTCGCCGAAACCCGGACCTACAAGGTGAAAAGCCGTAAATCGGGCGGGGCGCGCACGCGCTGTCCGGCGACTGCCGGCTCCCCGGCTCAGCCCCGGAGGTAGCGGACGGTCGCCGCTGCGGTGCGCTCACCGCTGAACATCGCACCCTGAATCGACGCCGTGTCACGGTGATCGCCACACACGAACATTCCCTCGCCCAACGCGACCCGCTGCTTCGGTCCGAACGGCGGCTGCTGCAACGGCTGACCGTGCGGGATCACGTCGGTGCGCAGATGCTCCCAGTCGCCGGTCGTGGAGCCGAACCACGCGGCGAGTTGCTCGCGCGCGCGGGCGGTAACCGTGGGATCGAGCGCGTCGGGTCCGGGGACGGCCGCGCCGACGAGCGACCGGCCCGCGGGCGCGTACCCCGGCGCGACCTCGCTCATCACCGCGAGATTCTTCACCGGTCCGCTGCCGTCGCCGTCGAGCACGAGCGTCGGGCCCGGACGCGGCGCCTGCGTCGTCGAGAACCAGCAACATGCCGCCGCCCGCGATCCGGGATCGGGTACCCGCGCCCCCAATAACTCGTGCGCGACCGGTCCGTCGGTGGCCACGACCACGGCCCGGGCCGCGATCCGTTCGCCGTCGTCGAGCACCACGCCCGAACCCGAGACCTCGGTGACACGTGCGCCGAAGCGCACGGTTCCGTCGGGAAGCGCCGCGACGAGTTGTGCCGGGATCGCGGCGATGCCGCGGCCGGGGACGGCCGTCGAGCCGACCGCGAGCATGCGCAGGATCGTGTCGAAGCGGCGGCTCGACACCTCGAGCCGGGGATCGAGCTGGATTCCGGCAAACAACGGTTGCCAGAACGACTGGATCATTCGGTCGGAGAACCCGAAACCGGTCAACCGTTCCATCGTGCTCGTGTCCGGTCGACGCAACAGGTCGCGCACCGAGCCGCGCCGCACGTCGACCACGATCTGCGCGAGCCTCGCCTTGTCGGCGAGCGTGCCGATCGGCGCCGCGATCGTCTCCGGAATCTGCAAGGGCCGTCGCAACGGGTCGCCGACTCGGTGGAACCCGCCCCGTACCCGCACGACTGCGCCCGGATCGAAGTAGCCGAGATCAAGCGAGTCGAGGTCGAGCCGCAGTTGCACCTGCGGATAGGCGGTCAACAGGATCTGGAATCCCCGATCGAGCACGAACCCGTCGACCGAGTCGGAACGTACCCGCCCGCCCGCACCGTCGGACGCTTCCACGACGAGGCAGTCGACGCCGGCACGGGTCAGGTCTTGCGCGCAGACCAGCCCGGCGAGGCCCGCTCCCACGACGACGACATCACGCACGGAAACCGCTGGAGACGGAGATTGCGCGACGCAGCATGATCGATGGTTCCCGCATCGCCCGAGCCGCAACCCGGAATCGACGAGAACCGCCCCGACTACAGCTCTTCTTCGGAAACCACTTCGATCCCTGCGGCTCGCAGCGCCGCTGCGGTGACACCTTCTCCCGCGCGCAATGTGCGCGAGAACGAGCCGTCGTAGATCTGGGCGCTCCCGCACGACGGGCTGCGCGCTTTCAACACCGCTCGGCTCGCGCCCACGGCCCGGGCGAGCTCCACCGCGGCCCGGGCGCCGCGCTCGTACTCTGCGGTGACGTCATCGCCGTCGACGTTCACCACGCGGTCGCCGATCCGTTCCGCCGCGGGTCGAGGGGTCGTCAGGCCACCACAGGCCTCGGGACAGATCGGCACGAGTCGGTGCGTCGCCGCAAGCACTTCGACGACCTCACGGCGAGAGTGGCCGGCCTCGTGATTGCACCGCACCCCGAGCAGACAAGACGACACGAGCAGAGCCGGCCGGAGGTCCGGAGGGACGTCGGCCCCACGCGTCGTCACGCAACGACGGTACCGGGTCGACCCGGGTCGGCGACGGGAGGCAACCGGCCCCCCGCCGGGCTCGTCGCCCGCAGACCGGGACTCGCATCGGTGGACGACGGGGGGAAGCCGTCCACGTCTCGTTGTCCCGGTCCGCACTGACGGCGACCGGTCTCTCAGGCAGATTGCGCCTGCGGGACCTCGACCTCCTCGGGCCGGATCTTGCGCGGACGCCCGCGCTTGCGCTTCTGGGCGACGATCTTGCCGTTCACGAACAGCTCGCCACCCCAGACGCCCCACGGCTCGCGCCGCTCCCGGGCCCCTTCGAGGCACGTCTCCCGCACCGGGCATTCGAGGCAGAACGCCTTGGCCGCCGCGATGTCGTCGAGCTGCTCGGAGAAGAACAGCTCCGTCATCGAGCCGCTGCCGTCGTTACAGAGCGCGAGCTCCTGCCAGTCTGGTTCTCGGTTGATCTCGTCGGTCTGGAAAGGCTGGATGGCGAACATCGCCGATCACTCCCCGTTTTTCTCGTCGTTCGTGTTCGTCGTTCGCGTTCGTCGTGTCGTGGGTGGGCTTCGGTGGATGGATCTTCGTGGTGGCGACTTCGCAACCCGATTTCGGGCAAACAAAAAGGCCGCCGGGTTGCCCCGACGGCCTTGCGGATGCTCCCTGGTAGCGGCTGCTACGGATGGGACACCTCGAGGCGTCGGGGCCGGCCATGCTTCGATGCCGTCGTACCGAGCGAGATCGGGGACCAGGGCATGAATACGGCCGATGCCGGGCACGGCTGGAAGGCACGCACGCGCGCGTTCCGGGCCATGGCATTGGCTCGGTTTGCGTACGTGGCGGTGGTCATGCGCGTGCCTTCTCGTGCGTCCAACATTCGAGCGTTCATCCGACCATGATCGGAAACGTCCGTCAAATGATTTTTGCGGACCCTGACATCGATCGGGTGGATCGACCCGAATCGGAGCCGAAATTCAGGTGTCGCCGCGGCTCGCGGCGGCAATCCGCAGCAGCTCGGCGTGGACGGCCGGCGGACCGGCCAAGATGTTGCCCGACCGGAGCCAGGCCCGGTCGTTGCCGGCCCAGTCGGTGACGACGCCGCCCACCTCCCGGACGATGACGCCCCCGGCGGCCACGTCCCACGGCCCGAGGTGGAGCTCGAAAAACCCGTCGAACACGCCCTCCGCGGTCCAGCACAGGTCGAGGCTCGCGGCCCCGACCCGACGAACGTCCTCGAAGCCCCGCAGCGCGGCCGCGAGCGCGTACTCGTAGCGGGGCAGTAACTCCTTGTGCCGGAAGGGGAAGCCGGTCGACACGATCGCCTGCTCCCCCGGGCGGGTGCTGACGTGCAGCGGCTTGTCGTCGCGGAACGCGCCGACGCCCTGGGCCGCATAGAACGTGCGATCGAGCAGCGGTGCGTGCACCACGCCGACGACGGGCTCACCGTCGGCGATCATCCCCACCGACACGCCGACCGCGTCGAAACCGTGCACGAAGTTCGACGTCCCGTCGAGGGGATCGACGAGCCAGCCGGTGTCGAAGTCCTCGCCGCCCGCCTCTTCGCCGTACACCGGCAAACCCGATTCGCGGATCAGCAGTTCGCGGATCGCCTTCTCGCTCGCGAGATCGGCTTCGCTGACCCAATCGCCCGGGGACTTCTCCCGCACGACTTCGAGCTTCCCGAAGTAACTCCGCACGATCTCGCCGCCCGCGTGGGCGGCGCGATTCGCGACGCTGAGCAAAGCGCTGTAGTCGAGCACGCTCATAGCAGACCTCTCGCGAGTGTGTCGGCCAGTTCGGTGGTTCCCGCGGCGACGAGTTGTCGACGCGCGCTGATGTCGTCGGTGACGAGGTCGCGACCCTGCCCATCGCGCACGACCGCCCCCGCTTCGATGCACGCGAGGTACCCGGCGAGGTAGTCCCACGGGGCGTGATAGCCACCGGCGTCGAGCATGCCGTCGAGGCTGCCGATCGCGACCTCGCAGAGCCCGAGCGCGCACGAACCGAGTGAACGAAACTGCTTCCAGGGCAGGAGCATCTGGGGCGCGCCGGTGAGATAGATCATCGAGTCCTCGACCCGATCGACGCTCGACGCGTAGATCGGTACACCGTCGCGGAACGCGCCGCCACCGCGTATCGCGGTGACCGACACTCCCGACACCTGGTTCACGACCATCCCTGCGAGCGCGCCCTGCGCGTCGAGCGCGCAGATCGACGTCGCCCAGTACGGAATCCGGCGCGAGCAGTTCGTGGAACCGTCGACGGGGTCGAGCACGACCGTGATCGATGCACCGGCGCGCTCGTGCACGCCGGATTCCTCGCTCACGATGCGCACCGGCGCGTGCCCGAGCACGCGACACGCTTCCGCATCGGCCACGAGGTCGAGCGCGTACTGACCTGCGCGCGCGGTCCGGTCGCGCAACGCCGACGCGGGAATCGACCCGACCGCGCGCCGCACCGCCGCCCCGACCTCCGCGAAGAGGTCGAGCAGCTCTTCGGGCGACGTCATCTGCCACCTTCGCACAGCCGGGCCCCGCCGACCCGCACCTGGTCGCCGGTCTCGGACGGCTTCCACCCCGATGAGTCCCCCGCCGCGTCCCGCACGAGACGGATGCTAGGAGAGACCGAGTCGGCGGAGGTCGGCCGGAGTGTCGACGTCGGCAAAGGTGTTCGCGGGCCCGACCGCGCGCCACGTCTCCTCGGACAACTCGTCGTACGTGCACGCGGCGGCGCGGAGCGAGTGGTCGCCGGCAACCAGCGCCCGGCGTCCGGCTTCGATTGCTTCCGGACCGTAGCGGCAGCATGCGTACTGCAATCGACCCTCGACCAGGGGCACGACGGTGGTGGCGCCGGGCCACTCGGCCAACAAACGCAAGACCGGCGCTTCGACGAACGGCAGGTCGCATGCAAGCAACACGACCGGCATCGGCGATCCAATCGCCCGGGCGCCTGCGATCAGTGCCGCCAGCGGTCCTCCGCCCGGAGGATCTTCACGGACGTGGCGCAGACCGCTCGCGCCGGGTCCCACCTCGACGACCGGTTCGCACACTTCGGCCAGGACGCGGGCCGCGCGCGCGGCCAACGTCTCGCCCCGCCAGACGATCGACGCTTTGTCGGTCTGCATCCGACGGCTCGCGCCCCCGGTCAGCAGGATGCCCGCGCTCGTCACGGAGCGGGGCTCACCGACGTGAGCTCACGCGGTGCTGGTCGGTGGCGCAATCTGGCTGTCGGCCCGGAGCGAATAGCTGACGACGAGCCAACCATTCGCGCTGTGATCAAGCATGACATTGTTCCGCACCGCACCGCCGTCGACCGAAACCTCAGTGACGACCAGCGCGGTCTGATTTCCCACTACCGAGGTCTCCACCTCGACGTGCGCCCCGATGCGCTTGGCCTTGCCTGCGCTCGCGTACGCCTTGCGCTTAACCGCGATGAACCGCTCGCGGCGAAGACCGTCGCGCAGCTCCGGACCCGACAAGGAGAAGAGCAGGTCGAAGTCGAGCTCGGCCCACGCCGTCTCGTACGCGATCGCGACATCCTCGGGTCCCGGCCCGGGCTCGCGTCCGATCGAGATCCACATGAAGAACAGCAGGACGACGATGATGCCGAGCACGATGACGAGGGGCACGGTTACGCGATCCCTTCGATCTTCGTCGCGAGGTCGACGTCCTTCTCGGTGAGACCGCCGGCGTCGTGACTCGTGAGCGCGACGCGCACCTTGCGCCAGCGCACGTCGAGATCCGGATGGTGATCGCCGGCCTCGGCGAAGAAGCCCATGCGCACGACGAACGCAATGGCATCGGGGAACGACGCGCGCTCGAAGGTCTTCTCGATCTCGTCACCGGCCCGGGACCAACCCGGCAGCGACGCGAGCGCGGTGGCAACCTCGGCCTCGGAGAGCAGCGGCATCACCCCTATTCAACTCCAGCCGACGGCTTGGGCCACACTCGCGCGGTGTCTTTCGACCTGCCCGACTCCGAAGCGCCCACCGAGGTGGAGCTCGACCGCACCGCCGGCCTCACGCTGCACTGGGTCGACGGCACCGTCTCGCACTTCGGGCTCGAGGAGCTGCGTCGCAACTGTCCGTGCGCCGAGTGCCGCGGCCTGCGGGAACAGGGCCTCCCGGTCGGGCCGAGACCCCGGTCGCTGCTGCCGTTCACGGCCGTCGACGCCGAGCTCATCGGCGCCTGGGGCCTCACGATCACTTGGAGCGACGGCCACAGTACCGGGATCTTCGCCTGGAGCATCCTGCGCGCCTGGCAGACCCCGACCTGAGCCCGCCTGCAAGCTCGAAGCCGGGGGGTCAGGCGCTGAGGCGCTCGACCCAGCGGAAGCGGTGGTGGACGAGGGCCCGCACGATCTGGCCGGGCTGCGGCCGGGCGAAGTAGTAGCCCTGGCCGAGGTCACAGCCGAGCGTGCGCAGCGTGTAGAGCTGGATGTCGTTCTCGATCCCCTCGGCCGTCACCGTGAAATCGAGCGCGTGGCCGAGCCCGACGATGGCGGCGACGATCGCGGAGTCGTCCCGGCGCGTACCGAGGCGCTCGATCAACGAGCGGTCGATCTTCAGCGTGTCGACGGGCAGCACGTTCAGGTGCGCGAGCGATGACTGACCAGTGCCGAAGTCGTCGATGCCGATGCGCACACCGCGCTCCGAGAGCCGGCGGAGCACCTCCGTCACGGTCTCACGGTTCTCGACGAGCACCGTCTCGTTCACTTCGAGCGTCAGCAGGGCCGGATCCAGGCGGGTCGCCGAGAGCACGGAGTCGACGATCGAGACCAGCTCCGGATCAAGGAGCTGTTGGGCGGAAAGGTTGACCGCGACCGACAACGGCGCGTCGGACGGAAGCTCCGCGCACCAGCGCGCGGTCTGCGAGCACGCCTCGTGCAGGACCCATGCTCCTATGGGAACGATCAGACCGGTCTCCTCCGCGATAGCGAGGAAGTCGGCCGGCTCCAACAGTCCGAGCTCCGGGTGTTCCCAGCGGACGAGTGCCTCGACACCGATCATCTCCGAACGTTCGAACGCGACGATCGGCTGGTAGTGCACGCGGAACTCGCCTCGCACCAGCGCCCGGCGTAGGCAACTCTCGATCTCGAGCCTGCGTACCGCCCGGTCGCGCATGGTGTCGTCGAACAGCTCGACCCGACCCCGCCCCATCTCCTTGGCCGCGAACACGGCGACGTCGGCGTCGCGCAGGAGGCGGGTCGCGGTGTCGTCGGATCCGTCGGAGACGATGACTCCCACGCTGGCGCCGAGGTACACCTCGTCGTCGCCGAGCGAGAACGGCTGATCGAAGGTGGCCCGTAGCCGGTGGGCAAGCGTCATCACGTCGCCGGCGTAACCGACGTTGTGACACACGACCGCGAGCTCGTCGCCCCCGAGCCGCGCCAACCGGTCGCCGGCGCGCAGCACACGCTCGAGCCTGCTGGCTGCGGTTGCGAGCAACTCGTCGCCGGCCTCGTGACCGAGGCTGTCGTTCACGACCTTGAAGTGATCGATGTCGAGCAACACCAGTCCGACGCGCGCGTCGTCGGTGCTCGCAGCGAGCGCCTGCTGCAACCACTCCACCAACATGACTCGATTCGGGAGCTCGGTCAACGGATCGTGGCGGGTGCGGTGGGCAAGCTCGGCCTCGATACGGCGGTGCTCGCTGACGTCGTACGCCGCGCCGACCAACTGCTCGCAGACCCCGTCGGCGCCGATCAACGGCGTGACGTCGACCGCGACCCGTCGGGCCGGGATCGACGATCCCCACTCGGTCTCGAATGCGATCGCTCGGCGTTCGCGCGCGGCGCGAGCGAAGGCGCGTACGTGCGCGACGAGCGCGTTGGCGGGAACGACGTGGCGGAGGTCTCCGGTCGCGGGCCCGAGCTCGGCCGCGACATCGTCACCCCGCAGGGTCCGGTAGGCAACGTTCGTGTAAATGAAGCGGAACACGTCGTCGCCATCGACCGCGATGGCGAAGGCGGGATGGGGCAGCAGGTCGAGCAGCGCCGTGTCCGCGGTCGATTCGCCGTCGTTCGCCGAGATCGCGACCAGCGCCGGGCCGGATGACCCGTGTACGTCGTCGCCTTGGTTGTCGCCCGGATTCCGAACTTCCATGTCACCGCTCCCCGCAGCTCATTTCGATTGTCGGCACAACGACCGGCGACCTGAACGCGGACCTCGAATCGGTGCGGGCGAGTCGGGGCGGGGTTGGGTGCGGCGAGGCCGATATCGTGAGCGGATGACCTGCTCGGCGTGCGGCGCGCCCGTACCCGAAGGCGCGCGCTTTTGCCCGGAATGTGGGCAGCGCCTGATTGCCGCCGCCGACGAACGCCGGCTCGCAACGGTCCTCATGGCCGATCTCGTCGGCTTCACCGCGCTGTCGGCAGGCAGCGATCCCGAGCAGGTGAAGCGGCTCGTCGACGCGTGCTTCGACGCCCTGGTCGCCGACATCGTCGACTTCGGCGGCCATCTCGACAAGATCGTCGGCGACGAGGTCGTCGCCCTCTTCGGCGCGCCCGTCGCTCACGAGGACGACGCGGAGCGGGCGGTGCGGGCCGGGCTCCGCATGCACGAGACCCTCGCGGCGCTCGCGCCCGCGCTCGGGGTCCGGGTCCAGATGCGGATCGGCGTGAACACCGGAGAGGTGCTCGTCGGCGCCATGCGTGCCGGTGGCGACGCCACGGTGATGGGTGACGTGGTGAACACCGCGCAGAGGCTTGAGAAGCTCGCCGAGCCCGGGCAGGTCATCGTCGGCCCCGCCACCCACGCGGCCACCCATGCCGCCATCCGTTACGAGGCGCTCGGGCCGCAGGGCCTGCGGGGCCGGGACGAGCCCGTCGAGTCGTACCGCGCCATCGAGGCGCCGGCGCCGCCCGGCCGGCGCCGGACGCGCGAGCAGGCACCCCTCCTCGGGCGCGACGCCGAGGTCGCGACGCTCGAACAGGTCGTGGCGATGGCCGCACGCAAACGGCGCGCGCACCTCGTGTTGCTGTCGGGTGAGGCCGGCGTCGGCAAGAGCCGGCTCGCGAGCGAGCTCGGGCTGCGCGCGACCCGCGACTTCGGCGCCGAGGTCCTGATCGGTCAGTGCGTTCCCTACGGCGACGCCAACGTGTTCGTCGCCGTCGCCGAAGCGCTGCGCCGGGCCTGCGATTGCGACGCACCGGTCGACCCGGGCGAGGGAAACGCCGCCGCGGACCCGGCGGTCGATCTCCGGGCCCGCATCCTCGAACGGGTCACCGAGGTGTTGGAGCTCGAAGCGGACGCGCCCGAGACCGTGCGCATGGTCGAGGGCCTGCACCACCTCATGGACGGCGTCACCCGTCCCGGCGTCGACCCGGGCCGGGCCCGCGACGACGCACTCCGCTCGACGATCGCGTTCTTCGAGGCCCTGGCGACCAAAGCACCGTTGGTGCTGATCCTCTCCGACCTGCACTGGGCGAGCGACGAAGCCCTCGAGCTGTGCAACCGGATGCTCGCGCGGCTTCACGACC
The DNA here is from genome assembly GCA_038239145.1 of Acidimicrobiia bacterium. Taxonomy (GTDB): domain Bacteria; phylum Actinomycetota; class Acidimicrobiia; order IMCC26256; family PALSA-610; genus PALSA-610. Next base: position 38,786 of record JBBSFB010000015.1, read on the forward strand.
ATCCGTTCGTGCTCGTCGCCACGACCCGCCCCGGTCTCGAGGATCGTTGGATCCCGGCATCGGGAAAGCACAACGAGCTCGCGCTCCATCTCGACCCGCTCGACCGCGAGTCCACCGCCGAGCTCGTGCGCGCGTTGCTCTGCGGCGAGACCGACGACGCGACCGTCGAATTCCTCCTTGAGCGCAGCGGCGGGAATCCCTTCTTCGTCGAAGAGCTCGTCGCGTTCGTGCAGGAGACCCGCGACGGCGACCGGCTGCACGAGCTCCCGGCCACGCTGCACGGTCTCGTGGCGGCGCGCCTCGACGCGCTGCAAGCAACGGAACGCTCACTCCTCGAAGACTGCGCGATCGTCGGCGCGGGCGGCCCGATCTCGGCCGTGATCGCGCTCGCGGGTCGCGACGATGCGCGCGGGCTGCTCGACGATCTCGCCGAGCGCGACTTCCTGGTCGTCGAGCACGACGAGTTCCACTTCAAGTCGGAGCTGATCCGTGAGATCGCCTACGGCACCCTCACGAAGGCCGAGCGCGCTCGGCGCCATGCCGTCGTCGCCCCCGTGCTCGCGGCCCGCGGCGAGCTCGGCGTCGATCAGGCCGCGCATCACCTGGCGACCGCGGCTGAGCTGGTCGACGCGCTGGGCGCGGTCGACGGCGTGCCGAGCGACGTGAGGGAGCAGGCCATCGACGCGCTCATGCGCGCGGCCGAGCGCGACGAGTCGGTCGAAGCGTGGACGCCGGCCGAGCGCCATCACGACCGGGCCCTCGCGCTCCTCGGGCCCGAGAACACCCAGGCCCATCGCACCGCGCTCCTCGGTCGGGCCGGCGCCCGCGTGCAGCGACGGGTGCTCGACGACGCCCGCGCCGACATCCTCACTGCACTGGAGGAGTCGCGGGCCGCCGACGACCTCCCCGGAGAAGCGCTCGCGCTGACGCTGCTCGGCGAAGGAGAAGCCGCCAACGGCGCGTACGACGTCGCCGAGGAGACCTTCGGGCAGGCGCTGCAGGCGTGGCGCGCGCTCGACGACGAGTCGGGCGCCGCCAACGTGCTGCGCGGCCTCGGCATGACCCACCTCTTCCGCGGCGACCTCGAGCAGGCCGAACGCTTTGTCTCCGAAGCCCTCGGTTCGTTCCGCTCGTCGGAGAACCAGCGCGGCGCGGCCTGGGCGTTGCAGAACCTGGCCTGGATCTCGTTCACGCACGGCAACGTCGCCAAGGCCGAGAGCCGGCTCGAGCAGTCGGCCGACCTGTTCGGCGAGCTCGGCGACTGGGGCGGTCTCAGCTGGGCCTACGGATTGCTCGCATTCGTCCGGTACAACCAGGGTCGCCTCGAAGAAGCGTCCGCCATCGCCGAGCACATCGCCATCGAGGGCCGGGAGACCGGTAACCGCTGGGCGGTCGGCATGATGACAGTGTTGCTCGCGAACGTCGCGCTCTGGAGCGGGCGCACGCGTGAGTGCGCCGAGCTCGGGCGGGAGGCGATCGACCTCTTCCAGGACATCGGCGATCGCTGGGGCGAGGTGATGGCCAGTGCGTCGGCGGTGCGGGCGCACGCCGAGCTCGGTCACGACGACGCGTACGACACCACACTCGCGCGCTACTACGAGATCGCCCGCACCATGCCCGACGCGAACATGCGCGTGATCCCGACCGTGGTCGAAGCCTCCGTGCAACTGCAGCGCGGCCACACGGCCGACGCGGCGAAAACGCTCGCGATCTTCGAGGTCAGTGACGCCAACGACCTCGGCGCGGCCGACGCGGCCGCCGCCATCGGCCTGCTGCGGTTGCAACTCGGCGACGTCGACGGCGCCCTCGCGGTGATGGAAGGCCCCTACTCGGCCGCGACCGACGACGGACCCGTGCTCGCGATGGGTTGCCGGCTCGCGCTCGCCTACGCGATGGCACACCGGTGCGACGACGCCCGGGACGTGCTCGAAGCGATGAACGGACGCAGTGGCGGCACGTACTCCGACCGGATAATTGCACTCTGGGCGGAAGCGATCGTCCACGTACAGACCGGAAGTGGTGACGGACGGGGCAGTGTCGATGCCGCCCATGCCATTGCAACGGCCACCGACGCCCGGCTGGAACATGCGATCGCGGCGTTGGCTCGCGCGTGCGTGCTCGAGGTGCTCGGCGACGACGAGGCCGCGGAGACGAGGGTCGACGCCGAGCGCCAGTTGGCGTCGCTCGGCGTCAGCGGCGACGGCTGGCGCAACGTGTTCGACGTCGCCCTGGCCGGGGTACACACCCGCAACGCCTGACCGGCGCCGGCTACAGGGAGCGGCGGTGAGCGAGATTTTGGACCGTTACGCGCGTCGGGACGCGGCGGTCACGGCGAAGTCCCGCAGGAGAAGCTGCTCGCATTTCTCGGCCGCCGGCTGTAGCCGCGGGTACTACGAGGAAGGTTCGAGCAGGACGAGCGGGATCTCCCGCGTCGTCTTGGTCTGGTATTGCGCGTAGTTCTTGTGGTCCGCCACGATCAGGGGCCACAGGCGCGTGCGCTCACCCGCATCGGCGACGCGAGCCAGCATCTTCTTCTTGGGCTCGCCCTTGTACGCGACCTCGACCTCGGGGTTGTCGCGCAGGTTGAGGAACCACGCCGGGTGGGTGTCGTCACCACCACGCGATGCGACGACGACAACTGCGGCCCCGTCTTGGATCGGCGACGTGAGCATCACCGACCGCGGCTGACCCGATTTACGGCCCGTCGTGGTCAGCTCGAGCACCGGCATCTTGGACGCCTGCCAGCCCAACCGACCACCGCTGATCTTGAGCACGCCCCGGTGGAGTCCGTTCATGGTCTTCAACACGAAATCGCTCGGCATGACCCGAACCTAGACGAGACCTCCCAAGACGGGACCTCCCGGGCCAGATCCGTTCGCGAACGGTGCGGCCCGGAGCCGGTCGAGCACGGCGTCACAGGCGCGGCCGTCAGCGAAGGTCGGCGCGTGCGCCGGCACCTCGCCGGTCGCAACGGCGTCCCGTACGACGTCGGCGAAGCGGCGCATGGGCTCGAGGTGGACGTCGGTGCCGGCCTCCGCGTCGCCGGCGACGTCGATCGTCTCCCGGGTGCCGTCGGGCCGCCGCACCGAGATGCGGCTCTCGCCCACGATCTCGGCGACGGCCACGGAACCGAAGATCGCAAATCGCGGCGCCATGTTCGCGACGGCCGCGAATCCACTGTCGATCGCGACGGTCGCCCCGTTCGCCAGCGTCATCGAGGCGCTGAAGCCGTCCTCGGCCGTACAGCGGTGGAGCGTCCCGTCGGCGTCGGGGCGCTCGACCACATCGGTGCGCAGCATGGCGTCGACCCCGGTCACCTCGGTGCCGAGTACGTTGCGGAGCGCGTCGACCGCATGCGAACCCCAGGCGCCGATCCACCCCCCACCGAGCGCCCGGTCGAACAGCCAACCCCAACGCCGGAGCGGGATCCGCGACCCCGCGGAGAGGCGCGTCATCTGGACGTGCTCGATCGCGCCGAGGTCGCCGTCGCTGACCATCTTCCGCAGGCGCGCACGTGCCGGGTCGTAACGGAACTCGAAGTTGCACAGCGCCACAACTCCCGCGGCCGCCGCTTCGGCCTCGAGCGCGACGGCTTCGTCGGAGTCGAGCGCGAACGGCTTGTCGCACAACACGGCCTTGCGCGCCGCCAGCGCGAGCCGCACGTGGGGCGCGTGCAAAAAGGGCGGCGAGTGCACGCTGACCAGATCCACGTCGGCACGGGTCACGAGCGCACGCACGGCGGCTTCGTCGCGAGCCGACACCACGTCGACTACCTCGCAGCCGTCGGTCTCGGCGAACACCGGGGCCACCACGCGCCGGCCGAACCCCCCGCCGACCACCGCGACCCTCATTCGCCCAGCGCCAGACGAGGTCGCGGTCACGGGTCGAGGAGTGTCGACGACTCCAGGTCGAGGAAGAGCGTCGCGTGCGGCTGCCGGCGGAGCACCGACGCCGGGCACGCGGTCGAGATCGGGCCGCGCAACGCCTCCCGCACCGCCGGCGCCTTGCGAGCCTCGGGCACGATCACGAGCACACGGCGGGCGCGCAACAGCGCCGAGATCGTGACGGTGATGGCGTGGGTGGGGACGTCGTCGATCGTCGCGAAGTGTCCTTCGCCGACCTGCTGGCGGCGCGAGGCTTCGTCGAGCGCGACGACCTTGACCGCGAGCGGGTCGTCGAAGTCGGCGACGGGCGGATCGTTGAACGCCAGGTGCCCGTTCTCGCCGATCCCGGCGCAACACAGGTCGAGCGGGTGCGCGTCGAGCAGCGCCGCGTAGCGGGCCGCTTCCGCTTTCGCGTCGGGCGCGTCGCCGTTCAGGTAGTGGAACTCCATCACGGGCAGGTGCGCGGCGACCCGCTCCCGCATGTACCGCTGGAAGCTCGCCGAATGCGACGGCGCCAACCCGACGTACTCGTCCATGTGGAAACCGCGCACGTGGTCCCATGCGATCCCGGGCAGCTGGATCAACTCGACGAGGAACGCGAGCTGGGAGTTGCCGGTCGCGAGCATGACATTTGCCTCGCCCCGATCGACGATGGTGGATCGGATCGTGGCGGCCGCCTCCACCGCTGCGTCGCGGGGCATCTCGTCGACGTCGTCGACGCGCACGGTCAGCGATTGGAACTCGCGAACGACGCTCACGCGAACTGCGGCAACCACCGCGCAGTGGCCGCGAGCATCTCGTCGGTCATCTGCTCGACGTGATCGAAGTCGATCCGGCCCGCGAGCGGATCGAGGAGCATCGCCTCGACCACCTTCTCGCGGTCGCCCGAGAGCGCGGCGCCGACCGTCGCCTCCTGGGCGGCGGAAATCCGACGCAGCCACTCGGCGAGTACCGGCGGGAGGCGGACCTCGTCCCGCGGGTGCAAGCCCTTCGCGTCGGCAATGCACATGGACTCGACCACGACGTCGGCCGGGAGGTCGGGGGCCTGACCCGTGTTCGGGAGATTGAGTGGGAACGCGTGCGCCCGATCTCGTAGCAACGAGTCGATCAGCGGGGCAACCATCTCACCGGACGGCACCCGCGACACTTCGTTCGCGGCGCGCATCTTCGCGAGCGTTTCCTTGTGGCTCCCGGCGTCACCTTCGCGGTCTTCGATCGTGGTGAGCTTCACACCCCAGCGTTTGCCCCATTCCGACTCCTCGGTGAGGAAGCCGGGGAAGAACTCGACGAGATGACGGTCGCCGGCGCCGGGCAGCACCCCGAAGCGTTCGAAGAGCGCGAACTTCACCTGGTGGTGGTCGAGGATGTCGCGCTTGGTCACCCCGCCTGCGAACGCGGCGGCTTCCTTCCCCAGACCCGCGGGCAGCTTCACGGGTTGCGCGCCGAGGCCGTCGGGATCCGCGAGGAGCGCGCGGAGCTGCTCGAACCCGTCTTCCCCGTTGACCCGCATCGACGTGAAGATCGGGAGGTGGTTCACGCCGACCAGCTCGAAGTCGAGATCGAGGAAGCTCGCGTCGAGCAGGAGCGAGAGTGCAAACTGCGCGCCGGCGATCTCGTGACAGAGCCCGACCGTCTTGATGCTCGTCTCGTGCGTCATCGAGCGGCACAAGGTGGTCATCGGGTTGGTGATGTTGAGCATCCACGCGTCGGGACAAAGCTCTTCCATGCTGCGCGCGATGCCGACCAATACCGGGATGTTGCGCAGCGCGCGCATGACTCCGCCGGGTCCGACCGAGTCGCCGACCGATTGCTTGATGCCGTGCCGAGCCGGGATCTCGAGGTCGAAGCGCATGCTCTCGAAACCACCGGTCGAGATCGTCACCACGACGTAGTCGGCGCCCGCGAGCGCGGCGCGCTGGTCGGTCGTGGTCGAGACGGTCATGCCAATGCCCGCGAGACCGACCACGTGCTTCACGAAGTCGGCCATCGGCTCGAGCGGCGCCGGGTCGATGTCCTGTAGCACGATCTCGGCATCGGCGAGCGACTGCGTGTTGACGAGGTCGACCAGCAGCTTGGGAACCCACTGGTAGCTGCCGCCACCGATGATGACGATCCGCGATGCCATGGCGGCCGATCCTACGCGTCGAACTGGGGAAGCCAACGAGCCGTTGCGCCCAGCATGTCGTCGGTCATCTCGATGACCTTCTCGTACGGGAGTTGTGCTGCGATCGGGTCGGCGAGCATCGCTTCCAACACGAGCTCACGGTCACCGGCAACTGCAGCCTCGACCGTCCATTCCTGCACCACGTTGATGCGCCGGAGGAACTCACCCATGATCCCGGGAACGGTCGTCTTGTCGCGGCCCCGTATCCCGGTGCTGTCGGCGATGCCCATGATCTCGACGACCGCGTCGTCATCGAGGTTCGTCACGTTGCCGTCGTTCGGGAGGTTCACCGGGAGGTGTTGCGGTTTGCCGGTGACCATGCCGTCGAGCAGCTGCGCGACGAGCTCACCGGACGGCATCCGGGTGACGTCGGGCGCGTCCCGCATCTCCTCGTAGTACTCGACGTCCTCGGCCGCGTCGGCCCGATGGCCCGACATGCCGTAGTGATGCACGCGCCAATCACTGCCGTAGTCGTTTCCCGGTTGCACGAACCCGGGCATGAACTCGACCGAGTGGTGGTCGCCGGAACCTACGAGCACGCCGAACCGCCGGAACAACTCGAAGCGCACCCGGTTGTTCTCGATGACGTCGAGCTTGGTCCAGTACTCGGCCGGCGAGACCTTCACCCAACCCGCCTTCTCGGGCGGATCCATCCAGATCGGCTCCGTCGCGGCGCGCTCGGGATCGTTCAGCAGCGCGTGCAGGCGGACGAACGCGTCGTCCTCGCCCTTAACCTTCAACGAGGTGGCGAGCGGATAGTGGTTCACGCCGCCCAGGATCGGGTCGACCTCGTTCATCCCGCTGTCGAACAGCAGGCTCAGTATCCACGAGCACCCGACCCACTCGTTGCAGAGACCGACCGACTTGACGTTGGTCTCGCGCGTCACCGAGCGACATAGCGCGGTAAGAGGGTTGGTGACGTTGATCAACCACGCGTCGGGAGCGACCGCTTCGATGTCGCGGGCGATGTCGAGCAGCACCGGGATGCTGCGGAGGGCCCGGAGGATGCCACCGGGGCCGACGCTGTCGCCGATGGGCTGGCGGATCCCGTACCGCTGGGGGATCTCGATGTCGTGTTGCATCGAGTCGAACCCGCCGACCGAAAACGCACTGATCACGTAGTCGGCGCCCGCGAGCGCCCGGCGCCGGTTGCCCTCGGCCTCCACCTTCAACTCGATGCCGCGCCGTTTCGCGATCTCGGCGCCGAGGTCCTGCATGATCAGCATGCGTTCGGTGTCGAGATCGTGCAGCACAACATGTGCGTCGTTCAGCGACGGGGTGTTGGCAAAGTCGGTCAGCAGTCGCGGGGCCCAGTGGTAACTCCCGCCGCCGACAACACTGATGTTCGCGCCCATGCGCGGAGCCTACGAGCGAACGGCTCCGGCGGGCGACCCCGCGGCGCCCGTCAGTCGGTGAGCGCGACCTCGATCTCGATCTCGACCGCGCCGCCGCGCGGCAACGCGGCCACACCGATAGCCGAGCGGGTGTGCCGGCCCGCGTCGCCGAACACGTCGAACAGCAACTTGCTCGCACCGTCGACGACGGCCGGCTGCTGCTCGAACCCGGGCGCGGACGCCACGAACCCGAGCACCGTGAGTACGCGGGAGATGCGATCGAGCGACCCGAGCCCGGCCCGCAGCACCGAGAGCGCGTTCAGCGCGCACCAACGAGCGGCCTCCGCGCCCTGCTCGACGGAGAGGTTCGTGCCGAGCACGCCCGGATGCACCAGCTGGCCGTCGTGATCGCGAGGAAGTTGGCCCGAGGTGCGGGCGCGGTCGCCGTGCACGATCATCGCGTCGAGCGGATCGTGCGGTGGGTACGGCCCGGGCAACTCCAGACCCAACGCGAGCAGACAGTCGTCGATCGTGCTCACAGCCACCTCTCCAAGAAGGCTGGGACGGTGCTGCCGTACCAGCGGTGATCGCCCTCGAACACGTCGTGTACGAGCGCTTCGTCGGGTGCACCCAGGCGCGCGTAGAGCGGCCGCAACCGGTCGACGGTCTCGCGCGCAGCGGTCGCGGGGAAGATCGGGTCCTGGTCGCCCGACTCCGCAAGCAGCGGACGGGGCGCGATGAGTGCGGCGATGTCGAGGTGCTCGATCGCGCCGAGCTGACCCGGCATTATCTGCGACCCGCACATGTTCCACGGCACCGTGTGCGCGGCCCGCCACGACGCCAGGTAGCCGGAAATCACGGCGACGCGCACGCGCTCGTCGAGAGCGGCGAGGAAGAGCGTGCACGTGCCGCCGTACGACAAGCCGGCCGCGGCGACACGATCGGGATCGACCAGCGGGTGCGCGCACAACACGTCGAGTGACTTCGAGAGATCCCAGAGGTTGCGCTCGAGCGGCACGACTCCGGCCATCGTGGCGCAGACCAGATCCCAGTCGCAGTGGTACTTCTCGTCGGGCATCCAGTCGCGGCGTTCGCCGAACCCGCGCAGATCCGGCGCGAGCACGACGTAGCCCAGCAACGCGAGCGCGTGCGCGTAGTCGTCGCCGGGACCGCCGGGCTCGATACCGCAGACGTACGACTTCCCCGGGCCGTGACCATGGATCGCGAGCACCGCAGGACCGGGCGCAGCCTCTCGACGCGCGTGGGGAACCAGGAGGTACGCCGGCACCGACATGGTGTCCTCGACGTCGAACACGATCCGCGACCTGGCGTATTCACCGCAGTCGATCTCTTCGGTCGTCTCGAGGTCGAGGGGAACCGGGGTCGGGTGCGCGCCCAGCCGGGCGTCGAGCTCGGCGCGCGTGCGCGCTCGCCATACGTCGTCGTCGGTCGGTGGCGATTGCTCCGCGGCGGCCACCCGCTCCAGGTGCAGGCGCCAGTACGCCCAGTTGGAGAAATTCCGGGCGCCGCTCACGCCGATTCGCCGAGCGCCCATCCGAGTCCGCCCGAAAGATGGCGCAGGTACGCCGGCGACTCCCAGGCCGACGGGAAGTGACCCAGGCTCGTCGAGAACACGCGCCCGTTTCCCTCGGAGAAGCACCACGCCAGCGGGAACCCGAACGTCTGCTGCACTGCACCGCCGGCGCTGAGGTCGAGCTCGCCGTCGCGCACGCGCAACAGCACCTGGGCGTCGGGGCGCAGGTCGCGGAATTGATACACCTCGTCGCGCCAGCTCCATTCCGCGCCGAGATGAGCGACCGCGGGGTGCGTGGGGTCGAGCACGTCGGCGACGAACGTCTGCGTCCACGGATGCCCGTTGAACCGGGCGCCGACGATCGCGCCGTACTCGTCCCATCCGTAACAGGAATCGGTCGCGGAATGGATCGCGCACACGCTCAGGTTCCCGGAGCGCAGGCGTTCGAGGATCACGTTCTGTTGCTCGACGCTCCAGGGCGTCTCACCGATCGTGAAGAGCGCGAGCGCACGCGCGGCGCGGATCTGGTCGGCGGTGATCTCGCGCACGTCGTCGACGCGGACGCCGCGCAGGCCGTGCATCTCCGCCACCTGATCCACTCCGACCGCGGCTTGGTCGAGGACGCCGTGCACGCCCGCGGGACCGTCGTGGTAGGGCGAGACCTGGGTCACGAACAGCAGCGGGTCAGGCATGACGCGGCAAGGTATCGCAGTAGCGTTGCCGCTCATGGAGATCGGATTCATCGGCCTCGGCGCGATGGGCTTGCCCATGACCCGTCACCTGCTGGCTGCAGGCCACAATGTCACGGTCGCGTCACGCAGCCAACCACCGATCGACGCCGCGGTAGCAGCCGGCGCGCGTGTCGGCGCGGGCCCGCACGCGGTCGTTGCTGCGAGCGAGATCACGATCCTGTGCGTGCCCGATTCACCCGACGTGGTCGGTGTGATCGATGCCGCCCTTCCCGCGCTACGGGCGGGCAAGATCGTGATCGACACGTCGACGATCGACCCCGAGGTGGAACGGGCCCAACACGCCCGGGTCACCGCCGCCGGCGCCGCGTACCTCGACGCGCCGTTGTCGGGAGGAACCGTCGGCGCGGAGCGGGGCACGCTCACTGTGATGGTCGGCGGCGACGCGATGGTGCTCGACTCCGCGCGTCCGGCACTCGACCCCTTCGCCGGGCTGGTGGTGCATGCGGGCGGTCCCGGTTTCGGCCAGATCGTCAAGCTGTGCAATCAGCTCGTCTACGCGGCGCAGATGCTCGCTGTCTCCGAGGCCTGTGTGCTCGCGGTGAGGGAAGGGGTCGACCTCACGGTGGTCCACGAGGTGCTGACTCACTCGACCGGCGACTGCACCGCGATCCGCACCCGCATCCCCTTCGCCGGCGTCCGTCCCGATACCCCGGCATCGAACGGTTGGAAGCCGGGCTTCATGACCGCGCTGATGGCGAAGGACATCGACCTCGTCGTGCGGGAGTCGGCCCGGGCCGGCGCGCCCGCCTCGAGCGCGGAGCTGGTCGCGCCCGTGCTCGCGGCTGCGGTCGAGGCCGGCTACGGCCGGGAAGACTTCTCCGCGCTCGGCAAGGTCGTCCGCCGGCGCGCCGGCCTCGCCTGACACGTCTGCACGCCCGCGGTCACGAATCCCGACGGGGGCGCCGCGCCGCACCCGGCTCCTCGACGACCCCGGCGGCATCCCGAGCTCGTTTCCATTCGACGTGGAACCCCGGGTCTTCGACGTCGTAGCGCCGGACGAGCGCCGCCATCGCGACGCTACCGATCTCCTTACCCATGATCCCCATGAAGTCGTTGCGCGCTTGCCTGCTTCGCCATTCCTGAGCGGGCGCGGGCACCGCTTGCGCCCGTTTCGTCCGAGCTTCGAAAGCGGGCGGCATCGCCAGCTGCGGCCGAGAGCACCTGAATCGAGAACGCGTTCAACGACACTCCCGCCGCCGACGCAGCGCGACGAAGGCTTTCACGCAGCTGCGGTGACATTCGTAGATGCACCGAGGCGGGCTCTCGATCGCGTCGCATCGACGGAAGCTACGGGCGGGGTGAGACAGGCACGCCCACGAAAACGACGTGGTCCCGCCGGCGGGCCCGCCCGTGGTACCGCCCGTGGTCCCGCCGGCGGTACCACTCGAATTTGGTGGGCCCTCTGCGAACGGCCGGCTCGAGGGCGCCGTCGCAACGAGTACGTAGGAACTACTGAGACCGAGATTCTTGAACGGTCGTCATCCGGAAACCCGGGCCGCTCCGAAGTACGGGAGTTCGCGTTCCGAGAGACCCGGAGGAACTTATGAGTATCGACGAACGAGCGATCGGCTCGCTGATCGAGGAATCGAAGGATCTGCACAGCGATTCGATGCACACGACCCGCGCATCGCTGCAGGAGCTGGTCGAAGTCGGGCGAGAAGACGCCACCGACCGAGCCGAGCGCCACCCGTCCACGGAGGAGCGCAACGCGCTGCTCCGCCACGGCATCGGAGGGGGTAAGGCCCTCGCCGCGATCGGCGCCGGTGGCGCACTGCTCGCGCTGATGGCCCGACCTGCGTTCGCCGACCAGAGTGCCGACGTGCAGATGCTGCAGACGGCGACGTCGATCGAGATCCTCGCGGTCGCCACGTACACCGCGGCCCTCGGCCTGTCGTTCGCAGGCTCGTTGCCGAAGGTCGTGCAGACGTTCGCCACGACCACGAAGCAACAGCACATGGATCACATGTCGGCATTCGCCGCCGCCACCAAGGCGCTCGGCGGTACCGCCCAGACCAGTCCCGACCCGGTTTTGCTCGACGTGGTCAACAAGGCCAAGCCCGGTCTCACCGGTGCGGTCCCGTTGGTCGAGCTCGCAATCACACTCGAGATGGGCGCGGCCGAGACATACGTCGCCTTCGTGACGACGTTGTCCGACAAGAACGCACGCAACACGACAGCCAGCATCATGGGCGTCGAGGCCCAGCACGTCGCGGTGTTGAACGCGGTCAAGGCGCTCGTTGCCGCCGGACACCCCGAGTACATCACCCTCCCCCCGCCGGCGGCGAAGTTGCCCGCGGCGGCGGGCAGCGTCGGATTCCCCGACGCGTTCTACCCCTACGACATGGCCCGTCCGGCCGCTGAAGGAGCCGTCAAATGAGCGCCGACAAGCACGAGCCGATGCAGATCAGCGAGGGCGAGCTGCGGTTGATGACCGCCGACATGGACGAGATGCACCACGCCACGCTCCCGGTGATGAAGGAAGCGCTGGCGGAGTGGGCCGAGCTGCATCAGCAGATGCGGACCGGTATCTCCAAGGTCGTCCCGAGCCGGCGCGGCTTCCTCATGGGCGCCGGAGTGGCGCTCGGCGGAATCGCACTCGCCGCATGCGGCAGCAGCAGCAAGTCGTCTTCGGCCGGGAGCACCACTACCCCGTCGAGCGCGGGTTCTGCCACCACCACCGGCGGCAAGCTCACCGGTGACCTTGCGGTCGTCGCGCTTGCGGCTTCGTTGGAGAACCTCGCAGTGTCGGTGTACGGCGCGGGCATCGCGGCAGCAACTGCCGGGAAGCTCGGCGCGGTGCCGCCCGCGGTCGTCACCTTCGCCACCACGGCGAAGTCGCACCACACCCAGCACGCCGCGGCCTGGAACGCGGTGCTCTCGGGTGCGAACGAGCAGCCGATCACCGGTGTGGACAAGACGGTCAAGGACGCGGTCACCGACCCCGCTCTTGCCAAGGTCAAGGACGTCGGTGGTCTTGCGACCCTGGCCCTGACCTTGGAGAACGTGGCCGCGGCGACGTACCTCGAGGCGATCAGCGTGGTGGCGGCTCCGGCCGGCATCAAGACGGCAGCGACCATCGAGCCCGTCGAGCTCCAGCACGCTGCGATCCTGAGCTTCGTGCTCGGGAAGTACCCCGTGCCCGACACGTTCACGAAGATGGACGGAGCCCGCCCGCTCTCTGACGTGATCGCCTGAAGCGCGAGTTCCTCGATCCGATCGGGCCCGCGGGGCGGGTTGCCCGGTCGGGTCGAGAGCTCCGGAAATGGCTGGTGAAGCCGCCCAGACCGTTTCGCCGGGAGCTCCGTAGACCATAATGAACCTGGTGAACGACGCTACGGAGTCTGCAGTCGCGTCCGAACGCGCCGGCAACGGGTGGCCGCGAGGCACCACCGTCGCCCTCGGCGCGGCCGGCGCGCTCGGAATGGTGCTGATCACCGTCTCCGGAGTCGCGGTCGGTCCGACCGGTCCGACCGGCTCTTCCGTCGAGCGCGTGATCCTCGCGCTCGTTCCCAAGGGCACCGCGGGAACCGTCCTCGGCGCAGCCACGATGACCGCCGGTCTCGCGCTCGTGCTCGGCTCGTGGCTGGTCCTCGGCCTCCTCCTGCGCCGCGGCGCCGAGCTGCGCCCGCTGTTCCGGATCACGTGTGCGTGGGCGGCGCCGTTGTTGATCGGACCGCCCATCTTCAGCCGTGATCTCTACAGCTACGCGGCCGACGGGATGATGGTCGTCCGCCACATCAGTCCTTACGAGCACGGCCCGGCCGTGCTCGGCGCGTCGAAGTTCCTGTCGCCCGTCAGTCATGCGTGGCTCACGACCCCGTCGCCGTATGGCCCGCTCTTCTTGCGCATCGCGAACGCCGCGGCGCGCCTCTCGGGCGGGAGCGTCGTCAGCGCGATCATGATCCTGCGCCTGTTCGAGGTCGCCGGTGTCGTGCTGATCGCGATGTCACTTCCGACGTTGGCGCGCGCGGCCGGCAAGGACCCGGCGCGCGCGATCTGGCTCGGTGTCTGCAACCCGCTCGTCTTGTTCCATTTCATCGGTGGCGGACACAACGACGCGCTGATGATCGGTCTCATCGTCGCCGGTCTCGCGGTCGGCGTCACCCATCGCCGGCCCGCACTCGGCGTGCTCTTGTGCGTCGTCGCCGCGACGATCAAGGCGCCGGCCGTCATACCGGCCGCGTTCATCATCTTCGACGCGGCACGAAACGCCCCGGCCGAGCGTCGGGTGTCGACGTTCACCAAGCTCGCGGGGGTCGGGTCGGTGTCGTTCATCGGTCTGTCGTGGGCCTGCGGGCTCGGTTGGGGCTGGATCGGCGCGCTCGGTATTCCCGGGACGAACCGCACCCTGCTCACGCCCACCACATTTCTCGCGCACTGGATCTCGGTCGCCGTCGGTCACGAATCGCTGTTGCTCAGCCTCGTCCGGTTCGCGGCAGCGGGAGCCACCGTGCTCGGCGTCGCGTATCTGTTGTGGCGGGCACCGAAGATCGGGACGGTGCGAGCGTGCGGATTCGCGCTCGCGCTCATCGTCGCGCTCGGCCCGGTCGTGTTGCCGTGGTACGCGCTCTGGGGACTCGTGGTGCTTGCCGCGGTCGGCCGGCGCATCGAGCGCGGTTACGCGATCTTCGCATCGCTGGTACTCGCGGTCACCGTGCAACCTTCGGGTTCGTCGATGCCTGACATCGTGCTGATGGCGGCCGTCGTCGTGCTGACCGCGCTGGCGATCGCCATCGCGTGGAAGCCGGTGCGCACGTGGATCCGCACCGACCTCCGGATCGCCATCGAGGAGTACCGGCGTCGCGGTCGGATCACGCAGAGCGCGGACGTGTTACGCCTCGCAGTGCCGAACGCCTGGTCGGCGCGTTCACGCGCGTCGGAGCCTCCCGCTGCCTGATCGGCGCGCCTTTGTCGCTCACGCGTCGCGGTAACTTCGACTGATGGCCGTCTCGACCGCGGTACGCCGCATCGGGGCCGGCGTCGTCGTCATCGCACTCGTCGCCGGCGCGGCGATCGCTGTCATAGTTCTGCGCCACCACAGCGCGGCCGTCACCTCGTGCCAGGTGAACGCGGGTGGGACGACGTATACGATCGACGTCGAGCAGGCCGCGAACTCGGCGACCATCGCCGCGGTGGGCAAGCGGCTCGGGCTGGCGGATCATGCGGTCACGATCGCGCTGGCAACGTCGTTGCAGGAATCGAAGCTACGCAACCTTCCCTACGGCGACCGCGACTCGTTGGGCTTGTTCCAGCAGCGCCCGTCCCAGGGTTGGGGCACGGCCACCGAGATCCTGACGCCGAGCTACTCGGCCGCCGCGTTCTACCGGGCCCTCATCAAGGTGCCGTCGTGGTCGACACTGCCGATCACGGTCGCGGCGCAGAAGGTGCAGCTCAGCGGGGCCCCGAGCGCGTACGCGCAATGGGAGTCCGAAGCCCGCACCCTCGCGATCGCGTTCACGGGCGAGGCCGCGGCCGGCCTCACCTGTCGCTTCCCGCTGCCGCGCTCCGCGGTTGCGGCGCCCATCGTGATGCCGGGCCTGGCGAACGAGCTCGGGGTGTCGTCGCTCGACGGCGCGTTCCCGTCGGCCCGCGGCTGGACGATCGCATCCTGGCTGGTCGGCCACGCCCAGCAGTTCCGGGTCACCACCGTGTCGTACCGCGGGCAGGAGTGGCGCGCGTCAACGGGACGCTGGCGGTCGACGCCCGTGAACGACGGCCGGGTCCGCTTCGAGCAACAGGCCGCAACGACGTGAGCTTCAGCTCTCGGCGTGATTGTGCGTACCCATGAACTGCGCCTGCCCGAACGGAGGATGGTCCTCGTCGATCCAGCGGATCGACGCCGCATGCGCACGGTCGATCAGCTCGGCCGAGTGGGAGAAGTCGATCGGCGACACGGTCACCGGGCACAACGGCGGGAGCACGTGCAGCTCGACCGCGGACTCGTACCGCTCGACGTCGATGATCAGTTGCTTGTGCAGCAACAGGCTCAAGGCGTGCAACGCCATCGCGAGCGCACTCGCGGGCGGCTCGTCGAGCGCGCACTCGTACCCGGCGCTCAGAACCCATATCTGATCGACACCTGCAACTCCGACCGCGTGCGAGATCGGCGTGTTGTTGCCGACGCCACCGTCCATGTAGGCAACGCCCTCGATCTCGACCGGATCGAACAGCGCCGGCAGTGCTGCGCTGGCGAGCACCGAATCGACCGCAGGCCCTGACGACAGCAGCACGTCTCGCCCGGTCAGCACCTCGACCGCGACCACGTGCAAAGACACCGCCGCGTCCTCGATCCGCTCGAAGGTCACGTGCTCGTCGATCAAGGCCCGCAGCGGGTGCGAGTCGAAGAGACTCCGCCGGCGGCCGGTGAGCGCGAGCACGCCCCGGCGCGCATCGGTCGGGAACACGTCGCCCCGATGCAAACCGCGCCAGATCTCGGCGAGGTGGTCGATGGGGTCGTCCGGATGGCCGGCGAGCCACGCACCGTTCAGGGCCCCGACCGAGGTTCCCACGATCACGTCGGGCCGGATACCGCGCTCGCGGAGCGCCGCGAGCATGCCCACTTCGACCGCTCCGAGGCTGGCGCCACCGGAGAGAACGAACGCAACGCCCATTAGCGAGACGCTACCGGCGCCGGGTCGGGCCCGGACCGCGATCAGAGACCGGGGAAGACCCGGCGCAACTCCGAGAGGTCGACACCGGACAGCGTCGCCGGCGTGTGTCCCGGGTCGAGACCGCCGTACACCAGCCGGATGAACGGCTCAGCCGGGATCTCGAGATCGACGGCGTAGTTGGCCGAGCGCGGCGAGAGCGAGATCGAGTCGGCGCCGAGCGCGAGCGTGAAGTCGCGATCCGGCTCCGACGTACGCACGTGAAGTGTGCGCTCCACCCCGATGGGCTTGCCCGCGAAGCCCACGATCGATTCCAGCCGGTCGACGATCTCGGGAACCGCGTAGGCCGCGACCGTGGCATCCGGGTCGAGCGAGACCTCGACGTCCCAGGTGTGCAAGGCGTGCTCGTTCAGGCGAAGCGAGACGAAGCTCGGGAAGTCGAGACGCATCGGCCCGAACACGATGTCGACCTTCTCTCGTTCGTCGTAGGTGAGCGACATGAGCGCCTCGACCAACGCCCGATCGACTGCGAGCGCGTCGGCGGCCTTCGCTTCGGGCGACTTCGCGTTCCACGTGTCCCAGATCGGGCGGGCGAAGTCGTCGTCGGGCACGGTGCCGGCGCGGGACGCGTCGAACCGCGCCCGGAAGATTTCGGCACTCGAGCCGACGTGGGAGAGGACGTCAGCGATCGTCCACTCCCACGGATACGCCTGCCGGCGGAGCTCCTCGGGCCCGGGGACTGCCCAAAGTCCCCGCGCGCATCCGTCACGCTCCCCATCCCTCGGGCCCGGCGGCGAGACGACCCGCGGCCGGAGCCGGTCCGCCCGGGCGTCCAGAGAATGCGCACGAGCCACCGGACACGTGAGGTTCCCGTCCTGCCGACGAACGTGCAGCTCGACATCCGCCCGCTGACTCCCAACATCGGCGCCGAGATCCGTGGGCACGCTTGTTCCGAGCCGTTCGACCCCGAAACACTGGCCGCGGTGCGCGCCGCGTGGCTCGAGCACCTCGTCATGTTCTTTCCCGACCAATGACTCACCCCCGGCACCCAGGCCGGCTTCGCGGCGCAGTTCGGTGAGATCACCGAAGGTCACCCGGTCGAACCGTCACTGCCCGCGAACCCGAACGTGCTGCCTATCGACAGCGTGAAGGACCGCACGAACTTGTGGCACACCGACGTGACGTTCATGTCGAAGCCGCCGACGGGATCGTTCCTATACACGGTAACGCTGCCGGAGTCGGGCGGCGACACGATGTGGGCGAACACCCGCGCCGCGTCCGACGCGCTCGCGGCTGCGTTTCTGCGGATGCTGTACGACCACATGACCCAGTACCAGTTCATCGCCCGATACCGCTGGCAGCCCGGGTCGCTCGCGTTCTGGGACAACCGAACGACGATGCACTACGGCATCTACGACTACGGCGACGACCACCGGGCCATGCACCGGGTCACGCTCGAAGGCGACCGGACGTCGGCGCAACCCGTTGCCGCGAACGCCGACGCAGATCGTGGAAGGATCCCGGCATGACGCATTACAAGGTCGGCGACAAGGTCATCATCACCGAAGGCGACTTCAAGGGCGAGCGCGGCGCGATCACCGACAAGCATGTGATCGGCGACGGGCTGACGGTGGCGTTGGAGAAGCACGGCAAAGAGATCAAGACGCACGAGGCCCACGTCAACAAGGTCGACGACTAGCTCGACCTGTCAGCAAATGTGTCCGCCCGATCCGTCCGCCCGATGTGTCGGGCCGGAGGGCCGCTGGCGGCTCGCGTACGGGATGGGCATACTCGCCCGGTGGCTGACCTCCGGCGCGCACCGCTCGCCCTGATCTTCACCGCCGCAGTACTGGCGGCCGGATGCACTCCGTTGGTGCGGCACCTCCCGCCGGGTGCGCAACCCCCGCCCGCGCACGGAGCGCCCTCCGTCGCGACACTGAGCCACGACGGCAGGTGGTTCACCGACCCGATTGGTCGCGTCGTGATGCTGCGGGGACTGGACTTCGTCGAGAAGTGGGCGCCGTACACGCCCGAAGCCGACGGCTTCGGCGACGACGACGCTGCGCTCCTCGCCGCGAACGGCTTCAACACGATCCGGCTCGGGATCCCATTCGAGTTCCTGATGCCGACCCCCGGCAAGATCGACCGCGCGTACCTCGCGTCGATCGCGAAGACGGTCGTGACCCTCGAACGCCACCACATCTACGCGCTGCTCGACTTCCACCAGGACGGTTGGGGCCCGGTCACCAACGGCAACGGCATGCCCGCGTGGATGACCTACACCGACGGGCTCCCCAACCCACCCGACCCGTTCCCGACGTACTACGTCACGAACCCGGCGTTGCAGCGCGCGTTCGACAACTTCTGGGCGAACCGGGCCGGGCCCGACGGCATTCCACTGCAGACGTACTACGCGCGCGGCATGGTTGCAGTCGCGCAGCGCCTCGGGTCGAGCTCGAATCTCCTCGGCTACGAAGCGATGAACGAGCCGTGGCCAGGCTCCACCTTCGCGACGTGCGGGACGGGTTGCCCCGACCTCGAAGCGAAGTTGCTGGCACCCTTCTACGCGCGGATGACCGCCGCCGTTCGCACCGTGGATCGTCGTCATCCCGTATTCGTCGAGCCGTTCTCGCTGTTCAACTTCGGCGGCGCCGACACGTCAATCCCGGGCGGGTCGACGAAGGATGCGCTCTCGACCCACGCCTACGCGCTGAGCGCGGCCGCGAACGCGTCGGTCATGGATCGCAGCGTGGCCGCGGCGACGCGCGACCACGCCGCGCTGTTGATGACGGAGTGGGGCGCGGTGAACGACCCGGCAACGCTGGTCCAGTTCGAGGACCAGTTCGACGCGCGCCTCGTTCCCTGGCTGTTCTGGTCGTACAACGGTCTCGTAGTGTCCGACAGCAACAAGCCGCTCGAAGCGCCGAACGTGAACGTCACGGTGCTGAACGCCTTGACCCGTCCGTACCCGACGTCGATCAACGGAACGCCGACCCAGCTCGGCTACGACACCGCAACGGCGACCTTGAACTTCGCGTACTCGACCACTCGACCGAACGGGCGCCGGGCCGCGCTCGGACCCGCAACGGTTGTCACCGTCCCGGCGCGCGATTACCCGAACGGCTACTCGGTGCACGCGACCGGTGCAAGCGTGACGTCGCGTCGGTGCGCGTCGACACTCACGCTCCGTAACCAGCCCGGGGCGACGACAGTGTCGATCCGGATCACGCGGCTCGCGGCATCGGCGACCAAGTCCCGGTGCGCACACTCATGACGCTTCGCTGATCGGGCTTACCTCGCGCAGAGAAACGTGAGGATGTAGCAGTCGTTCGCGGCCGCGAAGAGGCCGGGCCGCTGCGAGACCTGCCCGAGCGAGAAGTTCTCGTCGGTGGCGTCGTTCCCCGTGTAGTTGAGGCCCTTGGCCTCGAGGATGTCGAAGCCTGCTCGCTGCAACTTGGCCGCGAGCACATCGTGTGTGTACTCGATCTTGTGATCCGGGTCGATGAAGTCGGCCTGCTGACGCCGCGTGATCCGGCCATTGGGAGTGTCGAGGGCGAAGTGGCCGCCGGGCCGGAGCACCCGCCGGACCTCGGCCAAGGCGATGTCGGCTTCCGACTCCGTGATGTGCTCGATGCTCTGGCCGGAGTAGACGAGGTCGAAGGACGCGTCGGGATAGCTCGAGAGATCGACCATCGAGTGATAGCGGTGGCGAACGGATCCCGAAGCGGTTTCCACGTCGAGTTGAGTGCCGTTGACCCGGTAGACCTCGTGGCGGTCGTCGTCGGGAAGGTCGACGATGATGAGCTCGTCGAACTTGTACGGGTAGCCCATCCGGACGAGGGCGCCCTCGTCGGAGTACTTGTGAGTGCCGCCGAGGTCGAGGATGCGCGACGCGGCCGGCAGGCTCTGTATCCACGCGGCACGACCAGCGTGGATCGAGTGGCCGAGCGCGCTGTTGAACCGAACGCCGTAGATGAACTCTTCCGAACCACGGATCTCCTCGACCATGTGGTCGCGGGTGATCGTGCCGACACTCAGACGGTGCACGAAGTCGGCACGACCGTGGGGATCGGGCTCGCGCCGGAGCATGACGTTGAACGCCATGCGCACCGCACGCTCGGGCGGGGCGGTCGCGAACGATCCGTCCCGCAGTCGCCAGGCGAGATCGCCGGCCTCTCGACGCGCCCGCCCGTAAACGCGCCGCCACACTGCCGGCCGCGCGAACGACTCGCGCAGACGTGACAACCGCCCCTCCGCCACCCACGCGACGCTATACGGCGAGGCCGAAACGGCCGGTGATTCCGGGACCGGGCGGCGCGCAGCCGTCTTCCAACTGCGCTCGGCTCTACGGCTCGTCGTTGCGCCGGCGCTCTTTCACGACGCGGCGACGAATGGCGACGACGAACACAGTCGCGCCAACGAGTGCAAAGAACAACGCGACGAGAAAGAGGATCAATCCCGGTCTGGGGTCGAACCCGTGCGCAAACTATCCCTGCGAGCCTGAGCGCCGTGACCAAACGGTGACCAGTCGGCTCGGTGCGCTCAACGACGCGCGGGCGATCTACAACAGAACGCGGCGAGCGATCTGTTGTAGATCGACTGTACGCGCAACTCGTATCGGTGGGCGGCCCGGGCGGTGCCGTCGGTCTCGCCCCGCCGCACCGAAGGTCGGGCCGACGACAACTTCGTTCCTCGATTGTCCGGTCCGGACGGCTCGACCCGGTCGCAGCCGGGCTGCCCTGGTTTTGCCAAACATTGGCATAGCGCGTCCCGAAATTTGTCGGCTCGGACCCTAGGGTCAGGTCGTGCCGAATGCGAGAACGGTCTCGGAGCGACGCGCACCGGTTCTGCGCCCTTCTCGTCGGCGAGCATCACGCGTGGTTCGCAGGCGCCGGACGCTCATGGTGCTGGCCGTGATCGGCACGGCGGTCTTACTGTTCGCGCTCCGTCCCGGCCCCTCGGATCACCCCAAAGTCTCCGTTCGCCGCAGCCCCTCCACGACCCATGGGCCGTCCTCGGGCGTCTCCGTCGTGAACCTGGTGGCGGCGCGAGCCGGCTGGCAGCTCCCGTGGCCCCGCTCGCGGGCGGTCGCGTTCCTTGACGGCAACGGCTTCATCCTCGCCGGCGGCCTCGACGCCGGACAGAACACGGTCTCAACCGTCATGCATTTCGACGCGAGTAGCGGAGCCTCGGTGGCCGACGGCTCGTTGGCCGTGCCGGTTCACGACGCCGCGGGTGCTGTTCTCGCGGGAGAGCGTTATGTGTTCGGGGGCGGCGCCCAGCACGTCAGCGACGTAGTACAAGTA
The DNA here is from genome assembly GCA_038239145.1 of Acidimicrobiia bacterium. Taxonomy (GTDB): domain Bacteria; phylum Actinomycetota; class Acidimicrobiia; order IMCC26256; family PALSA-610; genus PALSA-610. The sequence goes on from JBBSFB010000015.1 coordinate 60,368, forward strand.
CTTCAGCCGAGCGGTTCGTCGACGGTCGTCGGGCATCTGCCGCAACCGCGCGCAGATCTCGCGGCGTTGACGATCGGCTCGAGCGCCTATCTCGTCGGCGGTTACGACGGAACGAACGCGGCGCTCGCCGTCCTCGCGACATCGGACGGTGTCCAGTTCCGCACTGTGGCGCAGCTGCCAGTAGGCGTTCGGTATCCCGCGCTCGCGGCTCTCGGCGACAAAATGTTCGTCTTCGGCGGCGAGCTCAACGGAAGCGAATCGACCGCCGTGCAGGAGATCGACGTGCGGGCCGGGAGCGCACGCGTGATCGGCGAACTGCCGAGCCCTCGCGCCGAGGCGTCCGCCGTACACATCGGCGGGTCGATCTACGTCGTCGGTGGTCTCGCCGGCGGCTCCGCGTCGAGCGACGTGCTCCGCTTCGACCCGAAGACCATCCGCTTCTCGTTCGACGGGCAACTCCCGGCGCCGGTTTCGGACAGCGCATCGGTGACCGTCGGCGCAAATGCGTATCTCGTCGGAGGCGAGGCGGCCGCGATCTCGTCCGAGGTGACGGTGCTCCACCAGACGACAGCACCCGCGACCACCGTCGCGGCCGCGAACGTGCGACCGTTTGCCGGCCGGTTGTTGATCGCGGATCGCGGCAACAACCGCTTGATCGTCGTCGACGCGAACAAGCAACGCTCATGGGTATACCCGTCCGCCACGATGCCCGCGCCACCAGGCGGGTTCTACTTCCCCGACGATGGTTTCTTCGCCGATCACGGCCGATCAATCATCACGAATCAGGAGGAGAACCACACGATCGTGCGGATCGCTTTTCCCTCCGGCGCCCTGCAATGGAGCTACGGAACACCGAAGGTGCCCGGTTCGAGTGCGGGGTTCCTGAACCAACCCGACGACGCGTTCCTCCTGCGCGATGGCACCTACATCGTCGCCGACGCGAAGAACTGTCGGATCCTGCACATCGGTGTCGACAAGCAACCAATCTCGCAGATCGGGACCACCGGCGATTGTGTGCATGACCCGCCGAGGCGCGTCGGATACCCCAACGGCGACACCCCTCTCGCCGACGGCGACCTCCTGGTCTCGGAGATCAACGGCTCGTGGATCACCGAGTTCACACCCTCGGGCGCGCTCGTGTGGACGGTGCACCTGCCCATCACGTACCCCTCGGACCCACAGCAGCTCGGGCCCGATCTCTATCTGGTCTCCGACTACGCCAAACCCGGAGGCATCCTCGAGTTCACCCGCGAAGGCCGCATCGTATGGACCTACCGCCCGACGAGCGGTGCCGGGATGCTCGACCATCCGAGTCTCGCCGAGAGGTTGCCCAACGGACTCATTGCCGTCAACGACGACTACCGCCACAGAGTCGCGTTCATCGATACCGCGACGGGAACGATCGTCTGGCAATACGGCCGGACCGACCAACCCGGCACCGGACCCGACCAGCTCAATACGCCCGACGGGTTCGATCTCCTGCTGCCCGACGGTTCGACACCGACCCATCCAGAGACGGGCTGACGGGTTGGAGCCGGTCGCTGGGTTGATCGCCGACACGGTCCTCGCGTGAGGGCCACACAGCACCAGGCTGACCCCGATTCGGGTGGCGCGGGGGTACAGGCGCGCGCCGATAGCGATGCGATCGAGGCGGTCGCGGCCGGGCGCAACCCGCGCCGCCGGAGGCGTCGCCTACTTCTGGCGGCGCTGCTTGCCGTAGTCGTCACGGTCGGGTGGTCGCTGACGACGGCGTTGGTGCGCGGATCGGATCCCGTGAGCGTGAAGTTCGTGGAATGGGTCCGCGGTCATGGCGGGAACGAGATCGTCAACGTCATCGAGCACACGTGGTACCAGCACCATCAACCTCCGAAAGGAGGCAAACCCAAAGGCGGCATCCCGAAGGTCCCGAAGCCCATTGGCCTCGAGACGCCCGCGACCGTCAGCGCGCGCACACCAACAACCGTTGCGTATTTACCGTCTCCGATCCACGCGATTGCGAGTCCTGCGCTCGCAGGCGAGGGCGTGTGGCAGCCCACCGGCCGGCTCCTGCACGGCCGTCCCGCGGTGTACGAGACCTTCCTGCGGCCTGACCGTGTACACACCAGTTTGCTTGCGGGTGTCGCGTGGCTCGACCGGCGGGTACTGCGGGCGGTGATCTACAACGGAAACAATCAGCCGGGCGGCTCCGGCTGGCAACACGGCGACCACGTCACGCCGTCGGAGACGCCCGGCTTGGTCGCCGCGTTCAACGGCGGCTTCCGCCTCGACATGGCGCGTGGCGGATACCGGAGCGAGGGCCGGATCGTGCGGCCGTTCGTCGCCGGGCGCGCCACGTTCGGGGTACGGCCCGACGGGACGGTCGACGTCGGGGTATGGGGCCGGGACCTCCAACCCACTACGCCGTACGCGTCCGCATTCCAGAGTCTCGATCTCATCGTCGACGGCTCCAACGACGTCCCCGGCCTTGCACGCGACGACCATTCCCGCTGGGGCCAGACCCTGGGCGGTCACGTCTTCGTATGGCGCTCCGGCGTGGGGATCGACGCACGCGGCAACCTCGTCTACGCCGCGGGCGTCCTCGACATCGTCAGCCTCGCCGACGTCCTCCGCGCCGCCGGCGCGGTACGGGCCATGGAACTCGACATCAACGCGTACTGGGTGAGCTTCGACACCTTCCTCGCCGGCACGAACGACGCGGTGCCGTCGAAGCTCCTGCCGAATATGGAACGCAACGCCAACCGTTATCTCGTTCCCGGCACCCGATACTTCGTCGCGATGTTCGCTCGCTAGACCCACCGCGAAGACGGCACAACACTTACACAAGCTGTCCGATGGTTTCGACGCGCGACTCGGACCAGTTGGCGGCGGCCGCGCGGAAACAGAACAGCGCGACGAGCAGCGCGGCTGCCGGGTCGGCCCACCAGATGCCCCAGGCTGCGTTCATGACGAGCGCGACGAGAATGCTCGAGGCGAGGCAGCCGTCGAGGAACGTCATATCGGCCTCGGCGGCGAGAGGTTCGCTATGGGCTCCTCGGGCCAGCGCTCGCTTTTTGAACGCGAGTACGAACATGGCCGACGCGGCGACGGTGAGATAGGCGACGCCGACCGGTGAACTGCCGGCTACCTCACCCGCTTGGAGGCTGTAGACGCTTGCGACAAACAGGTAGACGCCCAATGCGGCAAAGGCCAAGGCGACGATCCGCAGGGCGTGCATCGCTCGCCGTTCGGCGTGATGGTTGCCGATGTACCAGATCACCACCACGCTCGCGACGATCTCGACGAGGGAGTCGAGTCCGAAGGCGACGAGCGCGATCGACCCGGCCGCCAACCCAAGGCCGACGGTGACGAACACCTCGACGACATTCCAGCCGATCGTGGCAATCTCCAGCCGACGGCCGCGCGCGAGAAGAGCATCGTGAACCTCAGGCGCGGGTTCAGGTCCCGCTCGTTGCGCAAGCATGGCAATCTCTCGGCGCTCGGTCTCCTCATTTGACGGTAGAACGGCACTCTCAACCAGTCGAGAGGCGAAGGTCCCATTTACGGCCGGCGCGTCGCCCGGCCGTCGATGGAAGCTCCGCCGTATCGACAGTAGCTACGTCGGTGACCACGGCGTCGGGGGTACTCCCGGTTCGAAAGCCAGATCGACGTGAGGTTCGGTCGGTGTCGTCGATGCGTCAGGGCCGGCGAGTTCGCGCACCAACGCCCAGACTGCGAATGCCAGGAGCAGGAGAGCAATTGTGGCGAGGTACGTCGCGGCGAGTACGTGCTTTCCGAGGTCCCAGTATCCGCCGCCGAAGACGGCGAGGATGTACGTGCTCATAGCGGCGAGCGCAGCTACCGCGGCCGTGCGGGACAGCCATGCGTAGTCGGTCCTCGGAGCATTTCTTGCGCGCCGGCGACGTAAGAGGAGCGTGTCGACGAGTGGTGAGGCGAGAGCAACCAGCATCGCGAGTATTCCGAGCGCACCGTGCCAACCCGACAAGAGGCGCGCCGAGATGTGCACTGGGAGATCGAGCGCCCGACGCAGCAGGGTGCGATGCGCGGTCTGGCCGATCGCGTTGGCGGGTAGGCCGGAGATGTCCACTTGCCGACTTGCAAACACCGCTTCCCGTACGAAGCTCAGGAGGACCGACGGGTGTTCGAGGACTGCAATTGTGAGGCGCTTTCGCGTGGCGTTGTCGTGTTGCTGAATGGCATCGACCCACGCCTTCGATGACAGCAGCCGTTGATCATGGCCATAGAACGGCGTATCCACGGCGAATTGCAGGTCCGGTGACAGACCAAGCGCTCGGAGAGTCACTCCCGCTCGTTCCAGTTCCGGGACCGCGCCGACAAACACGAAATCGTGTGTGTTGACGTCTTGGGTCCGCACGCCATCCTGCCGGTCGACTCGTGCCCAGTGGTTTGATATCGCGGCGTATACGCCTGTGCACATGAGGAGCATCAGTGCGAGCGAGATCCCCGGCACGTACGCTGCGAGTCGTCGCGGCCACCTGATTCGGCGTGAAGCTCTTCCCCGATACGTCGCGAGCACGGCGACCCCGACAAGCGCGATGCCGATGTAAGGGGGCTTGGCGAATCCTCCGTACGCTGCGCCGAACCAGGTCAACGCGAGTGCGGTTCGACGTTCCCATGCCGGCAACGGGGTGCTCGCCGAGAAGATGACAGCTGCGCCAAGCAGGAGCCCGACCGCGCCAACGAGGCCACTCGACTCCTCCAAGGGGGAGATGAAGTACCGGGCGAACACAGGTGCGGCGGCTGGAATCACAACGATCGCTCCGACGACGACCCCGAACCAGCCGCGGGCGCTGAGCAGAAGAGCGCCGAGACCGGCCACCGCAGCCAAGAGCGAGATCTCCAGAAAGCCCAGTCGGCGCAGATCAAACGTCCCTTTCCCGAGCGCTGCAATCTGCAATACAACAAAGCGCGAAGTGGGAAACCGTGACGCGCACACCGACGGGACCCGCTGGTACTTCGTTTGCAGTACAGGGCGCTGGAAGGCCAACTGGGCCGCAGGCCCAACCGCAGCCAGATCAGCAGAACACATCAGGCGAGGGCCGTCACCTTGGTCTGCTGCGCCGTAGACGTCACCGAAGACGCCGACAACCGAACACACAGCAACGAGTGTCCCGACCGCGAAGACGAGAGCAACGATGATGCGAACTCGCAGCGGCCACGAACTCGCGGACGTTCCGTCGCGAGAGTTCTCCTGATCCGGCGATGACTCGGCGACCGGCTGTTCGGAGGCACCTGGCACCAACGTCCTCCTTCTCAGCAGACTTGGGCAATCCTGCCAGGCGTCGTGAATCCGCGATCCGAACGTGTGCCACGGTCAGCCGTGCGTCACGGGCCCGGGTGCTCGTGACGATCGTGCTCGACGCGTTCGCCGCCGGGCTCTCGTCCGCTGACATCATCGCCCACTACCCGACATCAACGTGAACGAGAACACCACCGTCGACCGGGATGCGTGCGCAGCGCCGTGCGGCGCATCCGTGACCAAACGGTGACCGACGCGCCGATTTCCGCACGATCGACTCCGACCGAAATCACGTTTCCCCAGGTAAGGTGCGTGGGCCCGGCTGGGATCGAACCAGCGACCGAGGGATTATGAGTCCGGCCACAACCGTCGACTCCGTCCATGCCGTGACATCACGCCAGGTCACAGCGTCCACCGCATCCACGCAGTCCGCCCTGCACACGCAACGCGACGCCGTTTGATGGGCAGAGTGATGGGCGAGGCGACGCCGCGAAACGGCGGCGATGGCGCAACGGTCGTGGCGACCTCCGATCCTGCGAGACGAGCACGACCTGCGCGCGCGATATTCGCGCTACGACCTCCTGCGTTTTGGCAGGTGTCTCGGCCCTGACCCGGGAACACTCGTGGGGACTCGAACCGCCGGCCTCTGCTCGTAAATACGAAAGAGATGAACACCGGCGGACGACCACGAACAATTTGGCTGGTCAGAGTAGTCGGTCGCACTTGAACGGACAACGGCGACGAACAGCGATCGCGCGAAAAACGCGCGATGGTCCCGCCGAATCGGCTGGCGATGCGGGCAGATCGATGACCGATACACGGAACCACGGTGCACGCCAACCTCAACGAGGGTCTGCACGCTCATTCTGTACGGCAGGCCGGAATCTTGCAGCACCGACCTCAAGGCGCGGCGCGGAATGCCTCGACTGGCCGCTGACCATCAATTCGCCGAGCAACTGTTGCCGGGTCGGCCTCGACGAGATCGCGTCACCTGCAGCTTCCAGATGGTGGTAGGCGAAGCACTTGAACCTGCGACCTTCGGGTTATGAGCCGGCCCAGCGTCGTGACCTCTGCTCCCGTTCTCTCCCGTGCAGTACGGATGACGAGGCGATTCGCGCGACGTTCGTGACGTCTGGTCCCGTCTACTCCCGTCCAGTACGGCCATGAACGGCAGAATTCACGGCACCACGGGCGATGCAAAGCGAGGTAACGCGCTCGATGCTGGTTGCGTCAGGCGGGTGTTACGAGGTCGAGATGCGCCTCGACGGTTCCGTCCAAGACCTCGAGCTCGATGTTGCCGTCCGGATCGAGATCGATGATCCGCGCGACTCTCGGGTCAGCGTCGTCGTCGCCGACGATCGCGTAGCCGCCAACCACGGCCACGAACCCGGGACGGGCGTCGGCACATCGGGTCCAGAGGCGACGCCCGTCGGTCATGTCCATGAAGTCGACCGCGAGGTCGTACCGAGCGGTCGCGTCGGCTCCCGGTTCCATAGCCCTCCCACATTACGGCCCAGTTTGCCTATCTGCACTAGTTCAGATATCATGATTGTCGTGAAGACAACGACCTTTCCGTACAGCGCCTTTCTGCGAGGACCGAGCGATGTCCTGCCGCGGCTTGACGACGGGGATGTGCTGCTGGAACGCAGGGACGACGAGAACCTTGTCCTCACGAGCTTCGGTCGCTTCATCGCCCGCCAGGAGGGCATGACGTTCGCCGCGCACCTCTTGGGCGACGTCGTGAGGAATCAGAGCGAGCTCATCACCGGACTTCTCGCCAAAGAACTTCCGTGGCTGCGCTGGTTGCCCGCCGCCGAACAATCCGAGTGCATCAACGAACTGCTCGGCGAGCTCGCCGCCGGGGCGGAAACCGGTGTACTCGAACCGTTCGCCCGCGCGCTCTCGGCCTGGCGCTCCACTGCTGAGGTGTGGAGCGACCCGGAGTTGGCTCGCCGCCTGCAGGGACCGTTTCACGGCGACGGTGAGAAGATTCGCCGCCCGACCCGCAAGCGGTGACGACAAGACGCGGTGATGCAATCCCGCGACCACGACCATGGACGGTCAAGGCCGCGGACCTCACGGCGGGCAAGGGATGGGACTCCGTCGTCGCGCAACATCCGGAGGCAGCCGACCGCGCATGGGTCGCGATGACGAGCGACCCGCGCCGAACCGACGCTCGGCAGCACCAACTCAAAGGCGCGCTCGGCAGCGTCTCGGTCGGTGGGGCAACCTTGCAACAATGGCAGTTCGAAGCGACGGCCGGCGGACGGATCTGGTACGCGATCGACGACGAAGCACGCGTTCTCTGGGTAACGCACGCGGGTACCGGACATCCGAAACAGACCGAGACACCTCGTCGGAAGAAGCGCTGACACGCGCGGTTGCGCGCCGACGGCGGCAAACGACGCGGCGAACATCTCGAGGCAACCGTCGCTCGTGACGACGAGCTCGACGAACTCATCGAAGAGATCATCATCGACGCCCACGGCGACGAGGGCTACTGGTCGTTTCTCGAAGCCTTCGAAGACGAAGTGTCCTTCCCGGTGGCGGCGTCGCTTGTCGGGATGCTGGTCGTCGTCACCGCCATCGACTTCGACCTGACCACCGGCACGGACCCCGCGGTCAGCCGCCTCGTCGCCGCGTATCGACGCTGGCTCGGAATCACGTAGGACCGAAAGAGCGTCAGAGCGCTCGCAAGAGTCGCTTCCAAGAGCCGTAGCCGACGTCAGAACAAGGTGTCCTGTCCCGCTGGTTCGGTGGCGGGCGAACCCACGATCACCGGCGGCACGGGAGCCGCGGGGTCGCCGTCCGACGCCGCTGCGAGACGCCAAGCGCGAACGTGCGCCGAAGGATCGACACCAGCACGCGCCAACGCCGCCTCAAGGCCTTCCAGCGCGGCGAAGCCGGGCAGGGCCGCGAGCCGAACGATCCCCGAACCCGAATCCAGCCCTATCGCGACGGCTGCGGGGCGCTCCTCGCGGGGAAGATGCCCTGCCGCGTCCATGATGCCGGCGGTGAGAGCGGCCGCGTCGCGCGATGGCATCAACTCCCCCGCGTCCAAAAGGCTGCGCCATCGGCTCGGATCTCCGACGATCACACGAGCCGCGGCCCAACGCCGCAGCGGCGGCCAGACCGGCCGCTTCACGACGACAACGCCGGGTTCGGCGCCAGTGCCGCCACCACCTTCGTCGGGATCGAACACCTCGGCCTCGACGGCAAACCCGTCGCCGGCAACGAACCACTCTGCAAGCTGCTGCTCGTCCGCGCGAGTGAGCACGCCGGACTCAACGATATGAACGATCAAATGGTGGCTCGCCCTTCGCCACCGATGATCCGTGCAAAGCAGGGCGGCCGTGACGACGGCTCCCTCCGGCTCGGCGGCGTGGAACCGGCGGAAAAGAACGTAGGGCTCCTCCCACTGCGTCGATGACCGCATGCCGTGCCACGACAGCAGCGTGCTCCACAACTCCGCGACCGTCGAGGCGCGGTGCAGATCCTCGAACGTCTCGACCCACGTCGGGCGAATCAACATACGGATCCTCTCACCTCAGATCGGCTCAGTGTCCGGCGGCGCGTCGGGTGGTTCGCTCGTCGGGGCGCGTTTGGTGGTGACCGATTCGAAGCCGAGGGTGGTGTATGCCTTGCGGCGTTCGTTGTGCATGCGGACGAGTGCGGGGATGAAGATGTCGAGGTAATCGTGGACTTCGACGCGGAGTTTGGTGTCGGTCGGCCGCAGAATCCGACCGACGTATTGCACGACGCTGCCTTTGAACTTGATGGGGAACGCGAGGAACAGGGTGTCCAGAGGCGGGCAGTCGAAGCCTTCGCCGAGCAGGCCGGCCGTCGCGACAAGGAGCAGCCCGCCGTTCGGTCGGGGTTGGGAAAGCTGGTCGGTGACGGCAGCGCGTGCTCGGGTACCGATCTGGCCGTGGAGTACGAGTGGTGTCAGATTTTTCGTGGTGAGGATCTCGACGATGGCGTTGAGATGGTCGGTCCATCGGGTGAGCACGAGACAGTTTCGGCCCGAGCTGACGGCGTTGTGGATGTCGTCGCAGATGGCGCGGGTTCTTGCTTGGTCTTCGACGAGCTCGCGGAAGATGGTCTGGATGTGCTGACCGTCGGGGGCGTCGTGATCGGTGTGGTGGACGATCAGATCGAGCGAGCGGAGCGCGCTGTGGGCGTGGGGGGCCATGTGATGTCGAACGGGGCCGCAGTGCATCGCGATCATGGCTTGGAGGCCGTCGCGGCGGTAAGGGGTGGCGGTGAGGCCGACCCACCGGCGGACGGGTATCTCTCGTACTGCCCGCTCGAAAGTGACGGCGGGGACGTGATGGCATTCGTCGACGACGACGAGCCCGTAGCCCGCGGCGAGTTGGGCGAGGTCGTCGCGGCGAGCAAGGCTTTGGATCATCGCGACGTCCACGATTTGGCTGGTTCGGCTGCGGCCCCCACCGATCTGGCCGATCTGTTTGGCCGTCAGTCCGAGGTGTGTCGCGAGTTGCTTTCGCCACTGCTCGACGAGTGGTTTGCGGTCCACGATCACCAGGGTCGGCGTCGCGTGATGGGCGATCAGCGCGCAGCCGACCACGGTCTTCCCCGACCCGGGCGGCGCGACAAGTACCCCGAGCTCGTGGCAGGCAAGCGCCTCCGTCGCCGCGGTTTGCTCTGCGGCGAGTACCGCCCGCAACGTCACGTCGATCGGTTCGACATCGGCGTATCCGTCGAGGACTGTCAAGCGGCTCCCGGCCTCCTTGACGATCGTCGCAGCCTTGTCGCGCAGGCCGCGCGGGAGGAGCAGTTGATCGAGGGTCTCGCGGTAGCAACGAATGAACCGCGGTGTTTTCCACGTCGAGAAACGCAGTTTCTCCTTCTCGTAGAACTCGGGGTTGTGCACCGACGCCGCGTGTTTCAGCGCCGCCAAGATCGTTGGTGGCACACCAATACGGTCGATCGCAAGCATCGCTGCAGCGCGCGCCCGGATCTGCGGAGGCGGCTTCGGTTGCGGGACTGACTTCGACGGTCGTCGGAACGTGGACGCGTCCGGGCCCAGGGCCAGCTCCCCGAAACCAGCGGCCATCGCCTCCGCGGCGTCGGGTCCGACACGATCGAGCGATGCGAGGAACGCCCACTGATCTTCGAACGGCGCCAGCGTCAACGGGTCGAGGAACACGGTGGTTTCGTGCTTGCAGCACGCGCCCTGCAACGGGAGCGCAATCAGGTTCCCGAAGGAGCCCTTCGGTAAGAAGTCCTGAGCCGGAAAGAGACGGTCATAGCTGATCAAGTCCAGCTCAGCCCGCTCGGTCATCGCCTCTCGCAACAAGTGCACACCGATCCGGCGCGCTGACGCGGCCGGGACCGGACCCGAAAAGAACACCCAGACGTGCGCGCCTTCTCCAGATCGAGACCGTTCCAGCGCGACCGGTATCCCCGCCGCTTGCGCCGCGTCCAGGTAGGCGAGCGCGTCCAACGTCCAGCCCGCACCGTCGAAGTCACAGACCAAGAACCGACAGGTATCCCCACGCAGCAACGTGTACAGACCGACGTGGATCTCACCCGCCAGGTGCCGCTCGACGATCTCATCGGTCAACGGCAGGTACTCGCGGTCGGGCCGTCGTGCATTGGCCCAACCACCCCGTACTGCCGGACCCCACCCGGCCTTGCCCGTACGACTGTTCTCCCAACGCACCGCGTAGACGTCGTCTCGCCCGACGAACAGTGAACCGAACAACGCCACTTTCGCCGGCCGGGGCGACGACCCATCAACCAGGCCGTCAGTCCCGTTCGATCGCGCGGGCTGGTCGCAAAATAGTGATGGGGACCAGCCCGTCACCGCGGCGCTCTCGGCGCGCCGGTCGAATCCCAACAGGTCGCGCAGCCGCGCGTTCTCAGCCCGTAACTCGGCGAGTTCGGCCGTCAGTGCAGCGAGAGAAGGGTCCTCGGAGATAACGAGGAACATGTTGCCACAGCCCACCGCCACGCCCGCGGCCGCATACAGCCAGGCCGACCTCGCGCGGTGCGGTCAGCGGGTGGGGTCTCAGAGAGCCGACTGTTCGGGTACGGCCCCGGCGGCACCTGCGTTGACCTGCTCTGACCGGTGCATTCTACCGATGTCTTCTACCGGCCGCGCACCGTGCCGGCCGGAGGAGATGTCGGCATGAAGGGTTACGTCGTCCGCATGGGCAATCAGTACTACGCGGTCATCTACGAGGGACGCGATCCAGTCACGGGACGCGAGCGTCGCCGTTGGCATCCGGCCGGACCCGATCGCGGCAAGGCCGACGCGCTCGCCGGGCAGCTCGCGCACGAGCGCGCGCATGACCCCGCCACGCGGCGGAGCAGCCTCACCGTTGGCGTGTACCTCACGCAACGGTGGCTGCCGAGCAAACAAGTCGCGTTACGGCCGAGCACGTGGGCGAGTTACCGGAACAACATCGAACTGCACATCGTTCCCGCGATCGGGAGGGTTCCGCTGCGGCATCTGCGACCCGATCACATCGAGCGCCTGTACGCGAATCTGCTCGCCGACGGCAACAGCGTCCGACCCGGTGGGCTCGACGCCAAGACCGTGCTCGAGATCCACATGGTGCTACGCCGCGCGCTCACCGACGCACAACGGCGCGGGATGATCGTCGCGAACCCGGCTGCAATCGCGCACGCACCCAAACGCCGTCCGCTCGCATCCGCGACCCCACGCGCGTGGAACGCGCATCAACTACGCACGTTTCTCGACCTCTCCGCAGATCATCGCCTGCACGCAGCGCTGTGGGTCTCGGCAAACACCGGTGTGCGCCGCGGGGAACTCCTCGGTCTCCGCTGGGGTGACGTCGAGCTCGACACCGCGCGGATGTCGGTAAGCCGGGCGCTGGTCAGCGTCGGCTACGAGATCCACGAATCACGCGGTAAGACCCGCACCGCACGACGTTGCATCGACCTCGACCAACGGACCATCGAAGTCCTCCGGCGATGGCGCGAACGACGCTGCTCCGAGGACGCCGACGATCCCGTCAGCGACGACGCGTACGTGTTCGCAACCGCCAACGGCCGACCGACCCATCCCCACCTGATGTCCGACGCGTTCCAGAAGCCCGTGAAACGCTCCGGCCTCCCGCGCATCCGACTCCACGACCTGCGTCACACCCACGCGACACTGCTCCTGAAAGCCGGCGTCCCCATCAAAGTCGTCAGCGAACGACTCGGACACGCCACGCCCGCCTTCACCATGGCCACCTACCAACACGTCCTGCCCGGCATGCAGGCCGAGGCCGCGCAGACCTTCGCGGACCTGCTCGAACTTCTACCGGCTTCAACCCGGTAGAAGTCCCGGTAGAAGCCAGCCGTGCGCGCAGAGGCCCCGCCATCGGCGGGGCCTCTGACCAGCATTTCGTTGGTGGCGGGGGCAGGATTTGAACCTGCGACCTTCGGGTTATGAGGGCCCAGTATCGTGACCTCTGATCCCTGTTACTCCCGTGCAGTACCAATGACGGGGCGTTTCGCGCGACGTTCATGACGTCCGGTCCCGTGTGGTCCCGTCCAGTACCGCGATGAACGGCAGAAATCACGGCACCACGTGCGATGCAGAACGACACGTCGCGCTCGGTGCTCGGGCGGACGATCTTACCGACGGGATGGCCGTTGTTGTCGATAAGTCCGGGGAGGTGGACGGGATCGACCTCGGGAGCTCCGTGTCAAACCTCATGACGGGGCGCGACCGGTTACGGACCTTGCCGTCGGCTTCGATCGGCAAGCAGCCAACTTGCCGAGGGCGCGAGTTGCCGGTGTCGGTGGCGCGTATGGTCACGTCTCGTGGGTGATGGGATCGACGAGCTCATCGGAGAGATCATCGTCGACGCGTACGGCGATCACGAGCAGCTGTGGGCGTTCCGTCAGGCGTTCCAAGACAATGCTCGCTTCCCGTTCCGCGGCCGGGTGGTTGGCGTCGAGGTCGACGTTTCTGCGGTCGACTTCGACGGCAACGAACGCCACGGGCTGATCGCGGTGTGCGGGCGAGCGAATGGGCGCCACACCGTCTCGCTGATCGATGTCGCACCGATCGGGCCTCTGCCGCTCGAGACTCGACAGCTCCTCGACGCCTATCGGCGCTGGTCGGGCGCAGCCCCGTTCGCGCTCGACACAACCGCGCGCGCCGACCCTTGGGTGTACCCGCGATTCGCGTCGGTCGAGATCGACATCGGGCGCCCGCTGGCGCTGAACCCCAGGGGCGAATGGGACCCCGACGACGAGTACTGGGGCGAACCGGGCGAGTCACCAAATCCGCTGTGCCGTGATGTCATCGCCGCCGGCGTGCGGCCGTGCTTCGAGATGGAGCAGGTGCTTCCCGGTGCCGATGTCCACGATTGGGACCGCGACCCCATCGTCGATGCCGTCGAGTTGCACCGTGCCGGGCATCACCGCGACGCGATCCGAGTTCTCGAAGACGTCCTCGCGATCGACAACCGGTGCATCGACGCGTGGGGCCACCTCGGTCTTGTCGCCTTCGAGACCCGCGGCCCAGGGCCCGCACTCGAGTTCTATGAGACCGGCGTCTCGGTCGCCGAAGCATCACTGCCGCCGGGGTTCGGCGACGTGCTCCCCTGGGCGATGATCGACAACCGACCGTTCCTGCGCTGTTTGCACGGCCTGGCGCTATGCGCGTGGCGGCAGCGCCGCTGGGATGACGCCGAGGAGATCTTCACGGCGCGGATGTGGCTCGACCCGTCCGGATGGCCAGACGCGCTCGCCTGCCTCCAGCCGGTCCGGGCTCGGCAACGGTGGACACGAGTATGAACAATGCTCCGCGTCGTGCGCCGATCTTCGGGCCTGAGCTTTGGACGACGTTCGCCGGCCGCGACTGGTGCCACTTCGACCGGTGGTTCGCGGTCGTGGCAACCGCTGACTTCGGCGGCGACCTCGACGCCCTCGAACGCGAACTCGTCCGCACTCTGCGTTCCTCACTGCACGGTCGCCGTGACACCGAAGCCAAGCTGAGCCACCTCGTCGACCTGCGCGCGCGCATGTCCGCCGCGAGTATCCGCGCGTCCGAGCTGGCCGCGGTGGTCGAGCCGGACAAGACCACGGTGGCGAAGGCACGCCGCAAGGTGCTCGACCAGGCGCTCGAAGGCCGCGCGATGACCGACGCCATGCGGGCCACACCGCGTCTGCTGCTGAACCGTCGCGCGCGCTACGGGCACTGGAGTCAGTTCCCGGAGGACCCGGCCCGCTGGTACGACAAGCTCGCGGGTCGGCGTCCGTCGATCGACGTGTCGGAAGGACGCAGCTTCGCGGTCGTGCGCCAACTGAGCGAGCGGCTCGTCCGTTACGACGGGCCCCGCCGCCCGGTTGCCGATCGCCTTGCTCTGTACCGTGCGTTCCAGACCGTCGGCGTTGAGCTCGCCGAGCGCGGTGACGACTCCTACGGCAACATCGGCCAGCTCCGCCTCGAGGCGTTCACCACGTACTTGGGCATCGACTGGCCCGCGACCGACATGGCACCTGAGCACTACTGGCAAGACCTGTGCGAGCTGCTCGTCTCCGACGACTACGCGCTCACCTACCGCCACGAGACGCTCCCCTTCCAACGGGTCCGTGCCGCGCAGGCCGAGATGATCGAGGCCATCCTCCTTGGGCTGGCTTACGAGTACCGCGCCGCGTATCAGGACTACCAGGCCGACGAAGCCCTCGAGCTCGTCGCCTGGCTCCACATCGCGGGACATCGCTACACCGCTTACACGGACAGTGCGCGGCGGCTCGGCTCGAACCACTGGATGCCAATCGACGCGCTCGCCGCGTCGGCCATGTCGGCCGGCCGACACGATCTCGCGCTCAGCGTGTTCCACGCTGCGGATCAGCCGGGAATGCACCGCGACCACCTACGAGCGCGCTGTTTCGAGCTCACCGGCGTCGAGCTCGACGAACCCCAGCCGTACCTCCGAGTGGTGGAGTAACGCCCGGCCGCCCGAACGACGACCGCGCCGCCGCGCTCGGCCGTCGACCTGCCCGAGCGCCCGACGTCAGAACAGCGTCGGCGGCTCCAAC
This sequence comes from Acidimicrobiia bacterium, assembly GCA_038239145.1. Taxonomy (GTDB): domain Bacteria; phylum Actinomycetota; class Acidimicrobiia; order IMCC26256; family PALSA-610; genus PALSA-610. The sequence continues at coordinate 75,657 of JBBSFB010000015.1, forward strand.
GAATCAACGACGGGTGCATCCTGCGGTACTTCGGTATCCGCCGGTTGGTTCTGGCTCGTCCCGGGATCCACGAGTGAGAGGACCCAGGCGCGGACACGAGCGTTGGGGTCGTCTTTACCCAGTGCGTACGCAGCTTCGGGTCCGTCTCGTTCTGCGACGAGGGCGAAGCCGCTGCGACGCACTGCCTGGTCGGGCCAACCGGTCGCGTGCGTGATGAGCCGCTGCTGCACTTGCGGGTCGAGACACTCGATGGCGTCGAGCAAGCCGGTCACGATCGCAGCCGCGCTGCGCGCGTCGAGATCGCGCGCCCGCGCCAACAGCGAACTCCACGCACTCGGGTTGTGCCGCGCCATCCACTCGCTCGCCCACCGTCGAAGCGGTGGGGCGATGACGCGCCTCGCCAATGGCGGGCCCTCGTCATCGTCGTTGAGCTCCTCGTCGTCCGGCTCGTCATCCGGAAATCCCGGATCGCCAAGGTCGATCACGATGCCTTCGTCACTGAACCAGTCGGCGGGAATCTCCCAAAACACCACATCGTCGGCGGCCAGGAAGTCTTCGGCGAGGTGATCGAGGTGCTCGCCATCGAGGAGGGCCGATGCCGCTATCCGACGAACGAGATTGCCGACACCGTCTCGCCAGCGCGGATCGGTCAACAGCAGCATCGCCGTCGCCGCTGAAGAGGCCGGCTCGATCTCATGGTGCTTCGCGAGAAGCGCAAACGGCTCGTGCGCGTCGGCACTTCGACGGATCGGCGGGTACAGCACGAGCACACGGTGGAGGTCACCCGCCGTACGTGCCGCCCACAGCTCGGCCACCTCCATCAGCCCATCCTCGGCCTCAACCCGGCGTCTCATCTGCGCTACCCCCACAAGATCCCGGTGCAATCCTCGTCGACCTTGGCGAGGAGGACCTCGAGCTGCCCAGAAGGCGGGAAGAGTTCGTATCGGTGGAACTCAAGGTTCCGGTCCCGCCAGTAGGTGGCCCACTCCTTGCGAGACTTCGTGTATTGAAGCCGAACGACCGGGAACCGCGTCCACTCGGACCCGTATTCGGGCTTCCACGGCGGTC